>NZ_ANOH01000178.1 GCF_000346505.1 Aporhodopirellula sallentina SM41
TTTTCCGGACAGGCCGTAGTGGATCTTGTCAAAAATCCTCACACCGCGGGATCTTTAACAAGATCCACTACCCAAAACAATCGTAGGCCGGACCAAGCGCAGCGCTGTTCCGGCAGTAGCACCGATGACGCTCTAGCATTCCGACACAACCTCTTTTCTGGACAGGCCGTAGTGGATCTTGTCAAAAATCCTCACACCGCGGGATCTTTAACAAGATCCACTACCTGAAAACAAATGTAGGCCGGACCAAGCGCAGCGCTGTTCCGGCATCTGCGCGGTTGCCGGATGCGCGTCGCAAAGCCTCCTTCATCCGGCCTCCAACTGAAACCAGCGGGCCAACCCTCTCTGCGGTCAATTTTCCCATCCGCGTAGGCTCGTTTCAGGGAAACCGACGCTCGCGGCGAGTGATCCCTGACAGACCAACGTTGGTTCAGAATGTGCCACTCCGCTCACCGGTGCCGTTCAAAGGTTGCGTTCCCTTCGGCACAGGACCACTGCGACGAACATGCACCCCCTTTACGCGGAAATAGCGGTGCGATGAACAACATCGTTTCCCAGGCATGCTTCCTCAATCAATCCCTTCCCCCGGGTCGGGAACGTGGGGCGCTTTCGGCATAGGGTTTGCGAAGATGCGGGGATTATACATTTTCTGGAAAAGGGGTAATGCCCGAGCACATTTGGGCAAGCTAGACTTACCTGATCTTCCCCCCCAACGGAAAGCGTTCGTCCCTTAAAAACTATCCGAGCACCTCGGTAAATTGACTTGCCGGCGGGCTTTTTGTCCGGTTGTATCGTGTCAACCGCGGCTAACGTCGATCGGCTGATTCGGGTTCGGATAGGTTCTCAATCTCACCACGCGTCACTACTGTCTCTGAGTTCCATGAAGCCACTTCGATACGCCTTTGTCGCCGCATTCTTCGTAATCTTTGCTGCTGCCGATGTTGCAACGGCAGCCTCCCCCGGATGGTCGCCCGTGATCATTGCACGTGGAGCCTACCGGAATCAGATTAAATCGATGCCGATCGAACAGCGGCCCAACCGGCCGTTCCATTTCTACGGGAACACCGTCCGCCGCCGGCACTACCGAGGCACGGCACCTACCTCGACTCGCACGATCGTCGCACCAGTAACGAGTTGGTACGGACGCTGAGTGCGTCCAGGCTCATCGTCTCGGAATGAGTAGGCAACCGAAATGATCGGTCGCCATGGACGAAAGCATTGAATCGGCTTGCGTCTGCAAGTCGGGAGAGAGCTCAGCTGCCATGGTCGTGTGGACCGACGCGAGTTGCGTCTTCTGATGTTCGCGGTAACACTGAGCCAAGAGCAAATGGTTCGGCGCGGCCGGAGAAATCTCAACGAGCGTTTGATACGCGGTCTCTTCGAGAACACGTTCGTTGAGACGCCGCGCGGCGAAGCCGATCCCCTTCCAAGCACTTTCTAAACTGGCTCGCCGACGATCGTCATCCGGTTGAGTTTGCCAATACTCCAGGGACGCACGGTAAGCGTGAAGGCTCTCTTGATAGCGTTCCATTCGTTGATAGCAGAGACCGAGATAGTCTAGGCTGATCGGCTCGAAACGGGGGCCGTGTGTCAACCTGTTGAGCAGCCTAGCAGTCTCCTTGTTTCGGTCGAGTTGCATGAGTACGGTGACTCGTTGTCCGATTTGAGACGACGAGGCTCGTCGCGGCAGAGGCCGATCGGCAACCGATTGCAAACGGACAACCGTCTCCGCGAGGTCACATGAGAGCGACCCGAGCGGATGTTCATCGACCGCGGCATTTGGACTTAGCTGACGAAGAACATCGACATGATGTTTTGCTAATGAATATCGTTGTGACTGCAGGGCTTTTCGTATTTCGATACGGCTTCCTTCGGCAATGGAATCGACGTACGCAGCCGGCATGAACAAGGCGATTCCGATTGCCGCGATTGGCATCCCAATGTTCGCGAACTCAAACGGTGCTTTTGTGGCCGGGGCATTGCCCGTACCCGTCAAAAGCGTCGCCAGGAGCATGACCGCTGACATGACCGTGCGGGCAATCATCGTGCGAATGGCCGTTGCCATCATCCATCCGCTGCCGCCAAATAACGGCAACAGCGATGGGATATTCACGCTCATCAAGGACGCGACGAGGAGCACCATGCCCGCGACAAATGTAACCTTTCGGCCCGCCCTCTCGATGAGGTCTGCGATCGCCAAGGCAAACACACCCGCAGACAACAACGAGACGACGAGAACATCCCACCTGCCAAACAGGACGGTGATCCCCGACGTCGCATCCGCCCGCGTGAGACGGAAGTAAATGAGCCCCGCCGCCACGATGGTCAATAGCGTTCGAACGAGACGCCGCACCTAACGCGGTGTCGATGGGGTCATGCCGTAACCACCTTTGCCGAGAGGTTAGTTTTCCTTCGCGACTTCCAGATCATCCCATCGAAACAGTAGTGCCAAAACGCGACGATCAAATTCACAAACACCCAGAACTCGAAATAGCCTCGTGACAACAAGTAGTTGCCCAGTCCAATAACGACGATAAAGATCGCCAGGAACGAAACCCACACCGTTGCAAGGTGAAACAGCACCTCGGATCTCGACGTAGAACCGGATTGACACATGGACCATGTCACGATGGACATGTATTCGACGGAGTGAAAAATCGCGGAAGCCAGGGCCAACTGCACGACCCACTGATTGTTCTCATAGTGAGCCGCCACCAACAAAGCGATGAACAGCGTCATCACACTCGACAGGTAAGCGAGGCTCGCCACACTCGTGCTGCCGCGTGCATAACGTATCACCTGTCGACTTAATAGGCCGACCGGAACGGCGAGGATGATCCAATCAGCCGTTCCGATCCAGTACCAATTCTCCAGCGGCCCTGCATTCCATCCTCATCCGGCGACTCGACCGATCACATAGAGCATGAACCCGCGAAAAAGAAACTTATCGAAACGGGCCTGAGCCTTCATGTTGGACGTCGCGTTTCCATTTGATTCGGTGCCCGAGATGCTCGGGCGGGAGCGTCGCTGATAGATTTGAAAAATACCATGATGCTGCGACGCGAAGTGCCACGCGTTCCAGATGTAGTCGATCGCTCCGAGGCAAAGAAGCGAGCCTGTTCCCATTTTCACGCAAAGACACCCGATCAGAATTGCGCATCCCAACGCAATGAATTGTCGTCTGCGATCATGCCCTTTATGGTGGTCGACCGCGACTAAGGCGAGCGTGATCCAGCGATGAGGTGCGGTGACGAAGTAGATCTGCCAAAACAAAAGGCTCTGATGAGTCGTCACGCCTCCCACCCGATCGACCAACAATATCAACGGCCAGGCACAATTTATGACGAAAAAGAGATCGATCCCGGGCGAAAAAAGGAAGCCAGATTTTTCACGCTTTGAGTTTTTGTCAGCAACGTTCATGGGATTCGAATCCGATGATCGCGAAACGAGATACCCTCTGCCCATGCCACCGATGGCATGTGGCATTCGATGCAGCCACCATCCGGTTCATGCGTGCAAACGGCGACAGTTTTGTGGAAAGCACGAAGATCGGTATGAGAGTTGTCGCCGTGACACTGCTGGCACTGTTCAATCGACTCCGATCGATCGTTCGAAACAGTATCGTGTGGGTCGTGACAGGTTGAGCATGTTAGATTCACAGGCGTCTCCAAATAACATTGACTGCGTGTGATTCCATAGGGTTGGAACCGAGCCAGTTCATGCGGTTTGGCATCGGCTCTTACGGATGTTTCATCGCGATGACACGCGGCGCAGGTGTCCATGTAGCTCTCTGCGGTTTCATACCGCATCATGGGTTTGGCTTCTTCGGCGAAACCTTGGTGAGCGAGCGAGACGTGGTCTTGTCGCGGGCCGTGGCACCGTTCACAACCGACATTGGCGATTACCAACGACTGCAGAATGGGTAACGAGGGCGGCGAGGTTACCGTGCTGTGACATCCCAGGCACGCCCGGATATCGGAACCGTCCAACGGGCGACCGAAGCACTCGATCGTTCCACGTTGGATGTCGTCGAATCGTTCATGGTCTGGCGTCACGCCGATCTTTTCCTGACTCGGGAATGACGACCATCGAAGTTCGACGCCGGTTTGTGTGTGCTCATCCACCGCGATCGGTGTTTGCGCATGCATTCCCGAGCCGAGCAACCACGTCACCGGAACTGAGACACCCGGCGCGTTTGCTTCATCTCGCACGATGAACCGATCTTCCGTAGCGTCGAATGCGAACTCCTGATTCCGTCGAGCGTCGCTGTAGTTTTTAAGTTGCGATAGTTCGCTGGCAAGGTCGGACTGCGGAATCAATGTCAATGTGCGCGAGTGGCCGGATCGTTGGTGGGCGTCGTATTCGGCGCGGTGGCATGTGGCGCAGGCTTGGTCTCCGGCGAATTTGCTCGCGACAAAGTGACGCCAGGTGGTCAATGATTGCTGAACGCGCGGCGAAAGATGTTCCTCGAACGGTCGCGTTTGTGAGATGGAAACGTGGTTGCGTGTTCGGTTTGTTGAGACGACAGCATGCCCCGCGTTGGCAGCGGAGTCGGATGAGATTTCCCCGCGCGACGTTGCCCCACCGATCGCATGAAAAAACACCCACGCGATGAGTCCGACCAAGCACGCCGAGACGGTGAGTGAGCGTAACGAGAAGGCAGGAAACGAGGTTGACGTTGGTAGCACGAAATCAAATGAGGATGGTCGACGCTCGGGCGAAGCATTGCGCTAGTCGCGATCGGCTACGGAGGGACGACGAGAGCGTTTTTCGGCGACACGTTTGCGATCGCCGAAAAACGCCGGAAGGGGAGAGGGGACTATCCAAGTGGAGCGTCTTTGATTTTCCACTTGTCTGCGACGCGAATCAGCGTCCAAATTTGTTCGGTCTCGGAGACCTTGCTAGTTTTGCCGCCCCGTCGTTCGCTATCGGTCGTCGCATGGACACGACCGAATATTTTGACGGGCACCGTAACCGTGTCCCTGTCGAACGTCGCATCACCAGCGACCTCGTAACCGCGTTCGCTGTAATCTTTTCGGTTTTTTGGGACCGATCCGGCGACGAACGCAGGAGCAAACGATTCGTCGTCGGCAGCGAGATCGCCAAGGCCCGCGACACTGGCAAATGCGTTTTGCTCGTCAGTCGGTTTGACCACGCCGGACGCCCCGCATCCGGACACGGTGAACGAGGTCAGTAGCAACAAGGTTGCCATTTTATTGCTGAGATTCATCATTGGTCTCCTTTCAATTTCCAGGGGAGAGGATCTCTATTCCTAGGTGATGACTTCTTTGTTTTGTGCCGTGCTCATCGGACGCCAGATATTTTCGTTGTCGACGGAGTCTGCAACGAAACGAACGGCACCGTCGGCCATCAGCACGTTGACACCTCCGACGTGATGACTTCGTGCGGCGGCGTACACCGCGGCGGTATCTCTTTCTTCCAAACAGGCGAGACGAGGCGACGCGTCATCGAGAATATCTTCGTCGCACGCGGCAAGAACGTCTTTCTCCTTCGCGCTCGGGTTGTAGTACGCGGAAAAGATGGTTGCCCCCATTTCGGGAGACATCCAGACACCACGGATGTCATCGGAACCGCCGCCAGAAATGATTTCACTCATTGCGATCGTGTTGCTCAGTCCATCCAAATGTCTCGGGCCTTCATACCATTGCGGTTTACGAAGCGATCGCCCGCTGTTGTCGATCCACCGACCGTCGTGATGATTAGGTCTTGGTCGACGTAGTAGGTGCCGAACGCGCCACGGATCTCTCGCTGCTCCCACGAGAGCATGTCACTGAAACCCCAGCAGGCGGCGTAATTGTTGCCTTTTGCGAGAGCCTCCAAGCCGTAACGTGTGTCCCCCTGACAGCGGAAGCCCAAAGTCGCCCGACGGAAACGATTGAAATCTTAACGTTACCCACTGCGAATCCTCACAGCCAATCCAAGTGATGACGATAGGTTCTCGCCTCCTGTTTAGACGCGTCCGAGTCTCAAAACCGATCCGAATACCACTGTGACTCGGCTAGCCTGTGAATGTCCGACCGGGGGCCTCCCGGTTGAATAAAGGCGAACGCCAACCGGCCGATGCGAACTCGGATCGTTTTGAAATGTTTCACGCACGTTGACTACCGTTTCACCACTGCAAGACCTGTACTCTATGAACCGCCCCTTCCCATTCCCGCGCTTCGCGTCCCTCCTATTGCTGGCTTTCTGTGTCGGGCAGCCAGTCTCTGCACACGAAGGCGCCCACCACGACCCGCCCCACCAATCCGACCAAGCGTTTACGACTCGAAACACGTCGCGTGTCTTGCCGTTGGCTAGCGACGAAGACTCGTTTCACTTTGTCATCTATGGCGATCGAACCAGCGGTGTTCCGGCTGGCCTCAAGGTGCTCGAGCAAGCCGTCGATGACACCAACCTGCTCGCTCCCGATTTGGTAATGACGGTGGGAGATCTCGTCCAAGGTTACAACGAGACACCGACCTGGATGACACAGATGAAGGAGTATCGCCAGATCATGGACAACCTCCGCATGAAGTGGTTTCCGGTCGCGGGAAACCACGATGTCTATTGGCGGGGAGACGGCAAAACCCCACAGGGACACCACGAGTCCAACTACGAAGAACACTTCGGCCCTCTTTGGTACACATTCGCGCACAAGAACGCCGGCTTCATCGTGCTATACAGTGACGAAGGTGACCCGGTTACGAATGAAAAGAGTTTCAGTGAAGGTCGACTTCAAACCATGAGCTCGGAGCAGCTTGAGTTTTTGAAACAATCCCTTGAAATGCACAGCGAACGCGATCACGTGTTCGTGTTCCTGCATCACCCACGTTGGATCGGGGGCGGATACAGCGGCGGCAATTGGGACGTCGTTCATGAAATGCTGCGAGAGGCGGGCAACGTTAGCGCGGTTTTCGCCGGCCATATCCACCATATGCGATTCGATGGCCCGAAAGACGGTATCGCTTACTATGCCCTGGCCACGACCGGGGGGCATCTGTCTGCGGATATTCCTGGTGCCGGTTACCTACACCACATGAACATCGTCACGGTGCGTCCGGAATCCGTCAGTGTCGCAGCATTGCCGATCGGATCGGTAATCGATCCAACGGATTTCACTCCTGAATTCATCGCTGAAATCGATGCGGCACGGTCCATTCGGCCGAAGGAAGTCAGCAACAGCTTGCAAATGGACATCGACGGCAATGGCAGCGGGGTGGTCGTCTACGAAGTCAGCAATTCGACACCGCGTGACATCGACGCCACCGTTTCCTTCGATCCGGCAACGCGGGATTGGTTGACCTCGCTCGACCACGATCACTTCACAATCAAGGCGGGCGAAAAGAAACGTTTCGAGATCGCTTTCCAACGCATCGCTCAACCTGGAGTCGAGTTAACGATCCCTCGCCTAACATTCACCAAAGAGTATCTCGGAGAATCAGTGAGGATCGCGTTACCGGCCACATCCATGCCGGTAGGACTGAAACTCGCCGCCCTGCCAGCCGGTTTTTTTCGTGATGCAGACAACCTCTGTTTGAAGACCCAAGACGGGAAATCCGTTGTCCGTATCGAATCGAGCGACCTGCCTCTGCATCGCGGCCCGTTCACCTTGGAAGCCTGGGTGAATCCGGAGAACGTTCACGGTGAACAGGGAATCGTTGCCAAGATGCACTCGAGCGAGTTCGCCTTTTTCATGAAGGAAGGCACACCTCAGTTTAGCGTGCACTTGGGAGGTCGCTATGTGACCGCACGCTCCCCGAGCGTTCTGAAAACCGGCCGCTGGACTCACCTCGCGGGTGTCTACGACGGCAACGAAGTGCGTCTCTACATCGACGGCAAATTGGTGAGTTCCAAACCAGGCAAGGGCAAACGAAAAGTCAACCGACTGCCTCTGTACATCGGCGCGGATCCGGGCAAAGCAGGCGAAGCGACACGCCCATTCCGTGGCATGATCGATGAAGTGAAGATTTCCGAAGGAGAAGTTTACCAAGCAAACTTCACGCCCGAACGACGCCCGACGCCGACTGACGAGACAGTCATGCTGTTGCATTTTGACCGAACCTTGGGGCCGTTCCTCTTGGATCACAGTTCGTCGGCGATCAAGGGCAGTCTCGGAGTGAACGCTGAACTCGTGCCGAGTTTCTAACTTAACTGGAACGCATCCCGTAGTGTCGCGGTCGAACTTGCCGGACTCGTTGATCGTGAATCATCGAGTGCGACGACCTCGCGCTACGTATGCGCCCCGCATACCGGCAAGCGACTCCTCGGCGCCACGTACTTTTGGATCGCCGAGGCGTCGTACAGAAGGGAGCGTCTCACTAGAAACGATATCGCAAGGTACCTTCGACCAGAATCGCTTCGCCAGGTTCCGTTGGTGAATCGACGTAGGTGTACCCTGGCTCGTTGGTACGGTTGTGGTATTCGGTGCGGCGGTGCGAGACCTCAACGCCGGTCGTGAGGTTCTTATTGAAGTCGTAGAAAAGGTTTGCGTAGATCGCTTGGTTTTTCGTCCTACCAATCAAACTGTCGTTGTCATTTGGGTCATCGATCGAGCATCCAACGTGCGTGCGGACTTTGTTGCTGCAACGGTATTCGACTTCGCACCAACCGCCGACCGAACGAATGGGGACACGCAAACAAGGGCAAACGCCTTGCCCCGCGCCACCGAGGAGGTTGCTGAGGTTGGATCCCATGAAGAACTCACCTTGGCAACTGAGCTGCTGCGTCAACGGAAGAACCGCGTCGACATTCGCGGACCATGTCCGAATTCGAACATCATCTTCTGGACCGAGTGCGGGGTTGGCAGCGTGTCCCTGGGTGAAGTCGAATCCGGTGTCGCCGATATGGCCGGACGTACCGATAGCGAGCGTTTTCCCGCCGCCTTGCACTTCGGCGCACGCAATGGCAGCGCGGGCCTGGATCATCGGCCAATTGCCCGTTTCGCGATTCACACCGACCGCACTGGAACCGGACGCAAAATCTTGAATCACGTTTTGTGCGAGGGCCGCTTGAATCGTCAGCGATGTTGATTCACCGAGCGAAACGTAACGTTCGAGTCGCAACTGATTCCGACGGAAACCGATATTTCCGGCTGTCCATAACACGGGGAAACTGACCGTGTTTGGAAGCAGTGGCGAAACCACGTCCCAAGTTTGTCCGATCAACAGTCGAGCGTTTTCGTTTCTGGCCTCCCAGTAGACGTGACGCAATCGGACGTCGGGTTGGTTATCGGTGGTGAAGTTGCCAAGAAAGTCGATTTCGAATTTCGCAGCACTCTCCAACCCACCCCAAACGTCGATGGACGGACCGATCACGTCGAGTCCGATGCGACTCCGCCGGGCATCCAACTCAAATGCGGACTCGCCTTGTGTCTCTTCGGAATCGATCCACAAGGTAAACCGTCCCGGAACCGTGCGGATCGATGCGTAGGTCATGTCCGACCATACCGTTCCGTACGGACGGAACTCGAACACCCCAACCGAAAAATGGGAACGCTTTGGCTTTGGATGAACGACGAAGCTCGCTAGTTGAACTTGCTCGTCGATGCTCTGAGGTTCCGGCAGCGCGATGTCGTCCCCGATGACGTCGAAACTCGCCTGATTCGCAGCATTAAACTCACAAAGTGTCGGCGTTTCGGTGCGAATGGATGAGGGCTCATTTTGCGATAACCCCACCTCACCAAAAAGTGAATGGTCCGGCGAAGCGGTCTCCACTAGCGCATCACCGAAATCGGCTCGAGCATCGCGCATGGTCAAGACGCCAACGACGATGAGGACCACGATGGCGTGAGTTCTAAACAAACAGTCACGCCGTTTCTCGGCAAGGTCTTTGCGGTTCATCGCTAGGTCGATTGCGTCACGCGAGTGATTGCCGTTGTTTTAAGGCGTATCGGTTCAGCGACCGACACACCGCGTTTGCACAAGATCTTCAACGGCGGCTTTATTGAAGCTTTTGTACAGTTCTTCGGCGATCGCGATCCATTCAATCGGAAATTGCGTGAAAGGCAACACGCTTTCCCCAACCGGCAAACTCGAAGGATCGGCGTGATAGAGAGTCGCCGCAACATGCTCGGCGAAGTCGGCGAGAGACGCTGAGAAGCTGCACCTCAATTCGGGCACAGGTCCATCCCATCGGCCGAAGCACAGAACGCGCCGTCCTCGTATGGACGTCAACATTCGAAACCGAAAGTGATGAAAACGAACCTATCCGAAAACTCATCGGCCGATTGGCGTTAGCCGCGGTTGAGAAGAGACAACCGTTGCCAACGCCCGCCGGCCATTCACATAACTGAGTTTCTTCGGATAGGTTCGATGTTTATCGCAGATCGTTTGGTGAAGGTTCCAAAGCGACGCTTTGTGGCTCCACCTCGCGAGCTTAAGCGAGTTGCTTCTCTCGCCATTCCGAGAGGCTGGAAACGGTATCGTCTTCTCGGTTGCCCTGTGGCAATGAGTGCGCGAAGAAGCTCAGCGGATCTTCCATGTCAGCGATCGAGTCGATCACGACATCGGGGCCAAACGCATATTGATCGAGGTCTTCTCGCTTGGTTGTTCCCGTTAGCGTGAGAACGGTGCGATATCCCATCTGGACGCCACCGAGGATATCAGTGTCCATCGTGTCACCGACCATGACGGTTTGCGAGGTGGCGAGCCCGAGTTCTTTGCGGGCCGCTCGCATCATGATGGGGCTTGGTTTGCCAACACCAAACGCTTTGATACCGGTAACCGCTTCCAGGTAGGCAACCGTTGCTCCACAACCAGGACGAGTGCCGTTGATCGTCGGGCAGTTCGGGTCCAAGTTGGTTGCGATGAGTTTAGCCCCATCCATGATCATGTTCACCGCACGTTCGAGAACATCGAGCGTAATGGTGCGTCCTTCTCCCACAACCACGAAATCGGGTGAGTGGTCAACGATCGAGTAACCGTTGCGGTGCAAGGCATGAAGAAGTCCGCCTTCTCCAATGACGTATGCGGTTCCCTGAGGTTTGCGTGCGGCCAAATACTGGGCCGTTGCGATCGCACAGGTAAAGATATGTTTCTCGCCCACCTGGATGCCCATGCGTTCGAGTTTCGTCGCCACGTCACGACGTGTGCGTTGGCTATTATTTGTCAGAAACATAAACGGAATGCGTTCACGTTTGAGCGCTGCAATGAAACGATCTGCTCCGGGAATCAATTGACTCCCTCGGTAGATCACACCGTCCATGTCAATCAACAGTCCTGTCTGCATTTGTGTCCCTTTAGTCTTCGATTGGAAGTTCGTCGGCCGAGCATTTCTCCTGCTGACTCAATTGGTACTACCTGCGGGAGTCGTTGCTCGTTCGGGTTACGATCACCATCAGGCAATCGTCTCGAGCGCAGTATTGCGGTGCGAGAATACGCGTCAACCAAGAAACAGCAACGTGGCGCAAAGCCCAACACTGTTTTATGAGTAGGGTAGAAAACTGACCGAACCAACAAAGTATTTCTCAATAAAAGTCCTCTCTCTAAAAGCGACTGTTTGCATTCATTCCACGGGTGGCCCCCATACGAGGTCCATACGATTGGCGAACTTGAAAAGGGAACAGTGAACTTTTTCTCATGAGAAACGAGGCCACTGTGCGCCGATGGCATCATGCGGTTGCTGTTCGGCAAATAATGCGTGGTTGAGACGTCAGTTGGTTGCTGAAGGCGGGTGATTGCAGATGGTACTGAGACCGGTTGCCGTCAGTCGCCCAGACGGGATCAGTGAAGTTCGTAGGCGAACGATTCGGGAAAAGAACAGGCCCCTGGTCACGCGAGCATTCAACGATGACGACCGGAATTGGACTTTGGGGTACGGAACAATTCCATTAGGGCGTTGCATCGGCCAACAACAGAACGGCGACGACTCACCCGCAGCGGCAGGACTTACTATCCCGGAGTTGTATCCCGGAGGAATGGGCATCTCGGAGTATTGAGGTATCGCAGAGCAATGGGCCAGGATCAGCCGGGGCGGCAAAGCTCAGCCGTTGACGGACTTTCTCACTGCCGGCCTTCTTTTTTGACGTCCCGAGTTGACACAGCCCGACACTTCCACAATTATGGAAATATCAAACCTTCGCACACGGTGCTTCTCTAAGGTGATTTCGGTTCAGTTGGCATGTTTGGCGGGGGTTCCATCTGGGCCTTTGCAGGACTCGGGAACAGCCGGAACCGGGCGTGCTACTGAAGCCACCAAAGAAAGCGTTCCGGTGCGATTGATTGATCTGTTTCGCGATATTTGTCTCTCAACGTAGGTGGAATGATGAACCATGGCATGAAGGTTTTGGGTTGGGGTTGGCGGTTTGCAGCTTGGTTATTCTCGGCGGGATGACCGGCTGCGACGAACCCAGCGTTGACGAAGACGTGATGACAATCCGCGGAGCGGGATCGACCTTTGCCGCTCCGATTATCAAACAATGGGCCGAGGCGTATCGCAGCGTCCACCCGGATGTGGTGATCAAGTACGAAGCGACCGGAAGCGGGGATGGGGAAAAGCGTTTCCGCGATTTCGACGTCGACTTTGCAGGAACCGATGCCGGGCTGAACCAAGACGAACTATCGGCGATCGAGGGTGGTGCGTTGCAGGTGCCCATGACCGCCGGAATCATTGTGTTGGCGTACAATCGAGAGGGGCTTCCGGCCGACCTGAAGTTGCCACGCGAAGTTTATGTCGACGCGTTCCTAGGCAAAGAGACACGCTGGGACGACGCACGAATCATCGAAGCAAATCCTGGCAAAACACTTCCGAGCGAGCCGATCAACATTGTCACGCGGCTCGATAGCAGCGGAACCACGTTTGCGTTTACCAACCACCTCGCCGCCATTAGCGATGAGTGGGCAGATCGGTTCGGTAGTAACAACGCGACATCAGATGTGGATCGCGGTGTGAAAATTCTCGACTGGCCGGGGAAAGCGATGAAAGCAGCCGGCAACTCCGGAGTCGCGGGACGCATCAAACAAACGCTGTATTCGCTCGGCTACGTCCAGTACGGTGCCGCGAGGGCGGTCGACCTCGCGATGGCGTCGATCGAAAACCGGGCCGGGAACTATATTTCACCTTCGGGTGCGAGCGGACTCGAAGCGTTGATGAACGTGGAGTTGCAAGAAAACGTGGTAGCGTACGTTCCCGATCCATCCGGCGAACGCTCCTATCCGATTATCACCTACACCTGGATGCTCGTTCGCAAAAGCTACCCCGGTGCTACGAAGACCGACGAGGTGAAATCGTTCGCGAAATGGTGCCTGAGCCAGGGGCAAGCATTCGCCGAAGAGGCGGGCAACGTTCGCTTGGCACCGAAGGTGATTGAGAAATCGGAAGCGACGCTCGACGCGATGCAGTTCGCGGGCGATGCGGCGGTAGCCTCTCAATAGCTCGCGTGTCTCGGCAGCCCCCGAGTCTTTCGAAATCAGTCTGCTCACTGCGTGAATGGAATGGCCGGCGGGCGTCGGTTCAGTCGTAGCGCTACCATTACTGTTTCATCTAGGAATCAGATCGGAGGCCGTAGCCAACGTCGTCACCACTCTCGGTGATTCACAGTGCCCGCCGAAACACATGGCGAGTTTCCCACCCGTACTGGATTATGATATTGCACGCGTTCGATCCCTGTAGCTGAATTTGACTGCATTCAGGCTATCGAGGCCTGCGACATCAGCTTCCCGATTTCCAGGTCCTTCTAGTGAACGTCGGGATACGTCGGCCGTTGTCCCACGCCAACCATTGGGGCAACGTCGCGGAGGTTCGCTTTCGCGAAGCATTGTGCGGAAATGCCATCCGCGTGAAGAAATAGTGAGGGACGAAAGAACAAACGGTTAACCTGCATTGCCGAATTGGTCGATACAAGAGGTAGGAGCGATACGTTCGTGTGAACGCCTAGGGAGAGGCGAGCGGGCGAGATCGGCAGGGGCTACTTCTTAAACGGGGATCAAGTTGAGTTTGCTGACCAAAGGACCACGAGACACAATTTTACAACTCCCCGCCGCGTTTGACCGAGAACGATTGCTGGGTCGGCTGCAGGTCCGAAACACGATTCGGGCTGGGGAGTGCGAGGAATCGGAGACGGAATTCTGCGACACTCTCGATGGTGACCTGTGGTTCGCCGGATGGGTGCTTTCCCGCAGCAACGAGACCATGCAACTCAGCCGGCTCGATCAGTTGCTGGTCGAGAAGCCAGAGGCGAGCTGCGAATGCGCGGGGCCTTTGCCGAGTTTCTGTTGGGAGTTGCCGGCCCCCGCGATGCGAGAAACGCTGCAAAAGGTTCTCAAACTGCGAGCCTTGCGTCCCTTGTTGACGGTCAACACGGACACTCAAAGTATCGACATCAAGAACGTCGACGGCAAAACGGTTGTCCGTCTGAAACTGCAGTCGGTGTTCAGTCCAGTCAAACAACGGCAGTTGTCATTGGAATTGTGCAGTGTGCAGCCGCTGCGTGGATACGACAACGAGGCACAGCAGATGATCGAACATCTGCTGTCGCTCGGGCTGTATGAAGCCGACTCGCGGGCCGTATCTCGCTACCTCGGCGAACTCGCGGAAGTCGCGGAGGTTCATCCTGCAAAACAGTCCGTTGTGTTGGAAGCTGAAAGGACAAGCCGAGAAACGGTTTCGATGTTGGTGCGGAACTTCTGGTCGTTTGCTCGGACCCGTGAAGGCGGTGTGATCGAGGACGTCGACACAGAATTCTTGCATGAGTACCGAGTGGCGCTTCGGCGTGTGCGATCACTGATTGCTCAGTCCAAAGGCGTGTACCCCGCCGAGATTACGATGCAACTCAAGGCGGTCTTCGGAAAGTTCGCCCGGATCACCAATCGCTTGCGAGACCTCGACGTCTATCTGTTGGCAGAGGACGCGTATCGTCGGTCGCTTCCGGTGGGACTCGCCGGTGGACTCGATCAGATGTTCGCTGACTTCCGCGACGAACGGACGCGTGAATGCAATCGTGTTGCCGAGTGGTTGCGAAGTGACGACTATCGCGGCGCGGTACGAGACCTCGATACGTTGTTAAAGAAAGCGGATCGGTCTCCTGCGAGCAAGCATGCTCGGACACCGATCGCCACGCTCGCCGATAAGATTGTTCGCAATCGTCACGCCAAGATCGTTCGCCAAGGAACCGCGGTGAACTCGTCGACTCCGGACGACAACATTCACGAACTCCGTATCGAAGGAAAGAAACTGCGCTATTCGCTCGAGTTCTTTGGACCGCTGCTCGATACAGTGGCAGTCAGCATGACGATCAAACGGCTGAAGAAGCTGCAGGATTCATTGGGTGACTTCAATGACATTTGCGTGCAACAAGTTTCGCTCGCGGAGTACCTGCAGGAGAAGCAACAGGCCGATGGGGCGTCGCCAGAACTGATTGCATCGGTTGGCGGGCTGATTGGTGCTCTGTACCAACGACAACTCGACCAACGAAGCACTGTCGAAGAACAAATCAAAATGTTTTGTAGTGCGGACCATTTCAACGAAGCCGTTGCTGTCGAACCAACACAAAAGAGGGCCGCATAATGAAAACCATCGCATCATTCAGTTTGAAAGGTGGAGTCGGCAAGACGACCACCGCCGTGAATCTTGCGTTCGCTTCGGCGGCGGCAGGAAACCACACCCTGCTCGTCGATTTGGACGCGCAAGGTGCCGCATCGTTTTACTTTCGAATTCGGTCGGATTCGAAAGTACGCAATCGGCATTTTTTCAACAGCAAGTCGCGTTTGCTTTCGGCGATCAAAAGCACCGACTACGAGGGACTCGATCTGCTGCCTGCTCATCGTTCGTTTCACAAGTTTGATTTGATTTTGAACGAGTTCAAGCAACCGCGGAAACGCCTCAACCAAGTGATTCGCCGGTTGAGCAAAGAGTTCGACACGATCATCATGGACTGCCCGCCGACGGGTTCTTTATTGTCCGAGAGCGTTTGCGCCACCGCCGATGCCGTCGTCGTGCCGATGATTCCGACAACGCTATGCCGGCGCACGTGCGAGCAGTTGATGGAAATGTGCCGTCGTTGCGGATTGCCAACCAAGCGTTTGCGTCCGTTCTTCTCGATGGTGCGATCAGGCAACGAATTGCAGGAAGAGATGATGGATCTGTTCCGTGCGGAAGTTCCGAGCCTGCTATCGACGTCGATTCCCTACCTTTCCGACATCGAACGCATGGGGATCCAACGCGAACCGGTTTCCTGCTTCACAAAAGACAAATCGGTCAGCGAGGCATACGCACGTCTGTTACAAGAAGTTACTTCGAAGCCCCGGGCGAAACGGTTGGCTGCGTAGGCTGCCTTCGGATCGTCTACGTGCGTCGAGTTCCTCTAAGTGCGTCGAGTTCCAACGTGGCGGGACGCCCCGCTGCGTCGACAACACGTATGACGTGCTAACGGAATCCAAGTCATTCCCGTTTTGGGGAGTGCGTGCACGGTTCCCGACGACATAAAGTCGTTCAGATTAACAGGCGAACATCGCTCCGTGGCTGGGAATCACCACGGCGTGGTTTCGCAACGACCTGCCCTATTAGACGATTTGCCCCATTAGACAAAGTCGATTTCAAAGCTGAATCGCTGTTGTTGGATGACTGACCTCAGCGTTCACTTACTTTGATAGTTCGTTCTCAGATCACAACTATTGGCAGCCCTCGGGTTCCCACGTGTCCGTATCGCCACTCATGTATGGCGTTGTCGGGTTGTTACCACGATTGCTCACAGGGACAACAATAAGGAGAGACCGATGGACCGCGAAATTGGTGTGCTTCCGTATCGCAAGCATAAGAATCAGTTAGAGGTCGTGCTCGTTACGACGCGTCGCCGGAAGTATTGGATCTTCCCCAAGGGGCAGACCGAAAAAACAAAACGGCATCCGAGGTCGCTCAACTCGAAGCGTTCGAGGAAGCCGGCGTGACCGGCAACGTGAAAAAGGGCAACAACAAGAAGTTCCGCATCCGACGCGGTGGACGCAAGGTAGAGATGCGAGTCTTTCCGATGAAACTCGACGAAGTGCTGCCGAAATGGCCCGAAGACGACGAGCGGCAACGAGTCGTCGTCAGCCTCGAGGAAGCGTTGAAAATGATCAAAGGCAAATCGATGCGGAAGTGCGTCAAAGAAATGCTTCGCAAAGCAGCCTAGTCAACCAACGGTCGATCGCACGGCGAGCATGTTGGCTCGCGATCGATTGAACGAATCTCTTCGCATTCCGGTCTCTAACGGGCCTCGTCTGTCCGGAATGCAAGCGCCCCGAATTATGAAGATTTCATAATCAAGCGGGGTGATCTCGGGTGCTCCCATAGACGACTCGTCTTTGGTGAGTAACTTTCTGCTAGCTAGAATTTTTCCGAATACCTCGACAAAACAATTTGCTACCTGGCATTCGCCGCGGTTGTCCTAAGAAAACCACGGCTACCGCTGATCGGCGAATGAGTTTTCGAATAGGTCTCCAGGATGAGAGAAAGCAACCGGCGAGCGGTTGGGGCGGGTTCCTGATCAACACAACACGACGTCGGTTGAATTCCGCCGCCTTGGAGCAGGGATGTCTGCCTCGTTTGCCGGGCAACTTTGGCTCGCCAGAAACCTCGACGCGGTGTGTTTTACCGTCGATTCGCGGTCCGGAAATGGGTGGATCACGGCAGCACCAATTGTGGTCTGGCGCAGACGAATCATGCCGCACGTCAATGGCAGACGCCTGTTCGGGGCTCTACGTTGACGGCAACGTTTAGTCTCTATTTGTATCGCTACTTACTAATCGCACCGCCTACCGTAAGGATGACAGGACCATGGGCATTGAGATCGAACGCAAGTTCTTGGTGAAGGACGAAGGATACCGGAGTGATGACAGCACGTTGCTTCGTCAGGGGTACTTGAGCACCGTGAAAGAGCGAACGGTGCGTGTGCGGATCGCGGGAGAAAAGGCATTCTTGACGATCAAAGGCGTCACCGAAGGGGCGACTCGGAGCGAGTACGAATATGAGATCCCTGTTGAGGACGCGGCGGAGATGCTCGACAAACTTTGTCCTCCGCCGTTGATTGAAAAGCGACGGTATCGAACCGAACACGAAGGCATGGTGTGGGAGGTTGATGAGTTCTTCGGTGCCAATGAAGGCTTGGTGTTGGCGGAGATCGAATTGAATGAAGAGGGACAAACGTTCGCGAAGCCGTCGTGGTTGGGCGATGAGGTGACCGAAGACCGTCGCTACTACAACGCCAATCTTATTTCAAACCCCTATTCGAAATGGTGAGTCGGTCGCGCCAACCGGCTTCGATCGTCGCAGCGGTGACGCATGGCAAACTCGCCAACTTATCTGTTGGCTATTGCCTGCCGGAATCGAAACGCCAACGATCGATAGGCAACAGATCGGAGTGAATCAATGAGTTCAATCTTGGATGCGCCGCCGATCGCGGCCGAGGAAAAGCCGCCTTGGAAGACGCTGAGTAAACACATCAAGACGGGCGACGGCGACGCCGCTCTTGAGTTGCTGCGAGAAGTGCCGCCGAGTGAACTGCTGTACGTGCTCGGCCGTCTTCGCGACAAGAAGCTCACCGCGTTATGGCAGTTGCTGATTCCGATTGACCTCGAGTTCGCTGCGGATCTCTTGCAACTGCTGCCCGACGTGCTCGCGGCGAATCTGATTGAGCAGTTGCCTACCGAGACCGCCGCAACGCTGCTTTCTCGAGTGGACTCGGACGAGCAAGTCGACTTTCTGGCGACGATGGACTCGGAACGCTCGGCCGAAGTCATTGAGGCAATGGGTTCGAGCGAAGCCGCAGATATCAAACGATATCTCTCCTATCCGCACGACACGGCGGGCGGGTTGATGGTCAGCGAAATATTGACATTCTCCGCGAAGACGTCCGTGTCGTCGGTGGTGGATTTCTTTCGGAAACACCACGACCAATTCGATGAGTATGTGACCCGCTATCTCTTTGCGGTTGATGAACATGACCGCTTTGTCGGAGTGGTCAAGAGCCGAACTCTACTGACCGCATCGCCTTCAGATACGATGGCGCAGTTGGCCGTATCTGATTTCAGTGTCGTTTCGCCTGACGTGTCCGTCGATGAACTCGAGTCACTGTTTGATGGGGTGGATCACATGGCGGTTCCTGTCGTTGCCGACGACGGGACGCTGCTCGGTGCGGTAAAGCGATCGGCCGTGTTCGAAGTGCTGCAGGAACGTGACGTCGCCAGTCTGATGCGATTCGGCGGAATTGTCGGCGGTGAAGAGTTACGCACGATGCCACTGCGTGTGCGAACGTTCCGGCGGTTGATGTTTTTGCTGCCCAGCATCGGTTTGTCATACATCGCCGTCAGCGTGATTACGATCTACGAACCGATCATTGAAAAAGCGACCGTGCTCGCGGTGTTCCTGCCGATGGTTGCGAACCTTTGCGGCGCCGCAGGCAATCAGGCGGTTGCCGTGAGCATCCGTGAGTTGACGCTCGGTCTTATCGATGGCCGCGACCTGTTACGGGTTTGGGGACAAGAATTCTTTTTGGCGTTGTTTAACGGCGTCGCGATCGCGAGCGTTTTGGCCGCGGTGGTTTTCTGCACTCGCGGCGACACGGGTGGCTTGCCATTGGTCATCGGCGCGGCCTACACGCTCAGCAGTGTCGTGGCGGTCGGATTGGGATCGGGACTGCCCCTGTTAATGAACCGACTGGGAATCGATCCTGCCATGTTATCGAGCCCTGTGCTGACGACTCTGACAGACATGACATCGTTCTTCCTCGTGCTGAGCCTGGCCGCAGCGATACTGGATTTCACCTGACCTCGACGCAGCGCAGGCCGGTTTAGGAACAGGAGTCGACCAGGGAAAGGCAGTGTTGGCGATAGGACGGAACGGCTTGCGCGCGATGATTGAAACTGGATGAGTTCTACGGTCGTTGGAACCTATCACGCAGACGCTCGATGCGCTCTCGATCACCGCAACCGACGAGGTGATCGTTGACGATTCCCATCGACTGCATGAACGCGTAGCAGGTAGTCGGGCCGACGAATTTCCAGCCGCGACGTTTGAGTTCACGACTCATTTGAGTGGACTCACCGGTGACCGCGGCAATGTCTTGGCGGCGTCGCGGGGGGCGAGACCGCGAAGGTTCGAATTGCCAAAAGAATGCGGCCAGTGAACCTTCGCTGGATCGCATTTCAATTGCTTTGCCCGCGTTGTGAATCGTCGCATTGATTTTGCCGCGATGTCGAATGATCGATTCATCTTTGGTCAGCCGATTCACATCGGCGGCAGAGAAGCGACCGACGGTTTCGCAATCAAAGTCGGCAAAGGCTTTTCGAAACGCGGTTCGACGCCGCAGAATGGTCAGCCACGAGAGTCCACACTGGAAACCTTCGAGACAGATTTTCTCAAACAAGCGGTGGTCGTCTTTAACCGGTGTCCCCCATTCCTGATCGTGATACCGGCGGTACTCTTGGTCGTCTCCGCACCACCAACACCGTGCTCGGTTTTGATCGTCATACAGCAGATCGGTAGTCGGATTCATCAGTGCGGCAATTCCATGTTGGATTGTTGGAGCAGCGAATGAAACGTCATCCGTTTTTTCGATATTTCACGGAGCAATTCGACAGCGCACCAATGATGACCTATTCTTGAATTCATTGCACCCTGATCGTGTCGCCGACACGAAGACCGTTTTGACGAAGTCATTGGCCTCCATGATGTCGGTTATTCAGAAAATCAAAAGCCACGGAATCGCTCATTCGATTGAAATCATCTTCAATCGGGTTGTTCCCGCATGGTGCTTTCGGTACTCGGTGGGAACGGTTTACGAACTGGATGCGGAAAAGCTAGCGGATCTTCTCGCCGAACTGAACCTGAATCCATTCAAGCTAAGGCGGGTGGAAGATCCGTCCGAACTCGAGGAACTGCGTGCGTTTACCTGGAACTCGGTTCCGGTAGAAACCACCATTGGACACTACGGCTATGCGATCAGTCGTGCCTCTGAACCCGACCTGCCGATCGGTGGAGTATGGGGTGGCGTCAATCAGTTCAACGAGGCTGATCTCGGATTTCAAATTCAACTGAAAAGCGAGCAGGCACTCGTTTACTGTGCCTACGTGAGCAAAGACGCCCGGGGAGAAGGCATCTACAAACGACTGCTGCCGTTCGCCGCAAAAGATCTCACCTCGGAAGGCTATCGTAATTTGACCGTCATGGTTCAGCCGTGGAATAAAGCCTCGACCTACATTCACCAAAAGTATTCCAAGCGGACGCTGGGGAATGTGTCCGTCGTCAGGATCTTCGGTCTCGCGATGGTGTTCTGCAGTGGCGAGATTTCGAAGAACAAAACCTGCACGACGGGGCTGGTGTCCAATCCAGTGGTGATCGAATTGCCTTCGTCAAACGAGCGAGGCTAGTTTCTCGGGCCGGCGGTAGTGGATCTTGTTAAAGATCCCGCTGCATGAGGATCTTTAACAAGGTCCACTACCCGAACACCGGAGAGTGACTTGGAGAATGGTGTGCCGATGTCGCCAGACTTAGCGGGTCTGAATTTTGGCGAATTCAGCTACCGGGATCGGACACGTCAGCGTGCAAAGTGCTCTAGCGAAGGACCTGCTGCGTGAATTGATCTTGGTTCGATCGAGGGCGGCTGGATTGCGAGCGGACGCAGATGATGGTGGAGACGATTAGCAATACCACCGCTAGGCACAAAGCGACTCCGGAAATCCATAAATCGATTTGAGAAGGATGAGTCGGAGACTTCATTCGGCAACGCTGCGTTTGGGTTGGTGAAAGGGGAATGCACCAGAAAGCAGACGTATCCGGCAGTCATTCGCTGCGGGCACGTCCAGGTGCATCGTTTCCATTTAATCCAATCGTAGCGGCACGCCAAGTTGGGCCAATTTGACGCAGGGCGTCCAACCGTGCAAATCACCGCGTTAACGCGGTGGCCGTGCGACGATCGACCGCATGGCGGCGAAACAACGGGTGTGCTGCCCGTTGTTTGTGCCGCATCGTTTGGCGATCCGCACGTGAGCGAAGCGTGGCCGGCGAGTTACGGTTGCTTCCGCAAATCGAGCCATTCGCTGTGGAAGGTGCCTTCGCGGTCGACCCGCTGATACGTGTGGGCACCGAAGTAGTCACGCTGGGCTTGGAGCAGGTTCGCAGGCAAGCGTTCGAGACGGTATCCGTCGAAGTAGTTGAGTGCCGCGCTGAATGCCGGAACCGGAATGCCGAGCAAGGAAGCAGCCGACACGACCGCCCGCCATCCGCTCTGAGCGTTCTCGACGGCTTCTTCGAAGTACGGATAGAGCAGCAGGTTCTCGAGGTTGGGTTGCTCGTCGAATGCTTCTTTGATGCGATCGAGGAACTGAGCACGAATGATGCAGCCTCCTCGCCACAGCAACGCCGACTGACCGTAGTCGAGGCCCCAATCGTGTTCTGCCGATGCGGCTTGCAATTGCACGAAGCCTTGGGCGTAACTGACGATCTTCGATGCGTAGAGCGCGTCGTGGACGGCTTGGACGAAGGCTGCTTTGTCGCCGACGAGGCTCTTGGCGAGCGCGGACATTTCCGGGTTGTTGGAATCCGTAGGTCCGTTGAGTTTCTTGCTCGCTCGGGTGCGGGCTTCTTTCTGTGCCGAGAGTCCGCGAGCGAACACGGCGGTGGTGACCAGGGTGCTCGGCACGCCGAGGTCGAGAGCGAGTTGGCTCATCCACTTACCGGTTCCCTTGGCACCGGCGACATCGAGGATCTGATCAACGAGGAAACCGTCGCCGCCCTGATCGTCCTTGGCGCTAAAGATGTCTCGGGTGATTTCGATCAGATAGCTTTGCAGAACACCTTCGTTCCACTTCGCGAAGACGTCATAGAGTTCTTCGTTGGACAACCCGCCGAGTTCGTGCAGCAATTGGTAGGCTTCGCAGATCAACTGCATATCGCCGTACTCGATCCCGTTGTGCACCATTTTGACGTAGTGACCGGCACCGCGGGGACCGACCCACTCGCAGCATGGGATGTCGTTGTTCGGGCCAACCTTGGCAGCGATGGACTGGAACATGTCCTTGATGTGCGGCCACGCGGCTTCGGTTCCGCCGGGCATGAGGCTCGGGCCTTTGAGAGCACCTTCTTCCCCACCGGAGACACCGGCACCGACGTACAGCAGGCCTGCCTCTTCGACGAGTTTGGTGCGTCGCTCGGTGTCGACGTAGTAGGTGTTACCACCGTCGATGATGATGTCGCCTTCATCGCAAAGTGGGATCAGCGAGTCGATGATCGCGTCGACGGCGGGGCCGGCTTTGACGAGCATCATCAATTTACGTGGGCGGGCGACCGCGGCGACGAAGTCCTCAAGCGTATGGGTGCCGACGAAGTTTTTGCCCTTCGCACGACCTTCGATCAACTCGTCGACCTTGCTGGTCGTCCGGTTGTAAACGGCGACCTTGTAACCACGGCTCTCAACGTTGAGAGCTAGGTTCTCGCCCATCACGGCCAAGCCAATCAGTCCAAAATCACAATCACCGCTCATGGTATCTGTCCACCCAATAAGGTTGTTTAAATGTTGTCGATCTGAGTAAGCAGGGATTCTAAATGGTTGGAGGGGAGCCGAGAAGGTGAGAGGAAGCGCGCAGCGTCAATCGGCCCGATCGGGAGCGATTGGTGAACGATTAATCCGGCTCGCACGAGATCACGCGGGAGCGATCGACTTCCTACGGCTGCGGCAGACGACGCACCGGAGTCTATTGATCACCGTAACGCTGACCGAGCGTTTTCACAACGGAGGCGACGGCGTCGCGGTATTCTACGGGTGAGAGCACCTCGGCATCGGCCCCGAGTGCGAGAACCTTCGGCAGGAGCTCGCGTGGATGGGAGGCGGGGACGGTCAGGATGAAGTCCGTGTGGGCGTCCTCATCGTCGATTTCCGCGGAATCATCGCCGCCGGATGATTCAACCGGTTCGAGGATTTGGTCCGGATGCCACGGGTCTTCTTTTACGTAGGACGCCGAACGTGGACCGAGACGGATCTGGACCGGCGTCGATGTTTCCCCGGAAAAGATTCCGATGCTCTTGCTGAGGAATTTGGACAGATCGACGTTGGGATCGGGCTTGAAATACTCGTCCGTGACACGCGCGTGTTTGAACCGATCGAGTTTCCAGTTCCGCAGGCGTTCGGACGCGTCAGTCACTTCCGGGGCCGCCGCGACTACATAGATGCTGCTTTGATGGACGGCCAACGCGTAGGGTTCGATTTGTCGCTGGGTCGCCGGCCGGCCGACCGATTGATACTCGATCTCCGCGACGCGGTGTTCGAGAATGCAGCGGGTGATCGTTTTCAACATGCCCGCGTGGGCGGCATAGGTTTTCGACGGGGTGCCGGAAACGTAGAGCACCTTTCGATACCGTTGATAGTGCTCGTAAACGCCCTCGGGGATCGCTTCCTGGACTTTGTTCCAGAACGTTTCGATCCCTTGCCAATACTGCGTTCCCATCAAAGGCGTCAGTAGTTCGCGACCGATCGCCAACGCAATCAGCTCGGTGGCCGAAAACGCAATTTCATGAACCGCGGTATGGTTGCGACCGAGTCGGTAGACTTTCCCTCGCTCGACCATTTCGTTTTGAATGTCATAGCCGGCCGCTTGGAGAGCTTCGATGTCGCGGCGGACGGTACGACCGTGCAGGGTGGTCAGCCCGAGATCGGCAACGAGGTCGTATTTTAACTCATCAATGGTGCGGCCGAAGCGAGAGTCTTCGAGCAATTGCAACAACTTGTGCTGCCGAATGAGTTGTTCGTTACGTGCCACGTTGGATCCATCCGAGGTTGAGAAGCGGGCGGGAAGGGATGCCCCATTCTTGCGGGCGGCTCGTCGTTTTCAAACGAACGAAATTCAGCCTGTGGGCGTTCGCGAAACGAGTGGGTAGAAAAGTCGACCGATTGCAAACGATAGAGAACTGTCGACCGGACGGGGTTCGGGGAGAACAAGGCGGTGAGTTTTTCGATCCATCCCAAACGCACACGAGCCTCACGCGGCGAGGCCCGAGACCTGGACATGCGTCGGCCGAAGGTATCCCAGCCCTGTTCGCGATGTTGAATTAATCGTTTAACGGTCAGCCGTAGGCGACCTACTTGCCACTAATCGTCGCCTACGGCTACCGGTTAAACGAAAACAGGTTGACACTTGATTAAATCGACAAATTTTACTGAGGCGAGTTCAACCCGGGGATTTGCATCGGCGATCCACCGCCGGGCAGCGAGGCTCCCGCACCGGAGCCACTGTCATCACCTTCGGCGGCGGTCAAAAGCTCATCACGATCAATCCGCAGTTCGCGATAAGTGGTCTCCGGGATCACGTAGTACCAATCAGCGAAACGAGCGTTCAGGTCACTGACACGTCGCTTGGCGGCGTTGAGGCGATCCTTTCTCGCGTCGAGCATACGGGTATTCTCTTTGAGAATCTTCTCCTGCTCGGCTTCGAGACGCTCTTGCTTCTCTTCATCGCTGAGGTCGGCGAATGCGATCTCGTCGGAATCTTCTTCGGAGTCCGCGTCGTCTTCATCACCTTGCCCGGCGCCGGTCGCCTCACCACTGCCTTCGACCTCCACCTCGGAGACACTGCTGTCGGCAGCGTCGCCTGATTCGGGCTCAGCATTTTCCGATGACTCAGCAGTTTCCGACGAATTTTCTTCGGCGGTGGGCTCCTCGGTTGAGCCTTCTTCAGCGGTCTCGCTCGACGGTTCGTCGGTCGTTTCCTCGACGGCTTCTGTTTCTTCGGAGGCGGACTCTTCCTTCATTTCGGCTTTGTCCGATTCGCTTTCTTCGCTGGACTCTTCGGCTGCTTCCGATTCTTCGGCGGGCTCGGCGTCGCCGTCTTTCATTTCGGCTTCGGTGGCCGCTTCTTCGGCAGCAGGCTCTTCGGCCGGTTCCGTTGTCTTTTCGGCTTCGACACCCAACATCGCCGCGAGTTCTTCGATGGTTTGTGGAACCGGTTTGAGTTCCGGTGCCGGGAACTGGTCTTCATCAACGCGTGCGGTGACGAGTAGGTATCGGTTGACTCCGGTCGAGGTGCCGTCTTCCTCGTCGCTGTCTTCCGACTCATCCTCCTCGCTCAATCCCGATACGTTTCCGAATCGCAGCACATATTCGACGCCGTCGTTGAGCGTGACGTCGAGCTCACCGTTCGCCGAGAGCACCTCGACGGGTGCGTCGGGGCGAGCCTGCACAGGAAGGAAGCCGCGATCGACGAGCGACTGAACCGCTTCGTTATCCGAAACCAAGTCTTTGTCGGCACGGAGGTTTGCACTCATGCCTTCAGGTTTGCGGACGACGTCGACAATCTTCAAATCATCCAACGCGTTCTTGATGTCGTTGAGTTTCTCTTTATTGACGATTTGGGTTGGGTCCACGTCGACTTCCACAGGGTCAGCTAACGGGCTGTCCGATGGGTACTCAAGCAATTTCTCGAGTCGCCAATCGGTTCCGTCGGCGGTAACGACTGCGGTGTAGTTGCGATCGACCGAGAAGCCACGTGATGACATCGAGGCGGCGTAATCTTCGATCCGCATCGCTTCGATGTCGATGCTGCTGAGCTGCAACAAGTCGTCTTCGATCCAGTCCTGGAACTTGGTCGACAAGGCGGGCTCGTCGAGTTCGACGACATACACGGGGTCTTGGCCGGGTTTGCGGACGTAGAAGCGTCCCTCTTCATCTTTGACCGGATTCCCGATAACGAGCGATGCGAGATCCTTTTGCGATTCGTCGCGGAAGGTAACCAGACGTCCCACACCGACATCGCCAACCTCCAGAACCTCAAGTTTCGGCTCGACGACACCAAGCGCCTCGTGGTCTTCGGCGTTTCGGGTTTGGACGTCGAGGATTTGAAGGCCGACGAGCGCGTTGGCGGCGTCCTTCATTTGCTCGACCGCGTCCGCCGGATAACCTTTCCGCGAAGGGATGGTCCACATGCCGGTTTCCCGGTCGCGACGGACTTCGAACGTGTCGACCTGCCCCTGTTCCTCATCGAAGGAAACAATCTTCAGGCTCGCCGCGGTGAGCGGATCTTTGAAGTTCTCGAATAGTTCCTTGCCCGCACGGACGGAGACTTCTTCACGTTCCGAAGCGGGCCATGAAACGAACAGACCGACGGCTAGCATGACCGCGCCGATCACACAGAACAGTCCGGTTTTTTGTCCTTCGTTCACTTTTGATCGTCTTTGTGTGGGAGTTCAGTTGAGGGAGTTCGCAAAGGGCGATCGGCCCACGTCCGGATAGAACGTGAAGGCCGAATCCGTCGGCGGCCACACCCGCGATGGGCGTGATGACGCCATGGCAAATGTCTACTTCAGTCGGCTCTTGCTGATGTTTTCACGTTCACGCAGTCGTCGTGACGCGAACACCATGATGCCGACGATGAGCGGCGGGAAGCAAGGCAACGCCACCGCCAACGTCTTGACCTGGTTTTGAATCGCCGTGACGTCTTGGTCGGCCTCGCGGCGGACGTCGCGGATCTTCTGATCGCGTTCGCGTTCCATCCGTTCGCGACGAACCGCGAGCATGCGTTGTTGATTTTCCTGCTTGATCTGGAACGCGGTCAGTTTCTCCTGCAGGACGCTCTGTGGGACTTCGCCGTCCTCGCGCTCTTCCTGCAGTTTCTCGACTTCCTCACGCAGCGACTGCAATTCGGTGTCGATCTTCTCTTGAGCGACGCGGATCGTTTCGTCGAATTCCTTTTGGAAATCGCGGCTACGTTTGCGGACCTGGCTGTTGGCCTGTTCCTTCCGAGCGTCAATCATCTTGAGGCTGGCAAAGTTCAGTTCGTGGTTACGAACGTCGATGAAACTGGTGTCACCCGTGAGCCAGTCGATCGCGTTGAGGGCGAAGGTCACGTTTTGCAACTGCAGCCGCAGTTCCATCTGTTTCGGGTCCGCACGGATGATCAGGAACTCCGGCAGGATCACGTCGGTGTCGGCGACATAGACGACTTTGATGCCGTTGTTCGCGGCGGCGGATTCGTCCGCTTCTTCACCCTCGGCGTCCGATTCCGCTTCGCCTTCGATCGCCATTGCGATCGGCATCCGTGGGTTGATGCCTTGGATTTCTTGAGCGAGCGTTGCCGAACCGCTGAGGATCTGACGCACCGAGTTGGCGTCGAGCGTTCCCGAAACAGGACCGGTCGAAAGCAACGGCGTGTGCTTGAGCTTGCCGCCTTCTTTTGCTTCCACGCCACCAGCAAAAATCGCGAGCACTTGGCTCAGACCGGCTGTGATCGGGTTGTCGTCACTGAGCGATTCCCCCGGTTCGGAGGCGAGGGCTTCGTCGATGAACAACCAAAGTTCGTTTGCCGCTTCGAGGGCGGGGTACGGGTTGTGTTGTTGCCACGCGAGGTCGGGAGCGTACATGCCCTGGGCCGCAGCGGAGCCTGGAACGTTCAGCTCCAGAACGCTCCACAGCGAACGGATATCGCCTTTGGGTTGCGGGCCACCACCGCCCATTCCCATGAACCCGCCGCCGGCTTGCTTGGGATCGCCGGTCGGGGTGATGTAGGAGGCACCAACCGGTCGCGGGTCCTCGAAGATCGCCGTAGGCACACCGGCTTGGATCGCCGTAACCAATCGGTCGAACTGTTGAGGATCGAGCGACGAAGGCTGCACCGCGAGCAACGCGTCGTACATGTCCGGTGAAATCGGAGCGGTCAGGTCGACCTCCTCGACTTCGTACTGTTTCGCCAATTCATCGATCAGCGGGTGTTTCTCGATTCGCTGCATCTGCATCCCAGACATCACAACGCCACCCATCAGGTTCGCGTCGGACTTCACGATGCCGAGCCGTTTTCGATTGCCGCTGGCAACGGTGTTGATCGAACGAACGAGTTCGTATTCGACCGGGATGCCGTATTCAAAGATCGGCACGGTGACTTTTTCGAGGCCCGAGCGGAACGCGGCACCGAGGATGAGTTGTTTTTGCGTGTAGGCGCCCTTCTCGCGGAAGGTACGCGTTACCGGTTCGATCCCGAATCGTTCTGCCGCGAGGGCGGCGTCATCGCTGAACAGATCGATGCCGTCGTACATGTTGACTTCGATCGTGCGGTTGCGTTTGGCAGCCTCGGCTCGGAACTCTTTGAGCAGGTTGATCAGCTCGTAACGCGTTTGAGCGTAAAGCTCCGGCACTTCGTTGCTGATGAACGCGTCGATGACAATCGGGCGATCGTCGTCGAGGTTACGAATCAGGTTTTTGGTTGCGTCGGCGAGCGAGCTGACCTTGCCCTCGGTCATGTCGCGGC
>NZ_ANOH01000179.1 GCF_000346505.1 Aporhodopirellula sallentina SM41
CCTGCCGAAACCCTTCCACGTTTACTCGATGCAGCAAGCCATCGAGGAGGGGTTCATTCTGGATGTTTTGCGGAACTACACGTCATATAAGCTGGCGTTCAAACTGGCAAACAAAGGAAAAGAGTGGGATGAGAAAGCCGTTGAACACGCCGAAGCGATGAAGGGATTGATGCGTTGGGTACGCCTGCATCCCTACAACATCTCGCAACGAGTTCAGATTGTCGTGGAGCACTTCCGGGAAATGGTCACGCCCTTGCTCGATGGGAAAGCCAAGGCGATGGTGGTCACAGGTAGCCGACTGGAAGCCGTCCGATGGCAAATTGCGATCAACAAGTATATCGAGAGCCAAGGGTACGACATCAAGTCGCTGGTCGCGTTCTCTGGGGAGGTCAATGACAACGAGTCGGGGCCTGAACCATTCAAAGAGACCAGTACGGAGATGAATCCGGATCTGAAAGGACGGGACATCCGTGAGGCGTTTCGAGGCGATGAATATCAGATCTTGCTGGTGGCGAACAAATTCCAGACTGGGTTTGACCAGCCGCTGCTATGCGCGATGTACGTCGACAAGAAGTTGGCAGGTATCCAAGCCGTGCAAACACTGTCGAGATTGAACCGATGCTATCCAGGCAAGGACACGACCTATGTGCTGGACTTCGTCAATAAGCCGGATGACGTGCTAGCTGCATTCAAGACCTACTACACAACGGCTGCGTTGGAAGGCGTCACCGATCCGAACATCGTTCTGAATTTGCGGACGAAACTCGATGAATACGGATTCTACGACGAACATGAAATCGAACGTGTCGTTGCCGTCGAGCTGAATCCTGGCGCCAAACAAAAGCAGTTAGAGGCAGCGATCACGCCGGTTGCCGATCGGCTGTTGAAGCAATTTTTGGCTGCCAAAAATGCGTTCAAGGAAGCGGAGTCTGATAAAAACGAGGCTGCAGCCAAAGCGGCAAAGGACAAAATGAACGTTCTGCTGATGTTCCGTGCAGACGCTGCCACATATCAGCGGGTGTATTCGTTTCTCTCGCAGATCTTTGACTACGCCAACACCGACTTCGAGAAGCGATCGATCTTCTTTAAGTATCTGTTGCGACTTCTGAAGTTTGGGCGAGAGCGAGAGGGAGTGGATTTATCGGAGGTTGTCCTGACGCATCACAATCTCCGAAACAAGGGCAAGCAAAGGATGAAGCTTGCTGGCGACAAGTACCCCGAACTGTCTCCGTTGTCGGGAGTAGGGACCGGCGAGGTTCGCGAACCGAAAAAAGCCTATCTGAACGAAATCATCGAGAAGGTAAATGATCTGTTCAAAGGAGACCTGTCAGAACAAGACAAGCTCATCTACGTGAACAATGTATTGCTGGGCAAGCTATTGGAATCTGAGAAATTGGCGCAGCAAGCCAGCAGCAACACGAAGTCACAGTTCGACAACTCTCCCGACCTGGACAGTGAGATCATGAATGCGATCATTGAGGCGCTCGATGCTCACACTGAGATGAGCAGCCAAGCTGTCAACTCAAGAGCTGTATTCGAAGGGCTGAAGGAGATCCTGACCGGGCCATCACGCCTCTATGAGCTACTCAACGAACAGAATTCAGCGTCTTGATCGCGGGTTCTCTGCGTGAGCGTGTAGCGGAAAACGGGAGGCTACACATCGGGGATGTAGCTGGTACCTGAAACCATTGTCAGGCGATTGTTCTGTCTCGTTTGAGGTTGGCCGGTCTTTTGCATCGACGCAAAGTAGATGGCGGCTTAGTGGTCGTTGATTGACGAAGAATATAGCGTCCGATCATGACGGATGCGCTGACGATTCCTTTTGGAAATGTTATTCGCGATCGCCCACTAAGTCACCAGCTTCTGAGCCTTCCTGTGTTGTCGAGTGGGAAAGCCAGAGCTTGATGCAATCGCACAAGGGACGAGACGTCACTTCCGCAGCAGATTCAGCCACACTGTCAGAAATGCATCCGCTGACTTTTGCGTTACAAATCCTCGACAGCCGCTCGTTCATGGAACGCCTTTGATTTACCTCTTTGGGTCGTTAACGATCGCTCGATTTTCTGCGGAATTGAAATAGCGAAGGTCATATAAACGTTCAGCGATTTTGTTTGCTCGGCGTCCCAGCTCGTCTTTGCGTGTAAGAACAGAATTGTCCGTAGGGTCTATTCGATTTGCTTCGGATTCGAGGTATTCGAGTTCAAGCAGCAAGTTTTTTCGCTCAAGTTGCCACCTAGCAGGTGATGGGTGATCCGGTATGACTGCATTGCGTTCACCTGCGAATATGGCAAATGTGATTACGGGGACCGTCAGGAGGAGCATGACTAATAAAGTTGCTAGTGTTGACCTCAACTGGGAATGTCGCTTTCGCGGTGAATCACTCCCCACCTTCTTTGCAGTGTGAGTGTCACAGTGCGCTTCTGATGTTTTGTCAGCCCGATGTGTTTCGACGGTTCTGCACGTGGATTGGGCGATATCGAAGTGATGCGTCAACACTTGCTGCCTTGTAGATAGCCCACCGACAGTGAGATTCTTGGAACAATGAATCCGCACACCATCTGAAACGAACGTAAAATTAGATAAGGTTCCATGAACTGCACTTACTCTCTCGGCGTTGATTATGACGCGCACTCCCGCCTGTCGTTTAAACCAGCGTTTCGGTCCCATTGCCTCGATGGCAAACACTTTTCCCATGGGATGGGTGTAGCTGTTGTTCATGAAATTGTCTATGTCACGCTGTTCATTATTTCGAATATCTATTAGAGATGCAGCGCTAGATAGATTGCAGTAGTCGTAGAGTAGATCCCATACGTTGTTTGACGCCTCGTCGCCCTCCAGATGAATTTGAACCCAGTCCCGATCGAACCCATCTGGGTCAGTTGCCGCGAGGTTGCGAAGGAAAGAATCTACAATGCCGCATGCCTCGCGGCGTTCCGGCGTATCGAAGAAAGTCTTTGCTTGCCAGCGAATGTCTTTCTCTGCCAACGCTAATTGTTGGGCTTTGTCGGTTCGATGGTGCGTCATGAAGACGTGCTTTCCGGCAATTGTGTAGTAAGGCATCTGCGACCTCCGGGGACTGAATAATTGGTCGTAGGGGGCGTTCCCGATGGACGGGTAACCTATTCGCATTTTATTCGCTTTCCCGGTCAGGGGGGCGTGTTGCTTACGCGACGTAACTTGCCACCTGCCTCCAACAGATCGGCATGGTTACTTTAAGTGAGATCCATTACCTTCCACTGGCGGACGTCGCTTATCGGGTCTGGCCTTCATGAGTGCTCTTGGAGAGTGAGCGCTAAAACACTTTGTTACAGTCTGTTTAAATGCCGATCCCGCTTTCATTTGGAGGGGGCGCGTACGAGCCAAGGTCGGTTATGTGAAAGTACGGAAGTGTACGAACGCGAGATAAGTAGCCATCGCTTCCGAACAATACCGGGGTTCCGGGGCAAAAAACGATATTCGGTTTCGAGAGAGTGGGACTCCTATCGGTATTCTCGGTTTGTTGCCGCAAGCATACCTCAGGACTGCACGCCTCGCCTGCGGTTCATGCGACAGCCTCTTCGCGTCTCGCGATGTGCGGCCAATGTCCGAACTGCAATGCGATCGCCCCACGATCGTGTTGGACACCTGGTCCTGGGTTGCAGTGTTCGTCATCCGACTGTTCTGTAAGAATGTCCACCATGATGGGCAAATTGAGCTGGTGGTACCTTCGGTCAACTCTCGACGCGGAACCAGTGTGTGCAAATCGGAACGCATCGTAGCAACACGCGTGCCTCGTTCATGTCTTCTACCGCGTTGTCACTTAGGGAATCCGGGATGCATGGGTCTGCTGCTGGGGCAGCAGCTTAAGGCCGCTCTGTATCACCTTGTTGCATGTCCAGCATTTTGCGAAATCTAGCCATCGCGGGGAGCAGAGGTGACCTAGGTTCAGCTTTCCAGATCAGCAGACGCTGCCGCAAACCAAATCTTGTCTGCCGCCCCCTCCCGTGTCCGATACACGCACCATCCCGATGTGATTGAAATCTTCACTTTGAGTGTGAACGCTCGATTGTCAAGAAGTAGCCAGTCCCTGCATAGGCAAGCATGGGCACAAGGAGGTTTAACGTGATCACGAGCGACATCAAGAGCAAGATCGACAAGATCTGGGCTGCGTTTCGGACGGGCGGAATCCCGAATCCGCTGGATGTGATCGAGCAGATCACTTACCTGTTGTTCGTCAAACGACTCGAAGATCTGCACATACTCGAAGAGGACAAAGCGAACCGGACGAAGAAGCCGATGGCAGATTATCTGTTGAGCAACGAAACCAGGGCGTCCGGTGTCGGCCGCCGGAGCGAGATGGTGCGAAACGTCGCCGGCCTCTTTGATCGTCCCGAGGGCTATCGCGCGAGGGCTGATCCGAAATCGCCTTCCAGAGTGGTGGCTGCGGAGCGAATGTATCGTTTTGGGGACGACCGGAAACCTCGTGGAGCAGTTGACCAAAGCCCCCAACCAACTGACGCCAGTCGTCTTCCGACTAACTCAGTCGACGAACTACCGGAGGAAGCGTCTTCGGCGTGCTATCCGACTTGCCAGCCCGCTGGTGACGAGCTGTCCAGTCCAGCAGCTCGAAGTACTCGGGTTGACAGAAGGGAAGGAAGCCGCTGTCGCCGTACCGAGTCGGTGCTGATTGGTACGAACGTACTCGTTCGTCGAGCGGTAACGGGCACAGAAAGCGATCGGGATGCTTGCGAATGGGCTCGGCTCTGGGACAGTTGAGGCGATGTGCGTTAACGCGACGAAGGACGCCTTCGATTCGCTTCCGCAATGAACTGTGATCGCTGTTTTCAATCGTCTTGGCATCGCAGCTCGAATGGGATCGAGGTCCACATACGCACGGCAGGCGATCACGCTTGTCTCGTCGAGTAGCCGAACGCCTTGAATCGCTGTTTAAAGAAGCGTCCCCAGGCGCTGTCTAAACGGTTGCGGACGATGATTTCGAGTAGTTATTTCACTGCGATTTATGGCCGTCGAAATACTGGCAGGGTGCTGGAGTGCACTCGACGTTTAGCCGTTTGACTTCCACAACCCAGCTATCAACCGGCTGCATGTTTTCAAAGTTGAAAATCGCGTAGTTGAAGCCAGCACTATTGGCCTCACTATCATCAATGATGGTAGAGCTTCGATACCGGATACCGTCAAAGCCAAGCGACTGAAAATGAGCTGCTAGTCGCTGAGTGGCGAGGTAACCATCGCCGTCAATTCTCGTTGACACAGGTGTGGAGAAAGCTCTTGCGATGTCGTCCCAAGCAGCGGCATGGAATTGGGCGGGCGTCACTCGCTTGTCTCGGTGGTCATGCTGACGCGCTAGAAGGTCGAACGTCAGGCTGACGCCTCTTGGAGTAGCCAGATCAACCAGTTTCAGTGGGTCATTGGTCGTGAACTCGGCGATTGAAATCTCTTCCCCAAACCAGGGTCGCAGTTCCCTTACCGCAATACCGACTGCGTCGGCCGCGTACAGCACGGGATCGCCTTTGCGGTTCGCCCTACCTTCGCCGACTTCCCCGTTCGGTTTTAGGCGACCACTCGGGTGCGATTGAACATAGATCCCGTCAGCATTGGGACGCTCGCAGCCACGGACCGCACGGAACAATTCGCCGCGAGGCTTCATGGTGAATATACGGCTTTCAACAGTCGCTGCAACTGCGTTCAAGAAACCAGTGGTGTGTTTGTCGACGACGCCTTGGCGAATCGCCCACTCGAAACGGCCATAGCAACAAAGACCAAACATGCTTTCAAACTCCATAAACAGCGACTCGCCAGTTAGAGCGAGCCGCCCACCAGACGATGAGGCAAATCGCCATGCGGCGAAAAGTATACCAATGGGATCTAAACACCGTCTTTATCTCTTCTTGCCCAGGTTCTCAGAAGTGAGTTTATCCGAGGCAAGCTGGGGTTTCGCCGCTATCCACGTCCGGCCATATGAACTTTGGCTTCGTGCGGGCGGTTGATGCAACCGACCTCGAAGGTGTTGTTCAAATCCGCATAGGTTAGTTGTCTACTTCGCTAAAGAGAGGCGATCGCCTGCTCAATACCGTCAGAGACTTCATTCACGTCTTCAATGACCACTTCTTCCATCTCCGCCGCGAGCGAGATTAACTCAGCAATGTGGCTGGCAAGTGCAATCCGAAGGTTGACAGGGAAGCTGTCAATCGCCTTCACCTGAAAGTGCGTCTTACCACAGATGTCGTTAGTTAGCTTCCCCAACGATCTTTCGCCGGGCGTGAACTCAACGACTATTCGGCCTTCGATAAAACGCAGTTCAGCATTCTGTTCATCGAGCTCGATCCGCTCCGGTTTGTGAGACCTGCTCTCAAACAAGGAGCTGACATCAACAAAAGTGCGGTCAAGCGATGCCCCGGGCATCTTTGCCAACCGGTCCTCGGCGGATTTCAGCAGGGAATTAAGTCGATCGAGCGCACACTGCAGCAGTTGAGAAGCAACCATGGGTTTGGTCTCCGAAAGTTGGCGATCAGCCATTAATAGAAGTCCATTCATCCCTTTCACCGGATGGTGGACGTTAAAATATTCGACACGACGTTTTTCACAACGACGCACGCCGAATAGGGAGATATTAGCATTAATCACGCGGAAGACAAGACAGTAATTCACTGCCAGTGTTGGCATGCGGGTTTGGTGCATCGCTGGTCCTTTGTGTCCGGCATCGCAGCTCGACAGGCTCAAAACGATGACAGGCAAATAAAACCGCCCCATGAGGTATTGCAAGCAGGTTGATGTTCCGGTCAGGAATTCACAAACGGGCTCCGGCGGCCGACTCTGGAAAATTCCCCGGTCGATGAAACCGGATGGAGCTAGCCGTCTCGGCGGAAGGGTTATCGGCGGTGCACGAATCAACGCAGACGCGGTTCGCTCTGAAATGCATCTTCCAACCCTATTGTGTGGTCCGGTGCTTCTGGCTAAGGGACCTTCGCACGGACTCATTCGTCAGTAGACGTCCGTTTCCGATGATCTCGGCTAGGTTTCGCAACGTGCATCTTGAGTGTAGATTACTGTACCTCGATTTGTTGTCAGGTCTCTTACAGAGAATGTCTGAATGAATGAAATAAAGATGCGAGTAGTGTGTGCCAATCCGGCGAGTTCTAGTGATGTTCGTTCAAGAGTTCTTGAGCTCCAAGCTCCAGAAGGATTGAAGATAAATCGCCCTAGAGAGTCGGGGTTTGATCTTGAGGCAAATTGGTTCGAGCTCTTCCTGATCGCAACTTCAAGTCGTGTCGCGGCGATAGCGATTGTCGACTATCTGCGATCAGTCTTTTCGCGCGAGAAACCGGATTCGCGCGACGACGCAGAAGCTCGGGTAGAGAGAATTGAGATCACCGTCAATCAGCGTGTTATTGTTGTTGACAATCGGGAAAGCCTCACAAGTGAACTCGAAAGCACAATTAGAGCCGAACTAACAGAAGATGACGAAGGAGAGTAGCAAATATGACCTAACGTCTCATGGGCGATACACGCACATGAGTCTTCTCGTCTCACTAGATTGTGATTTCGAGGATTATGATCGCCTGTCGAAACAGTTTGTTTCAGCGGAGAGCTGGAATTGCCTCAACGACGCTCAGAAGCAACTGTATCTCACCATTCGCCACGAGCAAGATCACCACAGATTGCTTAATTCAACCGTTGTGGGAAGCTTTCTCTGGCTACTAGATCAAATTGTCTATCGCGATATCGTCTATCTCACGGGTCGTGTTCATCAAGTAGACATTTATTCGCCCCCTTTTCACTTGGTCTTGGCGGATGATACGAAGCGTGAGTTTGTTATTTCAGAACTTGGCCCGACGATCGGCAAGGTATTAGACGACACTTTTGAACAACTCGAGCGACTGCTAGTAATTCGGGAAGTGCTGGTAGGTCGAAGATCTTACCTCACGTATCGGGAACTATTGTGTGGCGATTTTGCTGAGCAGTTCAACGCTGCTTTGGCATATATGGCATTGCGACTCGGTGTTGAAGATCCTCCGCAATTTCGCTGCCGTAATCCACGGGAGTTAGTGTTCGCTGAAGGTGAACGCTACAACGTGCGTGACATGGTTGAGTGTCACGCAATTAACATGGAAATTGGTGCGGCGCAACACCACAACGACCAGGGGCAAATCCGAAGACTTCTGGAACGCACGGAAGCTGGTTCTCACGCAAACCTGTTTTCGACTCTTCAAAGCAGTTTTCCATTTGATAACCTCTGTGGTCATTCCAC
>NZ_ANOH01000180.1 GCF_000346505.1 Aporhodopirellula sallentina SM41
CGGCGACACAACCCCTCCTGTCATCACGGACGTGATTGTATCGGGAAGTAGTTGGGATTTCTTCACTTCTACCTTTGTGGATGCGATTGATGATGACTACTTCGGTACGGACGGCGTCGGAGAATTGATTTCACCAGTCGTTTATGGATCCGGTAACGGATTGGGGCGTTCGCTTCCAGGTACTGGTCAAACGCAATCGGTGCCATGGTCGAACGTCGATACGATCTATGTAGATTTTAGTGAAGATGTCCAGAAGGTCGGTGGTGGAACCATCGATCTTTCTGATCTGTCACTAGCGGGTAACAACGTCTCCGATTATGAATCGCATGCGAGCTACGGTCTGACCACCTCGTATACCAATAACGGCGGTGCTGGCCCGTTCCGGTTGACAATCAGTCTTGCCGGATCGCAGGACTTTGGCATCGACAACCTGGCATTGTTGATTTCCGGTAGCTCGGTAGCGGACGCAGCTGGAAACGCTCTAGACGGTGATTGGATCAACAATTCCTCAGAGATGTCTGGCGATGGAACAGCAGGCGGAGACTTTGTTTTTGCTATTAACGTTCTACCGGGCGACCATAACGGAAACGGCTTCGTTTCCAACGGAGAGGTGAGTAACGCGGTTCTGAGGGCGGGTACATTCGCGACCGGCTCAAACTACAACCCTCAGTACGACATCCTGGGCGAGTCGTTTGTCTCGAATGGATCAATCCAGGAAACGAAAGCGTCGGTTGGCACTTTCTGGCCTGGTGGAACTCCTTCTACGCTTCCAGCATCGGGCGGCGGATCTGCAATGAGTGCATCACGCTTATCGAGCGGTGAGTCGTCCTCCTTTTCAGACGGCGATGACGAAGAGTGGGCTGCTAACGCAGTCGATAAAGCACTTGAGTTGCTGTTCTAGG
>NZ_ANOH01000181.1 GCF_000346505.1 Aporhodopirellula sallentina SM41
GCCGCGGCGAGACTAACCCAGTGCGGTGCGCGGGCGAGCGGGCACAGCGTGGAGGTGGAACATGTCGGATACGGGTTGACGCAGTATGCGGAAGAACAGGGCCACGATTTTGTTGTCGTCGGTGACAGCGGACGCGGTTTGATCTCCCGGGTGCTCCTAGGTAGCACCTCTCGCTACGTGCTTCACCACGTTCACTGCAGCGTGCTGATCGTCCGCCAAGGCGAAGAGAAAGATTGCTGAATCTCCTGAGCGTATCACACTTTCAACGCAGACGAACTCAGGACTCCGGTTCGCCACGGCGATGACGGACGATGTCGCCGCTGACCAAATACACGGTTTCCTCGGCGACATGCGTTGCCATGTCCGCGATACGTTCGAGGTGCCGGATTGCGCTGAAACAGTGCAACGATGGTTCCACGGACTCAGGATCTTCCCTCATGCGTCTTTCGATTTCCTGAATCATTTCAACGTTAAGACGATCAACTTCATCGTCCGCTAAAATAACGTTGCGAGCGAGATCCGCGTCGTGTTCGAGAAAAGAATCCAACGCCGACCGGACCATCCCGATCGTTGTTCCCACCATTTTGCTAACGTTTTCGGGAACACGGAACAGCGGAAAGAGATCGAGCGAAATGCTCCGCTCGGCAATGTTGCACGCCAAGTCCGCCATCCGTTCGAGATCGCCGTTGATTTTCACGACCGTGACCAACCAACGCAGATCTTCGGCGACCGGTTGGTGGAGGGCGAGCAACTTCAAACAGTCTTCTTCGATTTGGATGTCTTTCGCATCGACCTCGTCATCGGTATCGATCACCGAGACCGCGAGATCAGACCGCCGTTCGACGAGAGACCGCACAGACAAACTCATCATTTGCTCGACGATCCCGAACTGTTTAACCAGATCGGATCGTAACTGCGTCATTCCACGGTCGAGATGCTTGCTCATAAAGATTTGTGATTGAAAGGCAGTTTACGGATCCGTCATCGAAAGCGGCGGAGCACATCACCCAAACCGGCCACGCACATAGTCATCGGTGCGTTTCTGTTGTGGTTTTGTGAAGACATCGTCGGTCGCACCGGACTCAATGAGACGGCCTTCGAAGAAGAACGCCGTTTGATCGCTGCAGCGACTCGCCTGCTGCATGTTGTGAGTCACCATCACGATCGTGTATTGCTCGCGTAGTTCGTAAATAAGGTCTTCGATGGCCAGGGTGCTGGCGGGATCGAGAGCACTGCATGGTTCGTCCATCAGCAACAATTCCGGCCCGATCGCAATCGCTCTGGCGATGCAGAGCCGTTGTTGCTGGCCTCCCGAGAGTCCGAACGCGGGGGCATTGAGGCGATCTTTGACCTCGTCCCAAACCGCCGCCTTTCGCAGTGCCCACTCGACCAATTCGTCCAATTCACCTCGCCGCAGTTTGAGATGCAATCGCGGTGCGAAGGCGACGTTCTCGTAGATTGATTTTGGGAAGGGGTTCGGTTTCTGAAACACCATCCCCACCTGTCGCCGCAAATGCACCACGTCCGTTGACGGACTGAGCACCTCGACATCGTTGATTCGTAGCGATCCGGTGCACTGAGCGGTCGGGACGATATCGTTCATCCGATTGACCCACCGCAGCAACGTGCTCTTACCGCAACCGCTCGGCCCGATGAACGCGGTGACCTGGTTTCGCAGAATGTCCAGCGATAGATCGTGGATCGCTTGGAAAGAGTCATACCATGCGTTGAAATTCGCAATCTTCACGCACACCTCAGGCGCCGACTCACTCGATGGAGACTCACCATGAAAGGGGGCGTTCGTGACACTTGCGGATTGAGGCATATCGCTCGCTAGCCGAATCGGCGGCGTTGGTTTGGGGGGATCGCCGCATAGGACGACGCAGGAAGTTTATCGGTTATTGCACGGTCGAGAAGGTAGCGGGGACAAGGCGGGGATAATTTCGACACATTTTGATTCGCCCTGATCATTCGGTACGGAAGCGGTGCCGCAAATAGATTGCCAAGGCGTTCATCACCAACAGAACTAATAACAAAACGATAATCGCCGCCGCGGCAAGTTGCTGGTAAGTGACTTTGGGGTCGCCTGCCCAATGAAAGATCAACACCGGCATCGTCACCACGGTGTCCATCAGGTTTTGCGGCCCCGAGTTCTTTGCCACCGTCGCGCCCAACACCACGAGAATCGGAGCGGCCTCGCCGATGGCGCGTCCCATCGCCAAGATCGCACCGGTCATAATGCCCGGCATCGCTGCCGGCAACGAGACACTTCGCACGGTTTGCCACTTGGTCGCTCCGAGACCATAGGCGGCCTCCCGGAGCGACGGGGGAACACTGCGGAGGGCTTCTTGCGATGCGATGATAACGATCGGCAAGATGACCAACGCCAAAGTCAATCCGGCCGCGAGGAAACTCCGGCCGAAGGGCAACCGAAAGTAGTACCACGACGTTTTCGCATACGCGCCTCCGCTTTGTCCCTTTCGCACCGTTCGGCGGAGGACCTCAGGATCGGTCGGTTTGGCGCGGCCCGACTTTGGGTCCCAAACCTCGAGCGTGAATCCCTCGCCTTGGCGATCGACCGCCTCAATCGATTCAGTGACAACGATCGTGGGCTGCGCCGGATCGGTTTGACGAATCAGCGCGGAGTTTCCCCCGCCGGCCATCGTGAGAACTTGATAGTACCTTTCGACCCCTACCAACTCGATGCCGCTGGTTTCGTTCACACGAATTTGCCCGAACGCATTGAACATGAAGACAAACAGACTCAGTCCCAACAAGCCGTAAACGATCGACGGCACCCCGGCCAGGTTTGCAATGTTCAGACTCAAAAAGCCATGCAAACGTCGCAACCAAGGAGTCGTGGGCTGGAACTCCTCGAGAAAAATGGCTGTCCCTATTCCGATCGGCAGAGCGGACAACGCGCAAACCGCACAAATCGCAAGCGACCCGAGGATCGCGGGTAACATCCCGGACTCTGCCGGTTCCGAGGTACTGTGGGCATTGGTCAGCAGCGACGGGGTCAATCGCGTGTGTCCCTGCACCAGGATCGATGCCAACAACACGACCAGGATAACAATGCTGATCAACGAAACGCCAAAGCAGAGGTAGTAGAACGCCTTGCTTACCAACACGCGCCGACGTGAATTGCGATTCGACTCGACACTGAAGGCGGCTCCGTTTTTCACAGCCGCGGGAATGGGCAATGCCATATCGTCATCGGTCTTCACCTGCTCGGTCGGATCGATGCTCAACTTTTCGAGGCTCTCGATGTCACGCATACGTTTCCCGGTAGCGACGACGCACGAGTTGACCGACAAGGGTCATGCCAAATGTAATTACAAAGAGAGTGACTGCGACACCGTAGAGGCTGTAGTACTGAACCGTGCCATATTCGTTTTCACTTTTGATCATTTCCACGATGAAGCCCGTCATCGTTTGCGACTGAGCGCGGGGATCCATCGTGTAAGTGGCTTGCGTGCCCGCGGCGAGCGCGACGACCATTGTTTCTCCAATCGCGCGGCTGAACGCCAACAGGAAAGCGGAGACGATTCCGGAGAGGGCCGCCGGAACAACCACTCGTGTTGCCGTTTCCAGGGGCGTGCACCCGAGCCCAAAGGCCCCCTCACGCAACGAACGAGGAACGGCGTGCAACGCGTCTTCGGACAAACTGCAGACCATCGGCAAACACAAAATCCCAACCGCAATCCCCGCACTGGTCGCATTGAACGCATCAAAGCCGCCGTTGGTCAGCCATTGCAACGACGGACTGATCACGAGAACCGCGAAGTAGCCCAAGACAACCGTCGGGATGCCCGCAATCACTTCGAGTGCCGGTTTGAGCGTCGCGCGAACCTTCGGAGACGCAAATTCGCTTAGATAGATCGCCGTGATCAAACCACTCGGCAGGGCGATCAACATCGCGATCGATGTCACACGAAACGTCCCTGAGAGCAACGGCCAAATTCCGAATTTCGCATCCTCGATCGATTTGCTCTGCAGCGCAGTCCACTGCGTCCCGGTCAGAAAATCACGCACCGACACGTACTGGCTATTGAAGAAGTGCCAACTCTCCGTCACCAACATCACAACGATCCCCAAGGTGATCGCGATCGTTGCGAAAGCGCACATCGCCAGCACCGCGATCATCGCTCGCTCTTGCCAGATGCCCGAATGAGCGGACCGAAATCTGGGGTTCTGCAGTGCGGCGGGACGGTTCACTTCACTAAGTTCTCTTCCGTGAATATTTCCGCAAACGCACCCTCACGATGCTGCCCTTCGGGGGAAACAAAGTGTGTCCCCAAAGCTCTCGTTTTCAGAATGTGTTTGGTTCGATTCATTATTGATTCGGGTAAACGCACGGAATTCGCGGCCCTGCAAAGTTGCGAAACGTTCTTGATGTAGAAGTCGACGAAAACTTGGACCTCGGCGCGGGTGAGTGAATCCGAGTTTACGTAAATGAACAGTGGACGGCTGAACGGTGCATACCTGTTTGTCGATATGTTTTTAACCGTAGGAAGGTACGCAACATTGTCTTTCGGATTGACGATCGGCACGGCCCTCAGACGTTGCTGGTTGGCGGTGTAGTAGGCGACCCCGAAGAAGCCGATTGAAAATTTGTTACTGGCGACACCTTGAACGAGGATGTTGTCATTCTCGTTGAGTGTCATGTCTCTTCTGAGTTGTTTGTCGTTAACTTGCGCGAGTATTTCGTGAAAGTAATCGTAGGTCCCCGATCCGGTGCCGGGGGCGAAGATCTTGATCGCCTCGCTGGGCCACGACGGATCGACGTCACTCCAGGTCTTGGCAGCGTCCTCGCCGACAAACATGGCTGTCAGTTGTTCAATGGTCAGTTCTTCCACCCAGTCGTTTTCCGGATGCACGGCGATCGTTAAACCGTCGTAGGCAACAGGCAACTCGAGAAACTCCACCCCATTGGCCTGACATTTCGCAAACTCCCCTGGCTGGATCGGCCTGGACGCATCCGAGATATCGGCTCCCTTGTCATAGAACGATTTGAACCCGTTGCCGGTTCCGTTTCCGCCAACGGTGACGTCGACTTCCGGGTGCAATTTGAGAAACTCCTCCCGCACCGCGTCGCTGATCGGTTGGACGGTACTGCTGCCATCGATTTTGATCGAACCGACGAGGTTTGATTCGATGGCGGCTCCCTCGTCGGTCGTTGGATCATTTGGGTCCGATTTCGACGCATTCAGGCTGCACCCGCTCATCAGCATGCAGGCTAGCAACGTGCAAACCGCCAAGAGCACCGAACGACCGATTCGATTCAGCGAGAGAGTCATCCGAGAGCTACCGTCAGGTCGTCCGCCGACGCTTAAAAAAACCGGCATGCCACCGACAATCGGTTGGTGCGTCGGTGCGGCCGGGAAAACCGGTGCGTCGGGGAAACTCGCCGCGCCGGGGAAATTCGGTGCGCCGGGGAAATTCGGTGCGCCAGGGGAATTCGGTGCGCCGGGGAAAACACGGCGGGTGGCAAGGGTCGCCACTCTCAAAACGGGAGGGAATCGATCGAACAAGGCTATAGGACTGTCTTCGTGGGAGTTCTTTCGTCGCATTTCTAAGGCATGGCGAGCCGCGTTCGATCCGACCGGCGGGACGGAACTGAAAACCGTTTCCAGCTCCGCCAACTCAACCGATGGCTGATGCTCAACCGATGCCTGGTGCTCTAACGCTGACATCGGACGGTCATGGGCGAGTGCAGCGATAGAGAGCGATCGTTCGAGATACGGCGGAGATCGGACGTCGGAATCCGGCGAGTTGGTGACACAGGTGCCGTGTGGGCAGCCAACGGTGTTCAGGCAGAATCGCACATCGACCATCGTCAATGCGGCAATTATCCCAAGTTTTTAGCGGAAACGTTACCCCAAGACGCCATCGAGCGAACCGGAACATCAGAAAAAACACATGTCCCGGAGGCACGAAGGGGCCACTTCAGGCTGGCGAAGAAAGTTCGCGGACGGTAGATAGGTCGTCGAAACGGACATTGACCGTATAATGCCGCGAAAACGAAATTCAAATGCGTGCGTGCGTGGCCAGAATGCTGGCGGCCACATCAAAATTAACGCAAAATTGGCAATCCATCCTACTGCGAGATTCCTTATGTCCTCGACGTCAGACACCCCCCGCCCCGTCGGAAGCGATGGCCCCGAAAAAACGATCATCATCGGCAGCGGCCCGGCCGGATGGTCGGCAGCGATCTACGCCGCCCGTGCTAACCTCGAACCGGTCGTCTACGAAGGCACGTTCAAACAAGACATGATGCCGCTCGGCCAACTCGCCTACACGACGGAAGTCGAGAACTTCGCAGGTTTCCCGGCCGGAAACATCCGCGCGTTCGTGCAGTCGGCGGTCGACAAGAGCCGGCACTACAACCTTCCCGAACCGCCGGCGGGTCACACCAAGGATGGCGAGCCACACTATGCCGTCCAAGGGACGGAACTGATGGAGCTGATGAAGCAACAGGCTCTGAACTTCGGCACCCGTGTTGTCAGCGACGATATCGAGAAAGTCGATTTTTCCGGCCCCCCACACACGCTCTATCCGGCCAGCGGCGAGCCCGTCCAGGCACACACCGTCATCATCGCGACCGGAGCACGCGCCAACTATCTCGGCCTTCCGAGTGAAGAGGTCTACAAGAACAAAGGCGTTAGCGCCTGTGCCGTTTGCGACGGTGCTCTGCCGATTTTCCGCAGCAAACCGCTGGCCGTTGTCGGGGGCGGTGACTCGGCCGTCGAGGAAGCCACTTACCTGGCCAACCTGAAGGGTGCAGACAAGATCTACATGATCGTTCGTCGCGACGAAATGCGAGCAAGCAAGGTGATGCAGGACCGTGCTCTCAATCACCCCAACATCGTCATGAAATGGAACAGCGTCGTTGACGAAGTTCTCGGCGACGAAAAGGTCGTCACGGGGCTGCGGTTGAAGAACACCGTCGATGGCTCGACGAGCGAACTGACCGTCGGCGGGATGTTTGTCGCGATCGGTCACACCCCGAACACTTCATTCCTCGACGGTGCCGTTGAGATGAATTCAGCGGGATACATTCAGTGGAAACTGCCGTTCCGAACCAACACCAGCGCCAAGGGTGTTTTCGCGGCGGGCGACGTTGCCGACGACTACTATCGTCAAGCGATCACGTCCGCAGGAACCGGATGCATGGCCGCACTCGATTGCGAACGATTCCTGGTCGATCACGAAGAAATCATCGGTGCGTCTTCGGCTCGCTAGAGCGTTGCCAAAGATGATGTAGCTGATGCCGCCTGAGTTCGGTGATCTGAATTCAGGCGAATTCAGCTATGGGACTGCCGCAACATTAGCCGTTGGGCAGCAACAAAGGTAACCAAAGCTAACAACACCCCAGAGACGGCACGCTCGTTAACCCGATCGTGCCGTTTTTTCTTATCAATCCACGGCTGCCTTCAACGCCTGAGCTACTGCTTGCTCGGCTGGACCGTTTCCGCGGCGGGTTTGGGAACGGCGAAGAAGGTGTTGGCCCTGCGGACGCTGTCTGGGTCAACCTTTTTCAGCTCTTCCATTGCCTCGGCTGCTTCCGGTTTGGGACACGCGCGGAGGTAATTGACCACTGGTACGCGGACCCAGTTGTTTTCCGCGTCGGCGTTCAAGAAGAGCTGCTTCAGCTTTTCGACTTGACTCCAATCCTGCCACCGTGCGAGGTCGGGAATCACCAAATCCGCGAGGTCTTCCCGATCGAGAATAGCGTGAAGCGATTCAACCAGTGCGCTTCGAGCAATCACACCGCCCTCGGTCCCATGAAACCGGATCGCCATGATGGCGGCGTACGTGTCGGCGTAGGAAGCCTTCTTGTTAGAAAGAAACTCCTCGTTGATCATCTCGAGCCCGTCTTCCCCGGCGAGCGTCAGGTAACACGCGATCAACGCGTCGAGCCCCGTTCGGGAAGTCTTCTGAGTGCTCAGCAACATCTCTTGGAGCATTGGCAAGTCTTCCTTGCCCCCGCACACGCCGAGCATCGTCAGATACAGTCGTTTGCGATCAGGAGACAGCGAATCGTCACCAATCCATTCGACCAATTGGTCGTGGTCCATCTCGGGTTCGATCTCTTGCAACGCCGCATACGGAGCGATCGCAAACTCATCGTAGGCGTCGCGCGACAACATCGAGTCTTCGTCTTGCAGGTAATCGAGATAGAACCGCAGACGATCCGCGTCGTCCTTTTCTGCGACTTCGGGAATACGAACGATGTACTGTTCCGCCCGCGGGGTCAGCGGCAGACACGACCACTGCATGTCACTCGGGTCAACGCCGGAAAGCAGAAACCGCCGTCCTTTGGCGATGTCACCAAAATAAACCGCCTTCACGGTCTGGCCCGCTGAGACGTACTTTTCTCCCTTGAGCACCATCGCGATTTCCATCAGCACCTCGCCGGTATCGGCGTTGCGGGTCGCATCGCTTTGCAACGCCGACGCGATCACGACGGCATCCATCGCCTCCATTTCCTGGCGAAGAGTTTGCGCGACGGCACTGCAAAATGGGCAGGCATCGGCGTGCCGAGGCATCACCGCGCCGATCAATGCTGCGAGCACTGCGGCAACTACCACGGAGCGATAGAAAAGGTGGCCGGGCCGGAACGTCGCGACGTTTCGATTCAATTGCATGACAATGTTTCAGAGGGAGGGAGTCTTTTGGCGGGAGCGGGCGTTTGGACGAAAAAACGGTTGGAACACATGCCCGGCACGGAGGCTACGCATCGAAGCCGAATTGTGTTTCTTACCGGCAATCGCCACGACCACGATCCGCGGCGATGTTCATTCGCGAATCGAATGAAACGGGCCGGTTACGCACAGCCGCGTTGTCAATCCGCTGATTTTGTTCAGACGTGGATGCCTGACGTTTCTCGAACGCGCCTTTGTTTATCATATTCTACGCCAATGGCGAGACACTATCCCGACAGATCACCCGCATCAGGACGGCTCTTCCGGAACACAGCCCCTCGTTCTTGTGGTCCAAATCGTCGCGATTCGCCGCCGGATCAATTGCCAAACAATTTGTCGAATCGGAGTTTCTCGAGGCCTTTGTTGATCCCCTCTTCGAGTTGTTGTTGGCCACGTCCGAATTGCTGTTGGAGAAAATTTCCCGCCGCGTCTTGCGCTGCCTGCTGGGCCGCTTGGACTCCGAAGTCCGCGACGACGCGTCGAATTCCCGCCGAATCGAGGCTCGGCCGGCTCAGCGTTCCGTCAATCGGCAGCGTCATCGTTTGCCCGGCGAGTCCACGCAGGTCGCTTCCCAACCACCGTGCGTCGAGCGGAATTTGCGCGATCAGATCGAGCCGTCCGTCGAAGTCGACCTGTCCGCTGGTCACGACTCGAGCCCGGTCCACATCGAACATCAGTGCGCGGTGGTTAACCGCTCCCTGACTGACCTGAAATTCGACCGACTGAGCCGGCATGGTGATCAGCGTGCGTCCCGTTCGAGGCGGACTCGCCGCCGATCCGATCGCGGCAAGCGCCTGCAATTGCCGAGCACTCGCAATCACTTGGTCCGCGAGTGGCCCCGCGTTCATCTGAACACGCTCGATGTCCAAACGCCCGCGAACTTCACTACGCGACGGATCGTCGACCCAAACCTTGGCTTGTTGCAGATCAGCACTGAACGTTCCTTCCACACGAGCCGCATCCGCCGCGATCGGGGCGAGATACTTCAGCCACTTGCCCGTCATATCAGGCGTGAGCGCGACACCGCGAGCGATCGGCCCCGGCTTCATCTCGATATAAAGTTCGGGCCGGTAATGAACGTCGCCTGCCAACAGGATTTCCCCGGTCGCAGTGTCGATCGGCTGATCGCTCAGCGGAGCAACCTGAGGCCCAATCATCCGTGGCGTCAAACGGCTCGGACCGAGCACCGGTATCCGGCTCGCGTTGACCGAGACCACACTTTCCGTCATTCGGAATGGGACTTCGGCTGGCCCAAACAGCATGCCTGCGGTGTCGACCGTCTCCCAGCCGAGGTTGCCTTTGACCGTGAACGCATAATCGGACGGACTATTCTGCGCGTACCGAATTTCCACGGGCGTTTCATGCAAACCTTCGGCGACGATGGTCGTCCCCGTCAACGCGGTCAAACGACGGCCGACCTCATCCATTTTGAAACGAGCCGGCCCACGCAAATGCACGTCAGCCGTCTCTTGTCGCCAAGCAACCGTGCCGGCCAGCGTGGTACCACACCAATCGGTCGAAATCTGCAATGCGTCCGTGTGAATCGCCTGCGTTGAAAGATCCAAATCGAGGTCCCCGTCAATCTGAATCGCTGGCTCGGACCAAACCACGGAGGAATTGGACCGACTGCCGCCAACACTCGGTTCACTCAACACGACGTCACGTCCGGCGATCTGCGTATCAAGGTGCAGGCGAACGGTGTCACCTACCACAATCGTGTTTCCTTCGAGTTGGCCTCCGACATCCCATTGGTTTGGTGCTTCGCTAGCACTGTTAAACGCGGCCATGCGAGTCGACGAAGGATTCGAACGATTAAACGCAGACGTTCGTGACCGTTGCTGCGGTTCGCGGGCGAGCCGTTTGGCTGCGCTGGTTTGCAACCGGTCGAGATCCGCCAACCACGCGATTTCCAAATCCATTCGCTTGTTGATCAACTCCCCTTGGATCGCTGCCGACGCGGCATCACCGGTGACCGTCATCGACCGAACCACGACCTCATTTTGCGGCCATGACGCGCGGCCGTCAAAATGCAGTTTGACGAGTTCTTGACGAAGCTCCTGATCGCTCATCGGCACCCGTAGTGAGCTGACTTGCCCGTCGAACGCCTGCACCAAAACATTGCCTGTCCCGTTGATGCTTGCACGCGCGGTGAAGTCAAAACCGCCACGGCAATCAATCATGCTTTCCGGCATCCACGGGGCGAGTATTTCGGATACGGATTCGATCTGCCCGCGTCCTCGGACCCGGACCGGAATCAATTGGTTCTGATCGAGACCACGGATGGTCTGCACGAGATCCACGTCGGTCTGCATTCCGTCGCCTTGCACGCGCAGGCTGCCGCGGGACAACTCATCGAGCGACCAACGACGCGACGAAACGGACCACTTGCCTTCGACGTCTAGTGTGGAAACCAAGTGGCGTTGCTGAAGACGCTGGCCGGGCGAAATCTCGATCGCGAGATTGTCGACCTGACTGCTGCCTTGCAATCTCCATAACCCGTTCGCTTCGGCGTCCCATCGCAAACTGGCCCGCACGTCACCCTGAAGGTTTTGATTGTCGAGTTCAAAGATCGGCTGCAACATCTGAGCGAGCTTGCCAAAGTTGACACTCAACTCTGCTGCGCCGGATGCGATATCCCCCTGGCCTTCGATACGTGCGAACGGGCTCTGCATTTCGAATCGCTCGGCCGACAGTTCCGTTGCGTTGCTCGCCACGACCGCAGTCGCGTTCATAGGTGCGATCCGTATCGGCTTTCCATCGGAGGTTGCTTCGATGGCCTCACTTTGGACGACCAATCGCCGGCGACGTTTTCCGGTCACCTGGTCGCGCGCGTTCGCGGCCGTCACGTTCGCGGCAGTCAATGGTTCGATCGTCGCCCGGAGTGTTCCGCGATGCAAAACGGCACCTTGCCGCATCGGCAAAATCCCTGGCATGGCCGCGTGCAACCGGGGCAGATCAACGAGGATATCCGCGGTCGCGTCTACCTGATCGAGCCACATGAGCGGATTCGAGTTTGCCCCGGAGATCGAAAACGAATCCGAAAACTCACCGTTCATTGCGACGGTTGCAAAGTCAGTCTTGGCCGACATCTGCCGCGCGATGATGCGTCCGGGCATCCACATCCAGTCTCCATCAAGCTGCGTTAGCTCGTTGCTCCACAAACGCTCTCGCGTCACGGGATCGAACGCCGCGAGTCCTCGTATTTCAATCTTCCTCAGCGAAACACTCGGGTGTCCCGACGCAGGCATTTCAACACGGGTGCTGCCAGACAGATCGCCTGTGATCTCAGCTGGCAATTGACTCTCGGGAAATCTTCGGGCGACGAGACGAACGACAGACAGAGGTAGCGAATCCGACTCCACCTCCAACTGGACCGGCGTGCCCTCTTGGGGAAGCAGGCCTACCGTCGCGGTTCCCTGCATCGATCCCTCGCCACCTCCCGGTTGCGTGAGCACTCCCTGCCATTGCGATTGGAGTTGATCGGTATCGAGCAGCACCGAAGCATTTGACTGGCTCAGCGACCAGGTTTCTTTCGTCACCGCATCGGTGACATCCACGTGCAGGCCTTGAATTTGAATCGCACCGACCGGCACGACCTCGGTGGTCGATTCCGATGGCGTCATCAGAACGGCGAGATCCTCTTCGATGGAACTCGTCGACGTGTCCACCGAACACGCAACTCGAACGTCGCGGAGTACCAGTTCCCCAAACCTGCCTGACTTCAACTCACTCGAAATCAATTGTGGGAGGGTAAGAGACGTTTGCAGCTCGCCGATCTCGACAATCGAGCCGGATCGTTCTCCAACCAATTTCACCCCTGTTGCTTGAAAAGGGGTCACCCAACCAACCTGCACGCCCGACGCTTCCGCCTGCCATCCGAACGAGTTCAATGTTTGCGCCAGAAACGATCTCCCGAGGGGAGAGTGACTGATCAAACTCGGCCCCGATGCGATCGCGAGCCCCACAAACACCAGCGTCATCACGGCGATCATTTGCTTGCGTCGAGATCGATCTTCACGACGGTGCCGCGTTCGTTCGGTTTGCGAGCGTTCGCGAACCTCATAGTCGTATCGGTGAACCGCTTTACGTCGCATCCGTATGTCTCACTAATCGAGATGGATCGAAACGGCGCGCAGGGAAGACAGACGAGATGGCGCGCGTGAATACGCTTATACCGAGAATCATACCGGCAGCGCAAGAGAGAATTGATCGCCGTGGCAACCGTCAGCGCATAAAAAAAGCTCCCGGAAAGTACGAGGTCCTAGGGGGGCGGAGGACAACGCGCTTCTGTTCCGGGAGCCGGTGGTTTTTTACCAGGTCACGTCAAGGACGGCCTGAATGATTGCTGTTTGATACCGTTTGTCCGCGATGCTGAACCAGCACCATCGCGTTCTTTTCATGTCGAGATTGCCATCGACTGGCGTCCCTCAACACGGCTTCGATCTTCGCAACTTTGAGTTTCAATTGCAAGATGAATTGACGCTCAAAAAAAATAGTTCGAGGCAGTGCTACGCATCCTTGCTAGCACTTCTCGAACAATCCGCACACGGAACAACTTGACGGTCTCAACGGTGTCATCCGTGACTCCGATTTGACCGCAATCTTCGCAGCCAAGAAGAACTCGAAAGTTCCTCCGACCCGTGCAAAGAGCGTCAATTCTGTGCACATCTTTCGCCGAATCAAGCTGCCGAAACAACCTGCTCGCGACGATGCGGGGAACTTAGCCGGGGCGGCTTTCATGGGTCAAGTCAGTTTCGAAAAAGTTTTGGAAACCGGCCTAGGGGATACCCCTTAGCGTTGCTGCAATTCCCTTGAATTCACGATAAAATCGGAGACGAAAAAATTTCTAAAAGCCTGACGTGGTTCTCCTCCACGTCACACCGTCTCCCTTGGAATGTATCTGAATACCTCGATCAACGAACCAACCGGCGAGCGTTAACTGCGGTTGTCGATGTCAACCGCGGCGAACGCAGAGCGGCTGATCAGTTTTTGAATAGGTTCTTAACATGAACAGGAATCATTGTCGCATGAGCGTACGCCTACCGTTGAACTGGATCGTGATTGCGGTGACGGCCTGCCTCGCCGGTTGCAATCCGCCCGCGGAACAACCATCACCTTCACAGGCAACCGCAACGCCAACCGGCGATCTCTTGCACATCGCCGTGATCCCAAAAGGGGAGACACACATTTTTTGGCAATCGGTACGTGCCGGTGCCGAAGACGCGGCAAATGAGGTGGGCGCGCGGATCACTTTCAAAGGTCCCTCCAAGGAAAGTGACCGCAGCGAGCAAATCGATGTCTTCCAAGGCTTCCTGAACGCCCAGGTCGACGGAATCTGCCTATCCCCCCTAGACGCCGACGCGTTGGTCCGGCCGGTCGAGGAAGCCAAACGCGCGGGAGTGCCGGTGGTGGTGTTTGATAGCGGTCTGAATGCGAACCCCGACGACTATGTCGCGTTCGTAGCAACTGACAACTTCCGCGGCGGTCAGATCGCCGCCGACGCCATGGCTGACAGCCTCGGTGAGAGCGGTGGCAAAGTGATCTGCCTGCGATACCAAAAAGGCAGCGACAGCACCCATCAACGCGAAGAGGGTTTTCTCGACGGCATCGCGAAGTACCCGAACATCGAAGTAATCAGCAGCGATCAGTATTCGGGCACCACGACGGAATCCGCGGTCAACAAAGCTCAGGCGTTGTTCAATCGGTTTGGCGACGAAGTGAATGGCGTGTTCACCGCGTGCGAACCCAACGCGGAAGGCATGCTGCGGGCGATCCGTGACCGAGGGCTGGCGGGCAAAGTCAAATTGGTCGCGTTCGATAGCAGCGACTCGTTACGCGACGCGATGGACGCGGGACACGTCTCGGCAATTGTGCTGCAAGATCCCGTTCGCATCGGCTATCTCTCGGTCAAAACGATCGTGGCAGCAATTCGGGGTGAATCGGTTGAAAAAACGGTCGACACAGGAATTTTCGTCGCAACGCAAAAAAATCAGGATGAACCGGAAATTGCTCGCCTGCTGAATCCCCCACAGTCTTGACCGCCCGCGTTTCGCAAAAGTACGTGAATTGCGTCAATTTCGGGCTGCGCAGGCTCAGCCCCGCCCGGCTAGTCAGGAAAGTCCCGAATTAAACCCTTCAATTTTCGCGATGTGCGCTGTCAGGGCGTGGTGTTAAATCTTCGCTCAGTTATTAATGGGTCTCGGTACTTTTCATTCGCGGAGCTGGAGATCGTCGCCAACGGGTTTCCATTGGCACGAGACGCTTCGCTGGGCACTCATTCGAGACCTCTGGTTCAGTCTCAGCGTACAACCGAGTTGTTAATTTAGACCAATTCACAAGTTCGCTGACTTGCCGCCCTTGCCATTTTTGATGGCATTCGATTCTATTGTTCAACGCATTTGCGCAATCAGGTAAGCTTCTCGCGTTGCATGCCCCGCAACGTTGCTTACCTGATCGGCGGTCCTGTGGGGGTTATCTTGTGCCCCTTGTGTAACCTCTCGCAGGCCGCCACTTTTTTTCCACCGAACGACACACGGCCGTGTTGTGTTCGAGTGTCTCGGTTCTGCGTCAAAGCCTAGTTTTAGGGTAACGAAACTCGCCAACGGTTTGTCGATTTAATCAACAGTCAACCTGTTTTCGTTTAACCGACAGCCGTAGGCGACGGGCAGTGGCAAGTAGGTCGCCTTTGGCTGCCCGTTAAACGCAATACCGTTCAATGAAGCACCGGGTTGTGGCGTTTTCGTTTAACCGGTAGCCGTAGGCGACGCTTGACGGAACACAACCTACCCTGCGGGCACGGGTTAAACGAAAATTGAACGGTATTGCCGTTAAACAAATAAATCACAGCCTGCCAAGAGTTTCGGGAGGGCTCGTGAATCACCGAAAGTTTTGGCGACTTTCGCTTCACCCTTGAACCCTCATTCTTGATCGTGACGCAACACTAGGTCCACACGCCGCAAGTCTAGCTGACATAAACTACTATCCGCAGACGTCGGTGCTGCCTATCTTCAGTGCCACCATTCCCAAACCAACTGTGAATTCGTATTCAAATATGCCGAGCCTTGATACCGAACAGGCGGTCCGCCAGAGATACTCCGGTGCCGCTCAGGAACGTGAAGCTGCCTTGTGTTGCCCGGTGGATTATGACGCGAGGTACCTCAAAGCCATCCCGCAGGAAGTAATCGACCGGGACTACGGGTGCGGCGACCCGTCAAAGCACGTTCGAGCCGGCGAAACGGTACTGGATTTGGGCAGCGGCGGCGGAAAAATCTGCTTCATCGCTTCCCAGGTGGTCGGACCAGAAGGCCGGGTCATCGGTGTCGACATGAACGATGAGATGCTGGCGCTGGCACGGAGCAGCCAACCCAAGGTTGCCGAAACAATCGGCTACGACAACGTCAGCTTTCGCAAAGGGAAGATCCAGGATCTCGCGGTCGACCGGGACGCAGTCGAACAATTCCTTTCGGAAAACCCGGTTACGGACGACATGAGCCTTCGCCAGCTGGAATCGTTCCTCGCCGAAATGCGATCCGGCCAACCGATGATTCCCGACGAATCGGTTGATGTTGTTGTCAGCAACTGCGTGTTGAATCTCGTCGACTCGGGCGAAAAAGAATTCCTGTTCGACGAAATCTTCCGCGTCCTGCGACCGGGAGGACGAGCCGTGATCAGCGACATCGTCGCGGACTGTGAAGTCCCCGAAGAGATGCAAGCGGATCCGGAATTATGGAGCGGTTGCATTTCAGGTGCCTTCGAACGGGCTGCTTTTCTGGAGGCGTTCGAGCAAGCAGGGTTTGTCGATATCAACCTCGACAGTTTGCAAACATCCCCATGGCAAGTGGTCGACGGAATCGGTTTCCGGTCGGCGACTGTTGTTGCTTATCGACCGCATTTGGCGACCGAAGGCGAGGAGTTGCTCGAGCAAACCACGCAGTACCTGGCCAACCAAGGCACCGCGCGACGGGTTTATCGCGGGCCGTTCAAGTATGTCGTTGATGACGACGGACGGATGTACACGCGAGGGGTCGCCTGCGAAGACGCACTCGCCCAAGCGGCGGAGCGAGAATCGATTGCCGAGCATTTTGAGATCTATGACGAAAGCTCGAGCGGTCCCGCGGCTCAAAAGCCGCTTGTTTCCTCGGGTTTGCCGACAATGGGCGACGATTGCTGCTCGGGAAGCGGGTGCTGCTAAGCTCGTCCTGAAAATAATTTTGCTTCAGGGCAAAAATCTTGTACATTCTCACCCGCACTTTCCCATAAGGGGGGTATCGGGTGGGCTGAGGCTCTCGTTCTCTTGCTAGTGCTCTCATTCCGAAGCTGACACGCATGCAGCATGCTTCGGCATCACCTCCCGACACCAAACGTCGTCCGAGTCTGTGATTCAAGCGAAGGAGAGAGGTGATGCAGTTCGACACCACCCGAGTCACCGAGCCTACCCAGCTTACGAAGGGCCCGTTTCCGAAGGGTCAGGTCAGAAAGAGTCCGTTCTCAGAGAGCTCATTTACAAAGAGTCTCCTCACGCTATTGGTCACCGTGGCGTCGGCGACGCCGCTGTACTCAGAGACCACCTTTCATGCGTTGTTGATAGGAAACGACGCCTATGAAGTAGAACGTCTTCGCAACCCGACCAATGATGTCGAATTGCTCGGGTCAGCCCTCAGACGTCTCGGTTTCGAGGTGACAATCCACAAGGACCTCGGACATTACAAAATGGACGAGGCACTCAGCGATTTCACTCGCAATGTCCCGGAAGGCGGATTGGCGTTGGTTTACTACGCGGGCCATGGGATTGGTGTCGGTGACAACCTTTATCTCGTTCCGACAGACGCTCGACTGCACAACTCATCCGCATTGAAGTACCAGACCGTCTCACAGGATTATGTGCTCGATATGTTGAATGGCTCGAAGGCCAACACAAAGGTCCTCATGATGGACTGTTGTCGCAACAACCCGTTCGAGCGAAGTTGGCCGATCAAGCTGCGAACCCATTCATCGCAGTGGACGCCTCGGACCGAAGCCCCCGAGGGCACGTTGATCGCGTACGCGACAGAGGAGAACCAAACGGCACTTGATGGCGCGGGCGACAACTCACCATTCGCTTTGCATCTTTCTCGACAATTGGGACAACGGCCACCGGGCGGACTGTTCCTGTTGGATGCCATTCGCGACGCCAGCAACGAAATCAAAAATCAAACCGGTCAACGTGCATGGGTACACTTCGACTCCTCCATGCCAAAGATATGCCTGTCCCCCAAGACAGCCTCTCAATCCAAGAAAACAAAACCGCAGGCAAACGTCAGCGCGTTGGTCTCCAAAGAAGAACCGGCACGTCCCAAACCGAGCATCGACACGCTGCCAAGTCAGTCTGCGCTGCTCGATCAGGCGAGACTTTATCTGGAACACGGTGATTTAGATCTCGCAATTGACGCATTTTCGATCGTTGCGTTGTCCTCAGATGCCACGCAAGCGGATCGCACTGCGGCACTCCGAGATCGCAGCGCCGCCTACATCCGTCGAGCAGAAAACAATGACTTCGAACGAGCATTGATCGACGCAAAAGCGATCGGCGAATCCGGTATTCAATTGCCTCTTCTTGCTAACTCCGCCGCAATGCGGATCGAGCGAGAAACAACCGGGAGGATCCACCGAAACCAAATCGCGACGGTCATCTCAGCGAAAGGAGACCTGTTCTATGTCGATTCAATCTACGGCGGTCGCGACTTGCACGGTTGGGTGAAGAAAGACGCGTTCATGGCAAAATCCGAAATCGATATCGCGCCGCAGAAAGTTACCCAGCCATCAAAATCAAAAAAGACCGTAACAACCACGGAGGAGCACATCCAATCGACTTCCTTGTCGCCTGTTAACCCAACTCCTCCGGTATCGACAACCATTCCCGCGACATGGCCTGCCAACAATTCTTCGGTCGTCTCTCCCGCCTCGCCGGAAGTGACTCGGCCAACCAGCCACGTATCGCCAGGCTATGTGGTCGAGGGCCACACTCCGAGTTATACGCCGAGCCATTCCGGATCGTTGCCCGCAACGCCGGGGTATTCTCCGCAAAACCGAACACAGACAATATCTGCCCAACCGCGTTACCAGCTAGCACCCATCTCGCGCGGATCATCAGGCCGGTTTCAATGGTCCAATACCAACTCAGGCGGCCTCAGCTCTGGCAGGAATTCATTCAGCGGGGGCATGAGCGGAAGACGGAAAGGCGGCGGATGCCCCGGATGCAAACTGGGCCGAAGATAACGCCGCGTCTCTGAGAGCATTGATTTGTGCCGGTGTCCATTCCGCGAGCACATTTGGCACGTGCTTTGTATTATTCTAGCGACAGGCTCCGCCGGTAAATTCGCGTTCGCGAAAACTCTCATCCGCGTCGGGGCCGTTGGTTTGCCGGAGTCGATCCGTAACACCCAATCGCTAGATAATGCCACAATCCCCCCAGACCTACGATTTTCTCGAGCCATCGCCTCACGAGGGCGATCTCGGCATGCTCGGAACGTATCGAATTCTGGGAGAGATGGGTCGCGGCGGAATGGGGTACGTATTCCGCGTCGAAGACACCGTGCTCGAACGGGCGGTCGCGTTGAAGGTGATGAACCGGAAAATCGCGTCCACGCCCAACAGTCGTGATCGGTTCCTTCAAGAAGCCCGTGCGATGGCGGCGGTTCACCACGACAACGTGGTCGTCATCTTCGAAGTCGGCACCCACGAGGGGACTCCGTTCATGGCGATGGAGTTGCTCCGAGGCGAAACCCTCGAGGCGGTGAACGCGCGCAAGGAGCCGGTCGACTATGAACGAGTGATCAACTACGCCCGCCAAATTTGTCGAGGTCTCGCCGCAGCACACGCGAAAGGAATCGTGCACCGAGACATCAAACCCGCGAACATCTGGGTGGAAGAAGGTACCGAGCGGATCAAGATTCTGGACTTCGGTTTGGCGCTCGCCCAATCGCCCGCCGGCGACTCCACCGGCGTGGGATCGGTATGCGGGACGCCGGGCTACCTCACTCCCGAACAAGCACGCAGTGATCCTTTAGATGACCGCAGCGACTTATACAGCCTCGGCGTCGTTCTCTACGAGATGTGCACCGGAAAGCTGCCGACCGCTCAACCGGCAATCGCCGAACAGTTGGTCGCGCTGCTCACGCGTTCGCCTCAACCGGTTCGCGACCTTAACCCGGATATACCTCAACCGCTCGCCGACCTGATTGAACAGCTACTGGCGAAAGAACCGGGCGACCGCCCCGCCAACGCGTTGACGCTCGAGAAACAACTCCAAA
>NZ_ANOH01000182.1 GCF_000346505.1 Aporhodopirellula sallentina SM41
TGGGTCATCCAACAGCGACTGCAACCAATTGCTTTCCATCGGCGTCGCCACCCCGACGATGAATCCGGTCTCGCCGGGACCGCCTGCTGACAACAGGAAACGGTTCAACGCCATGCTGAGCAGGGGATACACCAGCAATGGCATCATCACCAACGTCAAAATGGTACGGCGATCACGGAGCGTTTCGCGTAGCTCTTTCCGGCTGAGTCGTGCCAACCGAGACCATGACAAGTTCACGTAGCGGTCTCACTCAAAGTTGATGAAGGATTCATTAGGTCGTCGAACATCTCAACCAAATGCTGGCGGCCGGATTCATCACGGAGCGTCTGGAGCGTTCCGTGGTATTTCAAATTGCCGCGGTGCAGCAGCCCAAAGCGGTCGCACAACCTCTCGGCTTCATCGAGCCGGTGCGTGCAAACGACGACCGCTTTGCCGACTTGCCGAAGGTGAGCGATATAACGAAAGATGGTTTGGACGCCGACCACGTCGAGGCCCCGAGTCGGCTCGTCAAGCAACATGACCGGTGGATCATGAATCAGGCCTCGCACGAGCGTTACCCGCTGACGTTGACCGGTGGAAAGCGTGCCGGCCCGCCGATCGAGCAGTCCCTGGATGTCCATCACTTCGGCGAGCATGCCCAACCGCTCGATCGCCTCATCAGGCCCAACCCCATAGAGATCCGCGAAATACAACAGCATCTCACGAACGCTCAACCAGGGATAAACCCCGTCGCTCGCGGAGACAAAACCGAGCTTCGCTTTGGCGGCAAAAGGATCCTCCGACGTACGGATTCCCGCGACCTCGGTGTAGCCCTCGTCCGGGACAACCAAACCGAGCACCATCCGCAACGTCGTCGTCTTTCCCGCACCGTTGGGACCGAGCAGGCCAAAGACTTCGCCCGGCCCGACTTCGAAAGACAAACCGTTGACCGCACAGACGACTTCATTCTCCGCGACAAACCGTTTAGTCAACGCATGAATTTCAAGCATGTTACGGCGGTCGGCGGTTAGGAAAGAGGCGGCTAGAAAAGAAAAGGCTGTTTGAAGAGAACCGGTCGTACGCACCGTCCGGCGTGTTGGGTCTGAGATTTCGCCGACTGCGACGAAATTCAATCACCAAAACCGCCGCCCCCCGGAGTTTCAATCCGCAGTCGATCATCCGCCTCGATCGACAAGGTCGTGCACGCGGGCAAGACAGTCTCTTGGTTCCCCCGAATCCACGTCTGACGCCCGGGCTGCCCCGGCTCTCCTCCCTGCATCCCATACGGCGAAGTGGTTCGCCGCGATGTCATCAGAGACAGAGTCAGAGGCTTCAAGAATTCCAGTTCTCGTAGCATACCATCTCCGCCACGATGGCGTCCGCTACCTCCACTGCCGCGACGCACAGCGAACCGAAGAAGACGAACCGGCAACCGTGTCTCCAACACCTCCGGATCGGTGATCCGAGTGTTGGTCATGTGGGTGTGAACCGCATCAGCCCCACGAGCCGAAGCCGTCGCTCCCGCGCCACCGCCGATGGTTTCGTAATACCCGAACGTGTCATCCCCCAAGAGCAGATTGTTCATCGTTCCTTGTGACGCGGCGGCCGCCCCCAATGCACCGAGCAACACATCGACGACTCGATTGGATGTCTCAACATTCCCCGCCACCACCGCCGGGCAACGTCGCGGATCCTCATGACCGGGTGGATCGAGCAATCCCGAAGGAATCTTTAAATCGATCCTTCGCAGAACACCGTCACACAAAGGCAACTCATTTGGGGTCACACATCGCAGTACATACAGTACCGCTGCCGTCACGATCGACCGTGTCGCGTTAAAACCGTTCGGGTGAACGCCACCCGTTCCGCTGAAGTCAATCTCGAGTCGACGGGCAGTGGGATCCGGCCGCAACGTGACTGCCAGTGGGGTTCCGTCGTCGAGACAATCGGCAAAGTGACGTTCCGTGTCGCCGAGTGAATCAATCCACGACGCAGTCGCCTCGCCCGCAACACGCATCAACCTCTGCAACAACGAGGCGAGACGACGCGGAGGCAACGACTCAGACAGTGTTCTCATCGCCCCTGCTCCCTCACGTCCGGCCGCCTCCGCTGCCGCGATATCGGACATGTTTTCTTCGACGCTTCGAGACGGATAACGCCCCGACGCGAGCAACTCGCGAAGCGAATCATGGTGCGAAACGCCCGCTTGGGTCAGCGGCATGTTTCGGATCAAGATCCCTTCATCGGCCAAACAGGTCGCCTCCGGCGCCATCGACCCGGGAACCATTCCGCCGATCTCCGCATGATGACAACGTGACGCAACGAAATAATCGCATGGCCATGATTCAGGCCGCCACGTCGCATCATCGGACGCAGTGTCTTGGCAAAAAACAGGCGTTACAACGGTCACGTCCGGCAAGTGCGACCCGCCCGAGAAAGGATCGTTGCTGATGAAACAGTCCCCAGGCTGCATCCGCGGGAAAGACGCGATGATGCTTCGCACGGTATGCCCCATCGCACCGAGATGCACCGGAACATGGGGCGCATTGGCGACCAGTGAACCATCGCCCAAGAACACCGCACAACTGTAGTCGCGCCGTTCCTTGACGTTCACACTGACGCTGGTGCGACGGATGACTTCCCCCATCGCCTCCGCAATTCCCTGCACCCGCCGGGCAACGATCTCCATCTCGATCGCGTCATCGGCGTGTTGGCCTTCTCGCGTTTCCGTTTCTGGCTGCAACGACGAGCCAGACGCATTCTCCGGACTGGCAGCGACCGCATGCATATGAATCGTCCCGTCGGCTTGCACCGCGGCGGTCCACCCGGCTTCGACGTTTAGAATCGAATGTGCCGAGGCCACGATTGTGGGTCCGTCAAACGTCTCTCCACCAATGAACTGCTCGCGGTCCAAAACAGGAACAGACACCTCTTCACGGGATCCCTGCGTCTCGGCGGAGTCACCGTTGGGGCGCGATCGATCGCCTGCCATCGCCGCACCGTTTCCGTGTGTCTGGCGAACGGTTGCCTCGCAGCGAATCGCCACCACCTCGATCGCCATGTTCGGTCGGTCATACCCAAACGTCGACGCGTGTTTGGCATCCATGCGTTCCGCCAAACTCTCCGCAGGCTCGAGCGGCAACTCCAACGTCGACTGCGTTCCGATGTATCGAACATCCGCCCGAATCGACACCTCCACATTACCGCCGTGCTGGCTCGATGGTCCCCCGCCCGACGAATCCTTTTTCAACAGCGACTCTTCTTCAGAGAGCGTTTCCAAACACTCTGCCCGCAACTCCGTCGAGACCTCACGAATAGCCGCCAAGACATCCGCGGATGTGGATCGCGGTGACACACCCGCAGCGATCGTTTCCTGCATCGCGCGGGTCACGATTCTCCCGACCGGTGCGTGCCCGATCCCGACGGCCGACAGAATTCCAGACTGCGGATGATCGATCACATGCGATATTCCGAGCGATTCTGCGACACGGCACAGATGCCCGCCCGCCGCACCTCCGAAACCGACGAGAGCCATTTTGCGCACGTCGTTGCCCGCTGCTGTGGTCACAACTCGAACCGCCTCGGCCATTTCGGTGACCGCGATTCGCAGGAATCCCTCCGCCAATTGTTTCGCCGAAGTCGCGATCTCGACCGGCAACTCTCGACGTATCGCCTCCAACCGTTGCCAGGACGCGTCGGGGTCCAACCGAAACGGAAACCGCTCGATCGGCAAACGTCCCAAGACGACATTCAGGTCCGTGATCGTCAGCGGTCCTCCCCGTCCATAACAGGCCGGACCGGGGTCGGCACCGGCACTCTCCGGCCCGACGAACAGCCGACCATCCCGGACACCGCAGATCGAACCGCCGCCCGCCGCCACCGTGTGAATATCCATCATCGGAGAAAGAATCCGGATGCCTCCGATCTGGCTCTCTTGGCGTCTCCCGATCTCTCCGTCGAAACGACTGACGTCGGTGCTCGTCCCTCCCATGTCTAGCCCCACGGCACCGTCGACCTGCACACCATCGCTTTGCAGCTTTCTCGCAATCTCAGCGAGTGCAACAACGCCACCGGCAGGCCCAGACAAAACACTTTCGCGTCCACGAAATGCTTCTGACGCAACCAAATTCCCACCGCTGGTCATCCAACGCAGCAAGCACCTCTCCGGTCCACCGAATTGTTGATTGACCCGTGCAACATAGTCTTCGAGTACCGGTTGCAAATAAGCATCGAGCGTTGTGGTCTCCGCCCGTGGCACAATCCGGGGCAGGGCAACCACCTGAGTCGAACGCACGACACGTTCAAACCCGACATCGCGTGCGATACGTTCGACGATCCGTTCATGCGCATCGTTGAGATACGAGTGCATCAGGCAGATCGCAATCACCTCCGGCCGATCATCTGATTCATAAAGCTCTCGCATTTCACGACGAAGCGACTCTTTATCGATGGGATGAATTACTTCGCCCAGAGCATTCATTCTCCCGTGAACCTCGATCGTTCGATTCGGAAGAGGCTCCGGTTTGACAATGTCTAGCGAAAACAAATCCGGTCGGTCCTGAGTACCGATCGACAGCAAATCCCCCAACCCTTCTGTGATGAAAAGCGCCGTTGACGCACCGCCTCGGGTCAGCAAAGCGTTTGTCCCGCGAGTCGTGCCCAAACGCACCTGCAAGTGGGGCAGGGGATTTCGAACGCCAACCCGTTCACCGAACAATCGGCTTAACAACAAACGGGTCGCCAGGACCGGCGCCTCCAATCCGGCATCGAGCGTCAAACGCAATGATGATGGCTGTCCCTCCGTCGTAACCCCGTGATCCCGATCGAGAGTCAATTGCACATGGACATCGCCGATCACCTCGTCAACGATCACCTCGTCAACGGTCACCTCGTCAACGGGCGACTCGCCGCCGGTCACCTCATCATGTGGATGTTCGATCTCGCATTGAACCACGACGCCTCGATCGACGCGTTCGGAATCGACCAGTTTCGCGCCGATCCAAAAATCGTCTTCGACCAAAGATCGCGGCATTCGAACCAACAGTTCGCGAGATGACGCCACGCTCAGAAGGTCGACCGTGACCAAACCGCTGCTGAGCACTTTCAATGTCTCTTGTCGCGGAGGCGATCCCGATTCGCGACGCGTGACCAGGCAATCCGTAAACGTCCCGCCAATATCAGCCCAAACTTCGAACATTATCTACGCAATCTGTAAGAGACACCTTCGTGGAAGGCGATCCGTCATCAATCGGAATGGAACAGGCTGAGGATTTCGTCGGTATCGTCCAGATCCATCAACGCAACGATAATGTCGCCTACTTTCAAAACATCCTTCGCCATCGGCACCCGCACGAATCCATCGCGTTGGATCGCGGCGATCAGGCATCGCCCGGCTAGCGGAAGGTTTGCCAGCGACGCTCGGGTGATCGGCGATTCAGGAAGCACTTCGAGTTCGTAGACGCCGATCGAACCGTTGGGAAGTTTTGTTTGGCTGATCACGGCACCCTCGTTCAGAAAGCCGAGGATTTGCCGCGCGACGACGTCACGTTCACTCACTGCCAAATCGATCCCCAGTTTGCCGACCACGTTCGCATAGTCGGGTCGACCGACGACACACATCACGCGTGACGCGCCGAGTTCCCTCGCCTCCACGCCCGCCATGATGTTGCTCTCATCGTTTCCGGTACAACCGACGAAGTAATCGACCGTGCCGCCGCCTTCATCTTCGAGAACGCTGCGGCGGTTGGCACTCGCCTGCACGATTGTCGCGTGCGGCAACAATTTCGACAGTTGTTCGCATCGATGAGCATCCGTCTCGAGCAGCACAATGCGAAAGTCTTCCCGACCCAGCAAACTCGCCAAGTGGTACCCCGTTTCGCCGCCCCCAGCGATCATTACCTTGGTTTTCTTCCGCGCCCGTTTCTCGCCACCGAATACCTTGCGGGCGACACTGATCGCGTCGGGCATCCCGACCAGACTGACGCGGTCACCAACGTGCGTTTCGTCCGCACCACTGGCAATCCACATTCGGCCTTCCCGAGCGAGTGACCCCACCCGCACTCCGGGCGGCAGATCGAGTTCCATCAACTTCTTACCCGCTGCAGGCGCCCCCGAGGCCACCTCCATCTCATAAACCTGCAACTGTCCCCGTGCGAAGTGTTCCAGCGGTATCGCGTCCGGATTGCGGATCGCACGCGCTAACTCGGACGCCGACAACTGTTCGAGCGACAACAAACGGTCGATGCCAAAGTGCTGTTGATAGTCAAACGTGGCCAGGTCGCGGAACGCGGGCGCATAAACACGCGCGATCGATCGCCGGGCTCCGAGGGCCTTGGCCATACTCGCGGCGACAATGTTGACCTCGTCGTTACCGGTAACGGCCAGACACAAATCCGCACTGAGAACGTCCGCCGAAAACAGGACCGTGCTCTGCGAGGCGTTGCCTTCAATCGCCCGCACGTCCAATTCACTGTTAATCGAGCGAACGATCTCGGGATCGCTATCGATCAACGTCACACTGTGTCGACGACGGCACAACATGTCCGCGATCCAGCGTCCGACTGTCCCGCCGCCGAGCGTTAGAATTCGCATCGGCCTATACCATCCAATCCATGACCAACAACACCACGAACACGATCCCCATGAATCCAGTGATCCAGCGGGCGGTGTGCAACGCGTGTTTCAAAATTAAGGTCATGTCCTCGTGCCTCGTCGCACCGAACACCAGCGAAATCGCGACGATCAAAGGCAGGTAATACAGCAGGTATGTCGGCGAAATGGAAAGCATTTTCGGTGAGCAACGATTCAAAGAGCGATCTGGAAATTCGTGTCCGGTTCCGCAGCATCCTAGTGGAGCGAACGCCAACACGGCAATGGACCTCGCCGACCTATCGTGAACGCGTGAACACCCACCATTCCTGTTCCTCGCTCTGGCAAAAACCGGCGACAGGACAGATCGTCCTTTTCATTAAACGCTAACAACCTTTCGTAAGAGCCGATCCGAAAACCTCGAAAGGTGGATCAGCAGGCAGGCATACGCCCCGGTTGTATCGCGTTAACCAAGGCGAATACCGATCGCCGGACGAGTATCCGGATCGGTTTTCAACGCCTGTTCTCGCACATCGACGCACCCGATAATGAGCCGCGAGCATTTCGCAGTCCACAATGGCCAAACTTGACGTCGCCTCACCAACCCCCTATGAAATGCCATCCAACCACTCCCCATCCTTCGTGAGTCACTGACATGTTGGCATTCCCCTCCTCCCGTTTGTTGGCCCGCCGCGGCATTGGCGGCATCATTAGTTGGTTCATTCGGATTGTCATTTACGACATCTGCATCACCGGCATTTCGGATATCTTGGGCGTCTCTCGAATGGTCGCTCTGTTTATCTTCCTCGGTATCCTCGGCGTCATCGCCTTTGTCGGCTATATGATGCGAAACAAATACGCAACCGAAGCTGGCGACGATTTTTAATTCGGGTCGATAGGATCGGTTTTTCACGGTCACCTTTCGCGACGCCGCGTTCATGCAGTTTCAGGTTCAGCACTCTCCCGTCTTTTCGACTCTCGAAATCACACTCGAACAAGACGAGTTTGTTGTTGCGCAGCCCAACAGCATGCTGACCATGACCTCTGGCGTCAAAATCGCCGCGCACATCGGGAGAGGTTCGTCACACGAACCCACCGCCCGCGGCGAATCAGAAGATGCAGGCGTCGAAAACAGCACGGCCGCGAAAGAGTCCCAGACGCTAAAAAACGTCCCTGTCCCCCAGAAGCCGCCACGAAAACACTCTCTGTCGAGCGGCTTTAAAAGTTTGCTCGGTGGAGAAAGCTTCTTCACTGCGGAGTTCCGGGCAAAGTCCGATGACGAACAGGTCGTTCTCGCCCCGGAGAGCTACGGCGACATCGTTGTCCTCGAAATCACCGACGAGAGCGGCTTTTATCTCACCCGCGGATCCTATTTGGCAAATACCGGTCCGACCCACATTCGGACCACCTACGGCGGCCTGAAGGGTTTAATGAGCAAGAAGGGCCTCTTTCTCATGCATGCCTCCGGTGCCGGGCATGTGTTCTGTCAAAGCTACGGTTCGGTTGTTCATCGCGAACTCGCCGCCGATGAAACCATCTACGTCGATAACCGATTCATGGTCGCGTTCTCCGACTCGGTCACCTACCAACTGGTCAAAGCGACCGAGAGCATTCGTGATTCACTGATGTCGGGCGAAGGTTTGATCAACCGCTACACCGGGCCCGGTCATGTTTATTACCAAACACGCGGCAAACCGAGTGGCGGATTCTTGAGCGTCCTACTCGAAGCATTCTTCTAGGCTCCACTTTCATCGCAACGACTCAACCGCAATGACAGCCGCGATACCAGACCGAGCCGACCTGCTCGAACAACTCCGTCGTGCCAACCAATACGTGACCTTCACGGTCGCCCTGCGCCTGGTGTTGATCGGAACCCTGGTAGCGGTGATCCGCTGGGATCGAGTCCTGCATGAGCCGGTTTTGTCGGTCACCGCCGGCCTAGTCATGATCGGTCCATTTATCAAAGACCTGTTGATGATTTGGGGCCAGCGAAAGAAACGCCTCGAAGACATTAAAGAGACCACGCGTTTTGGCGATCTGGACAAATACAAACTGCAGAGCCTGTACCGCGACACGCTGAAAAAACTACGCCTCCCCGATGAACACATTCCGGTGTTCGTCACCAACGATAAAACGCTCAACGCGGGAGCCGTCCGGATCGGTCGCTTCTTCGGATCACTCGACGGCATCTATCTCCACCGTCAAGTCCTGCACAAACTCAATGGCGACGAGATCCAGGACATCATGGGACACGAACTCGGTCACTACTACCGGTTCTATCTCAACGCCGACCGCTTTCGCATCCTCACCCTGGCGATCGGTGTTCTGGCCGCGATCTTTGTGATCCAGGCGTCCGATCTCGGTGACACGGTCGGCTTCTTTGCCGTCATGATCAGCTCTTTCTTCTTCTGGCGAATCAGCGGCATGGGGATGCTCAAACATGGCCGCGCCATTGAATACCTGTGCGACGATTTCGGTGCCCAGGTCAACGGAATCGAACCCTCGATCAGCGGCTTGATCAAAATCGGTCTCGACGACGAACAACGACAACATCTCGAACTCGAGATGCTCGGCCGTACCGCCAAACACAAAACGCTCACCCAAAAAGACGTTGCCACCGCGATTGAAAAGGCAACCCCGTTCGGCCATGTCGCCGACGAACACCTGTACGAGTCGGTGAAACAAGAACTGCGAATGAGAGCGGAAGCCAACCGACAAACATCGCTCTCGGGCTTCCTCCGGTACATGTGGGAAGCCGACTCTGTTGACGACGAAGACTACGCAGAGCAATTGCAGAAACAAGCCAAGCTGCTCAATCGACTGCAACGACTCGACTGGGAATCTTTGCTCGATGACCCACAACAGATTCGTTTCACAGAGTCACAAATCGAACAACTCGTGCAAATGATCGAAGCGAATCCCCGGCACGTGTTGTTTCGGACGATCCAAATCGACGATGGCGTTCACCCACCGATCGCCAATCGCATCCGGTACCTGTGGAAGAACCGACGCAGCGACAGTTCCCTGTTCGGCAACTCGTTCTGAGACTCTGCGCCCCGTGGCGTCCGCTCGCGCTTGGACGCCCAACCGGAATTGCCCAACCGGAATTGCCCAACCGGATTTACCCAACTGCGATCGTCCCATTCAGATCGCCCGACAGGTCTCGCGAAGGCCGAAAACAGGCGTTTCCCTAAAAAGCCGCGCCCCATCACGCTCCGCATTTCGCCTAGATTACGAGTAGGGTTGTTGCTGCGTTTTTTTTTGCGTGCAACGATTCGTGATACCACGCCTGCGGTGCATGCGGGCCGCATTCGCTAGACAAGACCATGACAAACGCTCCCATCCCCGAAGAAGAGAAGCTCAACCCGGGTCACACCCAAACACGCGGGTTGCTTCGCGTTTTGGGCCCATTGATTCTGCTCACCGGTGTCGCGTTTACGATCGTGGGTATGGTCAGCTTCTTTGCCTCGTTCGGCAGCTTCGGACCGCCTCGCTATTTCTGGTGCGCTTTTGTCGGCCTGCCTTTGATGTTTGTCGGGGCGGTGATGACACAGGTCGGCTTTGTCGGTGCGATTGCTCGGTACCATGCCGGCGAAATCGCTCCGGTCGGAAAAGACACGTTCAACTACATGGCCGAAGGAACGCAGGGCGGTGTGAAAACGATGGCATCGGCGATCAGCGCGGGCCTCAGCCAAGGGATGCAAGGCAACGCGGTTCGATGTGCGAAATGCGGGAACCCGAACGACGCACAAGCCAAATTCTGCGACGAGTGCGGTTCGGCACTCTCAAAAACGTGCGGCTCTTGCGGCGAAGTCAACGACGGCGATGCCAAGTTCTGCGACAGTTGCGGTACCGCGTTGTAGAAGCGCTCCTCACCGCCGCGTCGTGAGAACACGACCTCGACCAAGCGTCGTTCTTCCCAATCGACATTTCCTAATTCGGGTCGTTAGAATGGACGGCCTGGATTCGACTGCGAAAAACAGCCATTCAACATTGTGACGGAGGCTTCCTATGGACGTTTCGATACGGTGCGAATGTGAGGCCGATCAACAAGCGATACATACGCTGCACCGAGACGCTTTTGAGTGTGAGGACGAGGCCAACCTCGTCGACGCGTTGCGTGAAGGCAATCACGTGAGTGTTTCCCTCGTTGCGGAAACCGAGGGCAAAGTCGTGGGGCATATTCTTTTCAGCCCCGTCAAAATCATCGCCGACGAAACCTCGATTGACGCGGTTTCTTTGTCCCCCATGGCGGTCTGTCCGAAGTACCAAGGACTCGGGATCGGCGGCCGACTCGTGCGAGCCGGTTTGGACGCCTGCCGCGAACGCGGAGAATCGATCGTCGTTGTGCTCGGACACGCGGACTACTACCCACGATTCGGTTTTTCTGCCGAGTTAGCCGAACCGCTGCAATCTCCATTCGGCGGCGGGCCCGCATGGATGGCGTTGGAACTGACCCCTGGAGCGTTAGATGGCGTCCAGGGCCATGTCCGTTACGCCCCGCCGTTTCGCATCTTCGAGGCGACGTGATCGCCAACACGGCGAAGAAAGAAGCGGATGGGGTGGGATTCGAACCCACGGTAGAGTCACCCCTACGCTAGTTTTCAAGACTAGAGCCTTCGTCCACTCGGCCACCCATCCGGCTGAGAGGAAGGATTTTAGCAGGTGCGGTGAGGTTCGCCCACAGGCGATGGAAATGAATCGGTCGAGGAAATTTTCGGATTAGGCAAAGTTTGCCTTCCCCCTTGTCGATAAGTGAACAGGGGGTGGAGGAAATGCGCGGTCATGCTACTGGCTTGAACCCGTGAAACTCGCACCAAACGTTCAGACAACGATCGACACTGCATCCGCTGACCCGGCGACGGGGACCGCGACGATCGCTTGTCGGATATCTCGCATGGTCGTGCTCGGGCTGATCATGCTCGCAACGGGCGGCGGATGCGCGTTGGTTCCCGAAACCCGGACCCGCGACACGTTGCACAACCCATTCCCGCAGCTCAAACGCGTGGCGGTGCTGCCGTTCTTCAACCAGAGCGACCAACCCAACGTCGACGGCGAAGCGGTCGGGCGAGCCTATTACGCGGCTCTCCAAGCGGTTCCCGGATTCGAAGTCCTTCCGGTCGGCGTCACCGCGCTGCAGTACCGTGCGTTCTCCGCCCAATTCGGTGAACCACGATCCGGCGAGGACTTCCAAAAGCTAGCCCAGATGATGGACGTGGAAGCGATCGTCGTCGGATCGGTCACCGACTTCGACGCCTACTACCCGCCGCGAATGGGCTTGACCGTTCACTGGTACGCGGCCAACGAAGGGTTTCACGCGATTCCGCCCGGATACGGACTGCCGTGGGGCACCGAATCGGAAGACAAAATCCCAGCCCGTATTGCCCGAGAAGCTGAATTCGAATTGGCACGCAGCCAACTCAAGACACAGGAACCTCGTCCCGCACCGCTGGCGTCGATGCCAACCGTTACCGGCGCCCAACCAGGATCACCCAACCACATCCCTTCCGCAGCAGACCGTCCCCCTGCAGATCGCAACCCAGCAGAGCATGCCCCTACGGAGTCAGACCCGTGGGGTGAACCCGTTGCCCGATCGCGGATCTCTCGCACACAGTTCACCGAAAACGTTACCGAGCAACAAATCATGCTCTCTTCGCCCGGCCAACCGGCCCAATCGCCAGCCGGGCTACCAAACGGGCACGCCGGTCCTCACGCGGAGTTCGAATACGCCGAAACCGGTTCGCTCGACGGCATCGTCTCCGGCCCCGTTTACGCAGACGACTGCCTCGTCGAAGACGGTGGATGGGTCAACGGCCAGATCGACGCGTCCTCGACACTGCCTGCCAATTGGCCTGAACCGACGGACCTGATCCCCGATCCGCCGCAGCCGGTGGCACCGATGATGGTCCGTCAACATGAGCCCGTTTTGTCACACACGAGACTTTATCGCGGTGACGACCCTTACTTTACGGCAAGACTCGCGGATTACGTCGAGACGGGCGACGACGCTCGCGGAATGTCTTGGCAGGGTTATATCAAGCGTAGCGAAGATTTCATTCGTTTCTGTTGTCACCTGCACATCGTGGAAATGTTGGAGTCTCGAGGCGGTCAGGACCCAAGCGACCTCATTCTTCGTTGGCCTGTGAGCCGATACTGAGCACACGTCGGAAGTGTTGCGTGGCCCGATCTCCCGAACCGAGCCCCCTCGACGCGACATTCCTCCCCCGCCGTGTGACCCAACTCAGGACGAGATCAAAAGATGGATAAGGAAGTCAACGTATTGGCCTTGGTCAAAGGTGAAGAGAAGTTCATCTTTTTGTTTGACGACGACAACCGTGATGAAACGCTCCGACAGCTCGCTCGCTTTGCCGCTAACCCCGATCTAGATTTTTCCTGGTACGACGCGGCCATGTTGTCGCGCAAAATTCGCGAAACTGTCATCACCGAATACGACGAACTCGCTGCGAGTGAGGAGTTCGATAGCATCTCAATCGATGACTTCGCATGAGAGTCAACCGCGTGAGAGTCACGCCGCACTAACGTCTCGATCGGATTGATTCCCCATCAAGCAGCAACCACGCAACGAGTGAACGCGAGGAACCGATTATGGCGCGAGCCTCACTGTCATCAGCGATCACCCGGTTCCTGCGCTACATGGCGACCGAACGCAACGCTTCCGATCTGACGATTAAAGCCTATCGGGAGGATCTGTTCGGGTTCGCGCAGTGGATTGAAAGTGGACCAATGGCCGGTGCGACGCTCGATACACTCGATCCGTCGCACCTGCGTCAATTTCAATCGGCGCTTCAGCAAGCCGACTACGCCAAGAGCACGATTTCGCGAAAGCTCGCTTCGCTGCGTAGTTTCTTCAAGTTCGCGATGCGGGAAGGTACGGCCAAAACCAACCCGGCCAAACCTCTGCGGAACCCGCGTCGCAATCGGAAGCTCCCGTTGGTTCTTTCGAACGAAGAAATCGGCCGACTTCTCACCGCACCGCCGGCTCACGACCCCGCCGGCCTACGCGACCGAGCCATCTTGGAAACAATGTACTCGGCCGGTCTCCGGGTCAGTGAATTGGTTGCCCTTCGCGACGGCGACCTGGATTTTCAACAGGGAATCGCCAGGGTCCGCGGGAAAGGCCGCAAAGAGCGAATCAGTCCGCTCGGATCCTATGCCATCAAAGCAATCAAAGCCTACGCGGCCCGGCGCAACCGATCGGCCGAGAGCGAAAAACTCGGCCAGGCCGCACCGGTTTTCGTCAACCGGTTTGGGAACATCCTGACCACTCGCAGCGTCGGCCGCATGCTCGACAAGTACATCGCCGAAGCCGAACTCGACTCCCGGACGAGCCCCCACACGCTCCGCCATTCGTTCGCGACTCATCTACTCGATCGAGGCGCGGATATCCGTAGCGTGCAGGAACTGCTCGGGCACAAGTCACTCACAACAACGCAGATCTACACGCACGTTAGTGCGGCGAATCTGCGAACGATTTATGAGCAGGCTCATCCGAGGGCCCAGTAGGGGACACACCAAAGAACTCGGTCTTTCCGGTCTTCACGTCGTACAACGCACCGATCACTTTGACGCGACCTTCGTCGACGGCGTTGCGGATCACCTGACTACGGCGAATAATCTCGCCGACCGTGTGAAGCACGTTGGCCCTGGCAACGTTGTCGACATATGTGTCGAGTTCGTCTTTGCCCAAAGAATCGAGTGAATGCGGCACGTCTTTGATACTCGGGGCGATTTCGTCAACGATGGCTTGCAAGTGCTCGCAGCCTGTCACGCTCATCGCATCCTGTTTGCCGGCGACGAGTTTGACCGAAGAAGTCACCGCACCGCAGCGAGTATGTCCGAGCACTACAACCAACTTCACGCCCGCCACTCCGACGGCGAACTCGAGACTGCCGAGTGATTTTGTGCCGACCACGTTTCCGGCAACTCGAACGCTGAAGATATCCCCCACACCGAGGTCAAAGACCAATTCAGTCGGGACGCGAGAGTCAATGCAACTCAGAATCGCCGCCAACGGGTTTTGCCCCATGGCGGTCGCGTTGACTTGACGCCCCAAATCCCGGTTCAACCGAGTCCCGTTGACGAAACGACGGTTGCCCTCCCGTAGGATGTCGATCACCTGATCGGCGGTCGCTTTGTCTTGCAACTCACGCGTCGTGTAGTCAGCAAACTGAACGTCATCGCTGAGTTGATACTTCGATCGGAAACCAACCAAATTCACCTTCACGTCACGTGCCGGAGCGGTGTTGTTTTTGTAGTCACGGACCAAACTCAAAACATCCGGATCGATGTAGTCCGAACCACTCGCGTCGATCATCAGCCGGGTTCCCGGCTTGGCTTCGTCGAGAATTCGTTCGATCGCGGCACGGTTCAGAAAGCTAACCTGGTTCGCCAATTCGATATGGGTGATGTCCCCTTCGAGGTGCGTTTCCACCACGCGTCGAACGGGCCGACGCAGGTTGCTGTTGAGAATAAACAGGACCGCAACCCCCAAGCCGATCAGAATCCCGATCAACAAATCAGTGAACACAATCGCGAGAACCGTGACGATGAAAGGCACGAACTGATAGCGTCCTTCCTTCCACATCTGTTTGAACAGTGCGGGGCTGGCCAGTTTGAAACCGGTGACCAACAGGATCGCGGCCAACGCAGACAACGGGATCATGTTCATGTACTTGGGCAAGATCGCCACGCTGAGCAACAACAGGATCCCGTGGAAGATCGCCGCAAATTTTGTTTTCCCGCCCGAGTTCACGTTCACGCTACTGCGGACAATCACGGACGTCACCGGCAATCCACCGATCATGCCGCAGACCACGTTGCCGCACCCTTGTGCGATCAACTCACGGCTCGGTGGTGAGGTTCGTTTTTCCGTATCGAGTTTGTCGACCGCCTCCAGGTTGAGCAGCGTTTCGAGTGACGCCACCACCGCGATCGTGATCGCTCCGATGTACACCTTCGGGTTGAAGATTTGCGAGAAGTCAGGAAGCGTCAAAAAGCCAATGAACTCAGAAACACTTCCGGCGATGGGAATCTGAACCAGATGGCTTTCGCCGATGAACCACTTTCCGCCAAACCGGCTGAACAGAACACTCATCGCCACGCCCAACAGCACCACCAACAACGGTGCAGGCACGAGCGACTTCTTCAGCCTCGGAACACGATCCCAAATAGCGAGAAACAGGATCGACGTCACACCAATGATCATCGCTCCGATGTGAATGTCACCGGCGATCATCAAGAGAATTTCGGTGAACGTGTTCTCGCTGTCCGGCTGGATAAATGACATCTCGCCTTCAGGGTCGGCGTCGTGGCCGAACACGTGAGGGATTTGCTTAAGAATCAGGATCACCCCGATCGCAGCGAGCAACCCACGGATCACACTCGAAGGAAAGAACGCCGACAACGCACCTCCCTTGGCGATCCCAAATCCGATCTGAATCAAACCGCCAATGAGCACCGCGAGCAGGAAGGCTTCGAACGATCCCAATCCGGCAATTTGTGCCGCAACGATTGCCGTCAAACCCGCCGCCGGACCGCTCACGCTCGTGTGCGAACCGCTGATCACCGCGACGACGAGACCGCCAACAATCCCCGAGAGCAGTCCAGAAAAGAGGTTGGCACCTGAGGCCAATGCGATGCCGAGACACAGCGGCAAGGCGACTAGGAAAACGACCAAACCCGAGATCAAGTCTCGGACTAAAGTCGATCCGGAAGAAGAAGTGGAATCAGAAGACATCGATGCAGAACCTTGGTGGGAATGGGGGCGTTCGCGACATTCGCCAACGCCCAATAAGAACGGGAAACAGAAAACCAACCCGAACCAACGCGCACAACGAGTCGGCCAGGGTAGGGTGTTTGTCAAAAAGAAAGGTCACTCTGGCACCGCGTACGACAGGTTACCGCAATGCAGCAGACAGCACCGTCAATACAAAAGAGAGAAAACCAGACTGACCCAAATGGTCAGAGAAGCGCGCAGCCCTAACAGCGTATCGGCGCGAGATTATCGCAGGAGAGGCGATGACCAATGATTGCCCGTGACGTCTTGGCAGATCGGACCGGTGACCAATGCGGCGCGAACTCGCGCCGGGGACAAGGAGTGGATTCCAAAGAACGCTTTGCCCGCTCGCGGCGTTCCGCTGCACACGGAACACGCTCTTCCAACTCTTCGGCCTGATTCTGTGCCTCGCGGTCGAGTGAAAGACGACTGACCGTCGTAGTAATTCCAAAACTCGGCAACGCAAACAGCAACAACATGATGCATGGCATCATCCGGTGCAGTTTAGCGAGTTTGGATTTCTTCATTATCAAAGCGACGTCGTCGGAAAAGACGGAAGTACGAATGACCGCCCAAGGCGACGCGTTCATTTTGACCTACTTGGCATATGGAGGCAAGAGAGAACACCCCTGGCGTCTTGCTCCGCACAGAGATCGCGGTCACCACGGCGGTCATTTCCCGAGGCGAAGCAACCATTTGAGGCGGATTGGGGCGACTGTGTTAAACGTCATCACAGCCGTATCACAGAAAATTCACAAATCCGATGTTCAAATGATCAAACGAAAAATGCGTGCCACCTTGGCTCAGGCGACTTTCTGATACCGATCCGTCCCCGCACGCGCGGCAATGTCGCCGGTACGGTTCGCCCATGAACCAGCGACGCTGCTTTCTTTGGCGAACGAAACATTCTCGTTCATCCCGGGCAACCTTGGCTCGCTGTATTGGTACTCCTCCGGGTCAACCACCGACTCGAGTCCGGCCAACGTTGCCTGGATTCGACGTCGATACTCTTCGAGCGACTCGTCACTTCCGCACTTCAGTGGCTCGGAGAAGTGCAGATGAATCGTTGAAAACGGTCGCGGGATTTGCATTCGGTCCCACGCCTTGCTGACAATCCACCGTCGCGTCGGCACCACGACCGTCGCCAACACCACAGCATCCGATTGACGCGACAAATCACCGATTCCCTTGTGCACGCGCCCCCGCGGCCCCCGCGGCCCATCCACTGTCAAACAGGCCGGATAACCGCTGATCACATGACCGATCAAGTTGCGAAGCGCGGTGCGGCCACCTCGGTTGGCGACGCCTTGCCCGCTCGATCCACGAACCGGCGCGCACCCGCTCAGTGTCAACGAGGGAACGATCATTTCACCGTCCGCCGAACGCGATACCATCGCACCGAGTCCCTTCTCCGCCACCATCAGCGCGGCAAATTGGTGGGCGTGCAGAATAGCAAAAACATACCGCACCCCAGCCTCCTTTAACGCAGGCCGAATATCGTTGGTGACCCTCACACGGCAAGTCGAACGAATGAGGATTAAGGTGATGGCAACAAACCAGGCAAAGAACGTTCTCATCCTTTCCGACGCTCTACACTGTCCTTCGGATTTATTCGATATTGTTCGATGATCCCGGAGAAAGAACGCCGAATCTGAATGTGTTCTTTGCACCTAGGTTCACAGTCTGGGAGCTATCTAGGAAAAAACGCTGCTCACGTAAACCGCAATTCTTGCACTACTTTTATGCTCCGGACGTCAATTTGATTTTACTGCCGCGCCGAGCGATCGGCGTCCTCTTTTGCTTCGCCCTCCTGACATCGGCCGCCTACGTACTGAGCAGTTCTATCGGAATGAGCCTGTACCTCGCGCGCGTCGGTTCGGCGGCGTTGCCGTTGGTTCTCGTCGCGTCGGCTGTGGTGGTCGTGGTGGTGTCGATGCTCACCTATGTGATCATCAATCTGGCGTCCCCGCGAAACTGCATCATCGCGATCTGGTCGTTGCTCGCCGCCTCAACGTCGGCACTCTCGTGGGAACTTCGCGTATCTGATCACTCGATCTACGTCCTCGGGCTGATCTATGTCTTGGCAGAGGTCCGCGGATGCCTCAACACGGTCTTTCTGACCACACTCATGACCGACTGGTTTCGAAATTCGGAATCGAAACGTCCCTACACCCTCGTCGCATCAGGCGCTCCGGTCGCCGGTATTCTGGCTGGCCTCTTCCTGACCTGGGGAGCACCGGTTCTCGGCAACGTCCAAATGCTGCAAGGCATCGCGGCACTCGACCTCGTCGTCGCCGTGCTCGCATGGTCTCTCCCGAGAAGACCACTACGCACCGAATCCGAGAGCCGGCTCGACGAAGTTTCGGACACCGATTCGGCGCACGCCAACACATTCGACAAACCAGAATCTCCTTTCCCTCCACGGCGACCAGACGATCTGCCAGCCGCTCGGCCGATAACAGCGGAGACGGAAACAGTCGACCCCGAATCGGCAGACCGGCAACGGCTCGAGTCGACACAGGAGGTCGGAGATTCCGCTGAGCCAGACACGCCTCTAACGGCCTTGCGGTTCCGCTCACACATTCTCGTCCTGATCGTGATCAAGACTGCCGTCCTGACGTTGATCGGATATCAGTGGAAGGTTTCGGTCTCGGACTATTGGCACGAAGACGAGTCATCCCTCATCTCGTACTTCGCTGCGTATTACGCGATCATCGATACGCTGATCCTGACTTCGCAACTTTTTGTCGCGGGGAAATTTCTCGATCGGTTCGGGATCGGGATCGCCCTGCGCACCTATCCAATTCTGCTCGCGATCGTCGCAGCGTCCGCATTCTTCATCGACGGCAGCTTGGCTCTGGTCGTGGTGTTTACCATCGCACGCGGCCTCGATGTTTTCCGTCGATCGTTCCACGATCCCGCTCTCGCGTCAGCGTTCGCGATGCTCAGCAAGCGGTTCCGGCGTCAATCGATCGTCATCATTAAAGGAATTGCCAAACCCGCGGCCGAAGTGATCTCGGCGTTGGCACTCTTTCTGTACGCCACGTCAGTCACGTCGAACGACATCACGATGCTGTGGTTCGGCCTCCTCATCCCGTGGTTTGCGTCCGCGAACGAAGCGGCCAAGATTCACCGAACTAGCAACGGGCATGCACAAGACAACGGCGTTTGACGAGAACCTGCAAAGCAGAAGTCACCAACCTGCGCCGTTGCACTCTCACGGTTCGACGTCGACCGCCGGGTCGCTGGATTGATAATGAGCGATAAAGCGTTTGTCGATCCACGTCTTGAGATGCCAAGCCCACCGCGAATGAAGAGAAAGCGGCCCATATTCCAGCAGTGCTTTCCCGTCGCCGGTATTGAGCAACTTGAGGAAGTCCTGCTGGGGCTCGAAACGCTGCATCGCATCACCGGACATAAACGCCTTCAGGTTGTTCCAAAGAATCGGTGCTTGCCGGACGGCGTAGACGCCCGCCTTTGGAGAAGGCGATTTGACCACCGTTCCCGAATCCCCCACCGCAAACACCCGCGGATCGGTCAATGACTGCAGCGTCTCCGAAGTCGCAATGAACCCTCGCTCGTCGGTCTCCAATCCCAATCGGCCGAGCACCGTGGGAGCCGCCGCACCTGTCGCCCAAATCACGCAATCGGCCGGGTATGACTCGCCGGTTTGGGTTGTCACGGTTTCGTCGCCTACCTCTGTCACACGACAACCCGAGCAAACTCGAATCCCTCGTTTTCGTAAAAGACGTTCGATCCGTCGCACACTGCGATCGTTCATTCCCTCGGCAACACGCTCGCTGCTAGTGAAAATCTCGATCTCGGTACGCCGTGCCGAACCACGGTTTTGCAAATGCTGTTGCAAACAAAACGCAATCTCGACGCTCGCGACACCGCCTCCCACGACCAGGATTTTGATCGTTCGATTAGCAGCCTCCCCGGCCCGATCGAAATGATTTTCGAGCCGATGTAAAAACGTCTGCATCGGCTTGATGGGCACCATCAACGGCGAGTCTCGAAAATCGTCCCACCCGGTCGGCATCGATCCGACACCAATCGACAAGACGTCAAAGTCGACCGGCTCACGGTCCGCAAAACAAACTCGCCCGCGTTCGAGATCCAACCCGTTCGTATCGGCCAAGATCAGTTCAGCCTTGGCACGATCAGCCAGAGGCCGCAGATCAATACGCATCTGGGCATCATCGAATTGCCCACCCAATGTCCCCGGCAACATCCCCGAGTAGGTCGCGGTCGGAAACCGACTAATGCAGGTCAACTCGCATCCAGGGATCGGGTCGTTTGCCCACTTCTTGACGACGTGCGCGTTGGTGTGACCGATCCCCAACAAGACCACACGTTTCACCGACACTACCGGGTCACCTGTTGGTATGCCTTCGGAACTTGATAGCGGTCACTGTACGTGTGCACGCGATTGGTTGGTTTTCCGTCGAGTGTTTCGAGGGGCAATCCGGCGTCAATCCATTTCAAGATACTGCCTTTGTAGTTCTTCACCTTCACCCCATCGGCCACCAGTTTCTTCGCGTACGCCCCGCTGCGTCCCCCCACGGTGCAATAAGGGATCACCAACCGATCACGGTACTTTTCCCGATTCTTCTCGTATTGTTGCTTGGTGATCGCCCCCGGAATCACCGAAACATTCACCTCCGCTTCACTGCGAACGTCAACAACAACAAAATCCGCCGCCGGCGTGGGTGTCCTCTTTTGCGTGGCCGCATCGACGACTTTGCGTCGCTGAGCCAGCAGAGCGCTGAGATCCTCAGTGCTGATCGTTTCGATCTTCGGCCCACCGAAGAAGTTCCCGAACTGGGCGGAAGCGGGCGAGCAAAACACCGCCGCTAGGACGCAGCAGACAAAACCGGGCACAGCAAATTGGAGCTTCATTTGAAAACAGTTGAAGAGTATTGAGAAAAAGTGGGCACAGAGAAAACGACAACCGGAAGTGTTGCTACAGCAACTCTACCCAAAACCATCCACGCAGTTCACCCTCGGCAAATCCTGTCGCTCGGTCGTTGGGATACAACCTCGCGAGTTGATCCTTAATGACCGGAGCAATTTGGTCCGTAGGGCCATGGCACATCAGACATTGCGTCTGCAGCTTGATCGGCAACCAGGCCGCGTCGTGACCGTCGGACAACGTGACAAAGGTGGGAACATTCACATTCGAATCGGTCAATCCTTTCGCCCACGGTGGCGGCGTATTGTTCGGATTGCGGAGACGAACGCCAACGCGTCCGATTCGGACTCCGTGTTCTTCCCCGACGGAGGACGCGATCTGCGGTGCCTCTTGGTTGCAAACTCGGATCGCCGATGCAGGACCTTGCGCCATCGCCTCCATCAACCTTCCGGACAAACGCATTTGCAGAGCATCCTTCGCGGCAAGCATTTGCTGCTGATGTTCGTCTGACGGAGTTTGCTCCGCGACAATCGAAACTTCGGGTTCACCACTCTCAACGACCGGCGAAGTTTCCGGTCGACGACAGCCGACGCCACCAAAACACATCGCAAACGCGAAACAAACAATCAGAGCATGACGCATCTCAAATACCTTTGCGTAGGAACGATCGAACAAGCAACCGTTGCGGTCAACCGCAGCAGCAACACAACTGAAACGCATGCCTGTCTCACGGAAAAACGCGGCC
>NZ_ANOH01000183.1 GCF_000346505.1 Aporhodopirellula sallentina SM41
ACTCAGGTGATTTCGATTGGCAGTCGGCGGAAGATCGACATTGGCCGGGGCCCGAATTCTGGGCAAACCGTCTGCAAGATTGGGGCATCGTCGACGGACAACTGCAGTGCGAACCGCAATACGGTGGCAACGATTGGCGAACCGTTCACTTGCTAACCTACGACCTGAACGACTCAGGGAATCAGTTCACCATCGAACTGCAAACCGAAGCCACACCGGAGGGACGCGTTGGGATCCTATTGGCCGGCGGCGAAGGTGAACTGAACTACAAACAAGCGTCAATGATTCAAGGAATCCCGGGGCTCGGTGGCGGGTTCGTCGTCGACATGGGAATCGAGGAAGGGAACGTATGCATTCGCGACTTTGGCACCGACGCGGAAGTCCGATTCCCCGAACCGCTCGCGTCTGCGTCCGTGCCGTCAAAGATCGCAGCCGGTTCTAAGGTTGAACTCACGATCATCGGCGAACGCATCGACGCGCAGATGTTTCGCGTCAAAGCGAGCGTGGTCGAGGACGGCGAGGTGATCGCGGAAACCGAGACACGACTGCCCGAGAAACGGTTGGCGGGCAATATCGCGATGGTCAGCATGCAGGGATCTGCACGTTCGTCTCATCGGTTCCGTCGACTCTCGGTTCGCGGTGATCGCATCGCCTCACATCCTGAACGTGCCTACGGTCCGATCGCTGGCGTTCTTTATTCGGTCGCCGGTGGTGATCTGAAAGTGGGGGTGCAGTGCATGTCGATCGGAAAAACCATTCACGTCGAACGTGATGCTAAGAATAGCCGGCGTACCGGTGTTCGGTTGGAACGACGACAAACCGACGGGACTTGGGAACCAGTGTCGCGCGTCGTCGGCGTGAGCGAACCGGACTACTACGCATTGATCCGCGTCACCGACTACGACAGTTCCTCACCGGCGAGCTTTCGCGTCGTGATGATCCACGGTCCCGAAGATGCCGCCGCGTATCGGTTTGAGGTTCCTGCCGAACCGGATGACGGTCGTCTCGTCGTGGGCGGCGTTTCCTGTACGGGCGACATCGGACGAAAAACACTCGCCAACAAGAAACTGCTCGAACCAGGAGAATCGTTCATCGGTGTCTGGACTTCCGCGAATCAGTGGGCTCCTTTTGACGGGATCAGCGAACCGTTGATCGAACAGGAACCCGACATCGTGTTCTTCACCGGCGATCAGCTATACGAGTGGTGGCCGACGCCAATCGACATGACCGACGCGATGCCGAGTGAAGACTATCTGTATAAATGGTTGATCTGGCATTGGTCGTTTCAGAATGTCACGTCGCGCGTGCCCTGTTTGCTGCAGACGGACGACCACGACGTTTGGCATCCGAATCTCTGGGGCGAAGGCGGTCGTTTGATGACCGAAGGATGGGAGAAAGGCGGCGGCTACGTCAAAAGTGCGTACTTCGTCAACATGGTCCAACGAACCATGTGTGGACACAATCCAGACGCCTACTCTCCTGGGCCGAGCGACAGTGGGATCACCAATTATTATTGCACCTTCCGGTACGGCGGCGTGGATTTCGCTCTGCTCGAAGACCGCAAATTCAAATCGTCGATGCCGAGTGTCGAGGCGGGCGCCGATCCGACGATGCTCGGCGACGCCCAGCTTCGCATGCTGAGCCAGTGGGCGGAGGATGAGCACGCGACACCGGCAAGAGTGATCGTCAGCCAAACCAACTACGTGACCATCAACACGATCGGCAACGGAAAACTCCTTCCCGATCGTGACTCCAACGGTTGGCCGAAACCGGCACGCGACCGGGCGGTCGATCTGTTTGGGAAAGCCGGAGCGTTTCTATTCACCGGCGATCAACACCTCGCGTCGGTGACACGAATGAACACGCCGAGTTCGAAAAACGGTGTCTACCAATTCTGCCAACCCGCCGGCGGATGCATTTGGTGGCGTTGGTTTTACCCGAACGCGAAACAACATATCGGTGGCGGACCAAAACCGGGACAGCCGAGCTACCTCGGTGAGTTCCAAGATGCGTTCGGAAACCATTTCGAAACCTACGCGGTCGCCAATCCGGGCCCCCGCGAAGCCATGTCGTCGTACAAGAACACCGATGTCTCGCGGTTCATCCTCACACCCGAACAACGCAAAGCCGGAATCGGCACGCGGTACCGGATCCACCAAGGCGAAGGCTTTGGTGTCGTCCGCATCGATACGAAAAACGACCGGATGGTGCTGGAATGCTGGCCGGATCGAAATGCCACCATGCGACAGCCCTACCGGCAGTTCGACGGATGGCCGGTTGAATTGAAGCTGAGTGATCTTTCGGCGAACGATTAAAGCAACTTGAAACTGGACGTGTTCAATCGCTGTAGCTGGATTCGCCAGAATTCAGGCCACCGAAGTCTTGCGACATCGGCTACGTCATTCTGAAAACCTTACCTCATCAATAGGTCCGGCTAGCGAGTGATCGCCGCCATCGCTCGTTCGCCAAGTGCTCGGTTTGGAAACGTTCTCACTTGGCATCGGCCTCGGTAGGTTCGTTGCAGTTCTTTCACTTTGTCCGGCGAACTCGTCAACATCACGGAACTGCCGGCGACGACCAGATAGTAGGTTTGGTTCTTGACCGGGTCGACGTACTTCAAACTCAACAGGTGTCGATTCATTTCCTTTTCGACGCTCGCGTAGTCGTCACCAAAGTGTTTCGTAAACACCTCGCTCGGCGAATCGAATCCATCGGACAATGCCGCGATTCCTTCGAGTGGCCGTCGTTTGCTGCAATCGAGCACACACGCGAAAAGCTCTTTCTGATGCCGCCGGGAGAGAGTGTGGATAAGGCCCCATGCGTAGGCGTAATCCAGTGAATCGAGATCGTCCGAGGCAGTGATCCGGCGGACCGTGTTGCCGCTCGCGTTGGGTTTGCGTTTCTCCCAATCGTTTGAAATTTCCATCATCCGCAGTTGATTGGCCGATCCGAGCCCACTCCATCGGATCCCTTTCTGGACCGAAGTGGGCGCGTAGAACTCCGCCAATCCTTCGCTGAGCCAGAGTGGCCAACGTGAAAGCCGCTGCTGGACACCGATGTTGTGAAGGATCTGATGCGCACCTTCATGAGCGATTGTGGAAATCGCGTTCTTCACCGCGATCTCGGGTGCATGCGTTGACAGCGCCGATCGTTCGTAGATCAGCGACGCGTTGGTTTCCGAATCGTAGTAAGCGACAACGCCATAGGGCATTCGCCGGTATTCTTGAAACTCTTCATCGGTCGAAAACGCGATCACGACCAACGGCAGTTCGGGTTCGTGAACGTCGATCCCGGACCGTTCAAAGTACCGACGCACTGCCGGATACATCGACTCCAGGATGTTACGTGACGACCGGATAAACAACTCGCTGCTGTTGTAGAGATACAGAAATCGGCGACTGCGGATCGACTCGAATCCGGCCAGTTTCGGGTCGGCGAGCAACTTCGCTTCGAGCTCGTCCATTGTCAGCGGTTGGAATGGTTTCTCGGTCGGCTGCGTTTGTTCGGCCGGATACGATTTCAATGACCCGTCGGGCATCAACACCACGTTCGTTGAGCCGATGCCGACGTGAAGACGGCCGACGACTGTTGCTCCGTCGGCATCTCTGACGAGGACGCGTTCATCGTGCGAGTGTCGAATCGGTCCCGGAGTCAGACGCAAACCGCCCGACTCGGCAGGCGATTGTTCGATCAGCGCCCCCGCCGGAAGACCTCCGCCGCTCATTGGCATCATCGGTGTGTTGCGAAGCCGATCCTGCATCTCGCGGCTGTTTTCTTCCATCTTCTGCATCGACTGTTCAATGCGTCTTCTTTGGTCCTCGAGTCTTTCTCGCAAACCGGCGAGCGGATTGAATTGGGCAGCAACTGTTGGAAGGAAGACGTTGTGCAGCAGTCCCATTGCCACGACCAAAACCAGATAGTTGACACTGCGATGCATGGGGACGCCTCGGATCAAGAAGAGAAAATCGTCAACGTCTATGGTAAGTCGTCACGAGCCCTCGCGATACAAGATGCCGCACTTGCGTGCCAGGAAATTTGATTTCGTTATCGCCGTGTTCCCTGCGGCTTCCGTGGGGCAACCGGGGATAGAACGCCTCCCGCAGATCCCCCACAGCGTTTTCACGCCGAAGGCGTTTCAGCAATTAGCCGGTGGTCGAGCGTAGCGAACACCACCGGAATCAAATTGCCTAGAAGTAGCGTCGACCCCGGAAGCGCTCGCGGAGATTCAAGCTTGTTTGCCATGACCCCATCCGGGGTCAAATCATCGCTGGGGGCCGGCCCCCGTGGGTGTCGCGGCGCTCTCCCCACGGCTAATCGCAGAGAATCCCTTCGGGATAGTTTTGGATAACCAGAGCGAATGCTCATCGGCGAGTGGGTTAATCGATTTTTCCGGATAGGATCGAGCTCACGACCCTGCATTTAGGTTCCGCAGAACGTTGCCTGCACGACCTCATGGGCTTCGGGTGGGTTTTCGTATTCGGAGAATTCGGGTTGCTCATCGAACGGCTTTCGCAGCAAATCGACGAGCTGATGAAACGGTTGGAAGTCACCTCGATATCCAGATTCGATGGCTTGTTCGACTCGGTGGTTGCGGGGAATGTAGATCGGGTTGTGCGTTCGCATCAATTCGATGGCCGCCGAACGGTCGACTCCTTCGAGACGTTGACGCCATTTGTCGAACCATCCCGCAAACACGTCCGGTTCATCGAACCATTTCGACACCGGCAGAGCATTGTTTTGTTCCAGTGCAACCGAAAGGTTCCGGAACACCAACGTGAAATCCGCGTGCCCGTCCGCCATGATCGATAACAACCCGTCGACCAAGTCCCAGTCGCTGTCGTGGTTATCGCTATCGAGGCCACTGTTCTTGCTGATCCCGATCTTGGCATAAAAACGCGAACGCATCTCTTCGCGGTGGATCGGAGGAAACTTATCGAGAGACGCCGTTGCGATCTCGACTGCCTCTTCTTCTGTGTCCGCCAACAGCGGTAACAACGTCTCGGCGAAACGCGCGAGGTTCCAATGACCAATCGGACTTTGGTTGGCGAACGCGTACCGCCCCTGCTGATCGATCGAACTGAATGTTTTTCCGGGATGATAAACGTCCATGAACGCACACGGGCCGTAGTCAATCGTCTCGCCCGAGACGCTCATGTTGTCGGTGTTCATGACGCCGTGAATGAACCCGAGTTGCATCCAGTGTGCGATCAACGACGCCTGACGCTGCACCACGCGATCAAATAACGATCGATAAGGGTGCGGATCTTCTTTCGCTTCAGGGTAGTGTCGATCGATGACGTAGTCGGCAAGAGTCTTGACGTCATCGTCCTGGCTTCGCGCGGCAAACCACTGGAACGTTCCGATGCGAACGTGCGACCGGGCGACTCGCGTCAACACCCCGCCGGGAATCGGGCCTTCGCGAAAAACAGGTTGTCCGGTGGTAACGGCGGCGAGGGAACGTGTCGTCGGAACTCCGAGGGCGTGCATCGCTTCGGAAACAATGTACTCGCGGAGAACCGGTCCGAGAGCCGAACGGCCGTCGCCGCGACGCGAGAACGGCGTCTGTCCGGAGCCCTTGAGTTGAATATCGAAACGAACACCGTCGCTGCGAACGACCTCGCCGAGCAAGATCGCTCGACCGTCGCCCAACTGAGGCGAGAATCCACCGAATTGGTGACCGGAGTACGCCATCGCGATCGGTTCCGATCCGTCGGCGACTTGGTTGCCCGCCAGGATCTTTGTTCCGACGTCAGAACGGAGCGTATCGAGATCCGCACCGAGTTCGGCGGCGAGTTCTTCGTTCAGCCGAATCGTTTCCGGATTTTTGACCGGCGTGGGCACGATGTTTTCAAAGAACGTCGCGGGAAGCCGCGAATACGAATTGTCGAAACGAAAAGGCACGGGCACGATCAGCAATTGGAAAGGCAAACGGCGAATTGGAGAGCTGGCGAATTGTAGCAGCGTTCCAAGAGGCGAGGTGAGGAGGGCTCGTTTGCGGCTCCTCACCTTTCCGGTCTCGTCTTTCGCGTTTCCCTTTGCTTCGATCGGACGCGGATTCACGTGTGGAGGTGGAATCCGGTTTGTGGTGCCATTGGGGAGCGTGGACTGAATTCTGCCGAATCCAGCTACGTGGGGCTGTATCCAGCTACGCTGTGCCGGATTCAGATACTTGGGCTCCCTAGCGACGATGCGTGATTAAAACGCGGGGGCGAAATGCACGGCTTTGAGGCTCGCCGTTTTCCGTTCGCCGTCGAGACAATTGACCTTGATCGTGTAGCGTCCCGCGGCGGGGAAATTGATCCATCCAATCGGAAACTGTTGGTAGTTGTGCGACGAGTTCTGTTGGTTGCGGATCGTTTCGCCGTCTTCAATCGCAACTTCCCACACGATTCGGCCTTCGCCCGAGTACGTCAACTCGACGTTGTAGTCGCCAGGTTCGAGAACATCGACGGTCCAGGACGCGGAACTGTGATCGTTCCATTCGAACGCGTGGACCACGCCTTTCCACTCGCCGTATTTTTCCATCCAGCGTTTCTCTTCCTTCTTCGCGTTTTCCACATCCGCGAACTCGGCCAACAGCGTCGTTTCGATATTCGGATCGATCGCCCAGGTCGGATCCACTTTGGGCTCGCCGGCGAGTTTCAACTCGATCACGGAAACCAATTTCTCCGGTGCACGTGCCGGCACGCTGATCACAACGGTGTCGTTCTCGCGAGAGGTTTCGAGCGGCGTTGATTCGGAACCTTTGAGCAACGATGCCGAAACGATTTCGGTTTTCAGATTTGGCAGATACAGCTCACCGGACGTTGGCCAATCGAAGACGCACAACGACAGCGTATTGCCGCGGCGAGTGACATCGCCCCACGGCAGAGCATGTTGCCACGGCGAGGCGTCTGCGGCGTAGACAACCTGCGGGTAGCGACGGATCCATTCTCCGGCGGTGCGGAGTGTATGAGCGGCTCGTTCCGGTACGGTGCCGTCGCCTTTGGGCCCGATGTTCAACATGTAAGTTCCGCCACGCCCCACGCAGGCGAGCAAACGTTTGAGGATTTCCCGTGGTGACTTCCAGTACTCGTCGTACCACGCGTACGCCCATGAATCGTTGGTCGTGTCGACGCTTTCCCACATGCCTTCGATGTTGTGACGTGGGACTTCCATGTCGCCGAGGGTTTGGTAGTCGCCGAGGCCATGTCCGGCGCGGCCGCTGACCATCGCGTGCGGTTGGTTTTCGTGGACGACCTCGACCAGCTTTTCAACATAGTGTTTCGGCATACGTCCCGGGGTGTCGAACCATACGATCTCGATCGGGCCGTATTCGGTCGTGATTTCACGGACCTGTGGTAGGCATTTCTTTTCAAAATAGTCGTCAAACGTTGCCCGATTTCCGTTTTCGTCTTTGCCCGGTCCGCCACCGCCGCCGGGGAACGTCCAGTCCTGGTTGTGCGAGTAATAGAACCCGAAACCGAGCCCGGCATCGCGGCACGCGCGAGCGAGTTCCTTCATCGGATCTTTGTTCCACGGGGTGGCGTCGACGATGTTGAAGTCACATGCCTTGGAGTGATACATCGCAAAACCGTCGTGGTGCTTGGCGGTGATGACGATGTATTTCATGCCGGCGTCTTTGGCGATGCTGGCGATTTCATCGGCGTCGAAGTCGACCGGGTTGAACGTGCCGGCGAGTTCTTTGTAGCGATCGATCGGAATGCGAGCCATGTTTTTGTGCATGATCCACTCGCCGATCCCATAGTAGGTTTTCCCGTCGACTTTGTTGCCGAGTTGAGAATACAGCCCCCAGTGAATGAACATCGCGTAGTTGCCTTCATCGAACAGTTGCCCGCGGTCGGCGTTTTCGGCTCGTAGTTTGACAACGCGATCACCCCACAGTTGATCCATGCTGCGAGAGCGGACGTTACTGGCGTCTTGGGCGGCGAGCGTGAGCGGCGTGAGGAGACAGCCAACAGTTGCGAGTCGAAGAAGTATGCGATGGAACATGAGCAGATCGTCGTTGAGGGGATAGAACTCGTTGGTGAATGATTCGTTGTAAGTTTGTTCGAGGCCGATCAAGCGGCGGTTAGCAACCCTGCCCGACTCAGCGGTCTACGTTGGATGCCAGGCAATCCGTCACGACAGGTTGAACGCCGAACGCAGTTCATCGATGACGGCGTCGGGCATGACCGCGACCTTCCCGATCGCACCGGCGTTGATGACGGCTTCAGCGGTGGCTTCGAGAACTTCGAGACGGTCGAACGCGTCAAGCACACTCGTGCCGACAACCACAACCCCGTCGTTGTCGAGAATGGATGCCGGGGAATGAGTCGATGCGTACTTGGCAATGCTGCCGCCGGCGAGGTACTGAACGCCGTAGGGAACGTGATCCACATCGAGCAGAAACACGTAGCTCTCGGGGATCGTCCGCGTGTTGAACTTCACATCCGTGACACTGAACGCGGTCGCGTTGACCGGGTGAGCGAACACGACGGCTTTGGCGTCTGGGTCGTTTTGGTAAATCGCACGATGAGCGAGCACCGCCCGGCTGGCTTTCTTGCCGAGTTCTCGCTGGCCATGATGGACCAAGACGATGTCGTCGGGAGTCAACCGTTCCCGGTCTTTTTGCGTTGGCGTTATCAGGAACGTGTCCGCATCGAGACGCGCCGAAAAGCTGCCTTCGGTGCTGATCAGAAGTCGTTGCCGGCATCCGCGTCGCAGAAAATCGCAAAGTTGGCGACGCAGTTCTCGTTCGTTCGCTGAGGCGACGCCAGGTTCAAACGTGGGTAGGTCGACGCTGCGGTCGTGCGCCGTTTGCAGTTGTTCGTCGTCGAGGTAGCGAACCGGGCCGAGTTGTTGGGCTTTGATCAGCGTCTTGCCCGCGAACTCGAACGCCTCGAATCGTTGAAAGGCACACGGCAGCGAATCGCCACCAACGACCACGCCGTGATTCTCCAAAATAACGCTGTCGCATCCCTCGGCAAAGGTCGCCGCGATGTTGACGCCGAGTTGTTCACTGCCCGGACACGCGTAGGGGGCAAATCCGACGTTGCCGCTGACGCTGTGGGTTTGATGAAACAACCGCGTGTTCGGAACCGATTGGCAAATACTGTAGGCGACCAACGCGACCGGGTGAGCATGCACAATGGCTCGGATGTCCGGCCGGGATTCGTAGATCGCCTTATGAAACGGGAACTCCGACGACGGCGGGTGCAGTCCGTCGACAGTTCCGTCGGCTTTGACACACACGATGTCGTTGCGGGTCAAATTGCCTTTGTCCACGCGAGCGGGAGAAATCCAGATGTCGCCGTTTTCATCACGAATGGAAAGATTGCCGCCCGATGTGGTCGTCATTCGATAGCCGTAAATACGGGCCATCGTTTGAGTGATTTCGTCTCTCGGGTGAATCAGCGAGCGTTGGTTTGACATGTTTTTCTCTGCGACGTTGGCAACGTTCGGCCGCAATCCAGTGAAGTGGAATGCGATGCGGTGGAATCGATGCCGTGGGGATTGACCGTGAGCACTAGCCGTGGCTCGACGTCTGCGATCGGGATATGCACTGGGATCGCGAAACGCCGTTGAACGGCAATCTAATTGTATAGGCTCCTCGGCTCCCCGTTGTCGGCGGGTGACTATCGACTACGCAAGGTTGCAAATCGCTGTTGGGCGTCCGACCAACGCTGTGGCTCGTCGGGTTGGAACTCGTCGATCGTGAACGATTTCCCAACCAATTCGCGGATCGCGGCGAGCGAATCGAGGTCCTTCATCGCGTAGGCTTGGATCAAAACGTTTCCGATCGCAGTTGCCTCGACGGGCCCCGCGAGCACCTTACGACCGGTCGCGTTTGCCGCGAATTGGTTCAGCAACGTGCTCTGGCTGCCGCCTCCCACAATATGCAGCCTTCGGATCGTCCGACCGGTCAAGCGTTCTATCGTGTCGAGTGTTTCCCGGTAGAGTAACGCGAGACTCTCAAGAATACATCGTGCAAATTCACTAGGGGACTGTGGTTCAGGTTGTCCGGTATCGCGGCAGAAACTCGCGATCGCTTCGGGCATGTCCTCGGGGCTGAGGAAACGCGCGTCATCCGGATCGATCAGGCTGCGGAACGGCTCAGCCGACTCGGCCATCGCGTTCAGTTCGGCGTAATCGTATTCCTGACCGGCACGTTGCCACGACCGCCGCGACTCCTGCAATAGCCACAACCCGACAATGTTTTTGAGAAAACGGGTCGTCCCGCCAAACCCGGCTTCGTTGGTGTAATTGCCCTGAAGAACGTCGTCATCAATTTTCGGTTCCGGCAGTTCCACCCCGATCAGCGACCAGGTTCCCGAACTGAGATACGCCCAATCGTCATCGGCCCCGGCGGGAACCGCAGCGACGGCGGCCCCGGTATCGTGCGAACAGGTGGCAACCACCTCGACGTCGCGCAAATTGTTTTCGCTCGATAATTCCGCCGTGATCGGGCCGAGAATGGTTCCCGAGGAAACGATCGGCGGGAACAACCGCTGCGGCAGATTGAAATGCCGGATCAACTCGTCCGACCATGTTTTCTTAGTCGGATTGTAGATCTGCGTCGTGCTCGCCAAGCTGACTTCGACGCGAGCCACTCCGGAGAAGAGATAGTTCACGTAGTCGGCAATTGTCAGGAATTGGTCGGCGATGCTGAGCAGGTCGCTGTTCTCCTCGACGTCGGCGATCAAATGATAGAGCGTGTTGATCGACATGAACTGGATGCCGGTTTCGGAGAAAATCTTCTCACGCCCGATGGTCTCCAACGCGTGGGTGTACCTTTTCTCGGTTCGAGCATCGCGGTACTGATAGGGCAACGCCAACAACGGTTGCCGTTCATTGAACAACGCATAGTCCACGCCCCACGAGTCCACGCTCAGGGAAACGACCTCGATCCCGCGGGCAGCGATCTTCCGCAGGCCGACCTTGAGTGCCTCGAAGATGCCAAGAATGTTCCACCGCAGCGAACCTTGGATGCGGACCGCACCGGTCGGAAAACGATGGACTTCCTCGAGCACCAATTTGCCATCGCTGACGCTGCCTAGCATCACGCGGCCGCTTTCGGCACCGAGATCACACGCGACGTAGTATCGATTTTTCATAGTTTCAAAGCTTTTTGGCGATAGTGTTCATCGATGCGGTTGGCGATCCGGTCGACGTCCTCGTCCGACAGGAACACGGGGCCACCGAGTGCAGCGGCGCCGACGAAAATCTCGGCGGATTTGTGAGCCATCAACATGGCCGCTTTGACCGCACCGGGTGTTTTGCCGAGCGTGATCAAACCATGGTTGGCCAGCAAAATCACTCGCGGTGGTGCCCCGAATTCGTCCGCGAAGGCTTGCGTTTTCTCACGGATGACTTGGGACAATCGCAGCCCCGGGTCGGTGTAGGGGACAAACACCGATCGAGCACCGCAGCACACGATTTCATCGGGAAAGAGTTTTTGCGTCGCAAATTGCTCGGCCATCGGCGAGCACAGAATCTGGTTCACCGGAATGCTGTGCGTGTGCCCGACAAAGTTCACACCAGGCAACGACAACAGGTACGCGTGAAAGAGCGTCTCGACCGAAGGTTTTTTCGATTCAGGGTCGACACGACACGCGAGCAAATGGTCTTCGATCTGTTGATCGGTAAGATCATCCTGGTCCAACATCGGAAGCAGGGCGTCGAATCGACACGCAACGACGTCATCGCCGCCGAGCGTTTCCAAACAACTGCCGCTGGCTTTCACCAAAAACGTGTCGTCGTCGATCTTTGCTGACGTGTTGCCCTCACCCAGGATGGCGAGATCGCGATCTTCCTGGCCGAGAAAATGAGAGAGTTCAAGAAGTTCGTTTTCGGTAGTTTGGCAGGCCATGGGATCTTTCAGTGAAACAGACAGTGGACCAAGCAGCGTCGCGGTCCGTAGTGGATTGCCGATCCTCCGAGACCGCGACGTTGACGGACGGAGGATCGTCGCAAAGGTGAGTTTCCGCTACACGCGTCCGTAGAGCGGTCCGAAGTTTTCGCACGCTCGGAAGTCAGCGGATTCGAGGTTATCGGTGCCGAACGCGTTCCAAGCACTCGGACGGAACACGCGTGATTCGTCGACGTTGTGCATGTAAACCGGAATGCGAAGGATCGATGCCAACGTGATAAACAGGTGACCGACGTGCCCGGCTGTCATCACGCAGTGATTGGCCCCCCAACGGTTCATCACGTCATAGGTGGACGTGAACGAACCGCGACCGGTCAACGTTGGGGCGAACCAAGTGGTCGGCCACGTCGGGTTGGTTCGCTGGTCGAGGGTGTCGTGAACCTGCTCGGGCAACTCAACCGTATAACCTTCGGCGATCTGCAACGCAGGCCCGAGACCGGAAACCAGGTTGATCCGAGTCATGGTCGCCGGCATGCCGCCAAGCGTGCGGAATCGACTGCTCATGCCTCCGCCGGGGAAATATTCGGTAATCGAAGGGTGCCAGGTGGTCGCCTTCAAACATGCCTGTACCTCTTCGTCGGTGATCTCCCAGAACGGTTTCATCGTCGGGGTGCCGTCGGCGTCACGTTGTTGTCCGGTGCCATCGAGTGTCGCCGGTCCCGAATTGATCAGGTGCAACAATCCGTCCGAGGCGTGGCCTTCGAGTTGGTATCCGTCGCACGCCGATGCGACCGCGTCGGGGCTCCAGTACGTCCGCAGGTCAGCAAAGACCTGGGCGGTGTTGGTCAGCAGGTGACCGAACAACATGGTCGCCCCGTTCAGTCCATCATTTTCTGTCGCGACGATGTACGGCGTCCGTTTTCCGTTCCAATCGAACGATGTATTGAGGATCGCTTCCATGAAGTCCCCGTTGGGGAAGTGGTCGGTCCATTGGCGTTGGCCTTGGAAGCCGGATGCGATCGCTTGATGTCCGTGAGCCTGTTCGTTCAAACCCATGTCGGCCAACTTGGGATTGCCGACCATCAGGTCCCGAGCGATCAGGACCATTTTCACGCAGTCGGCCCATTCGGCGTCGAGCTGTTCGCGGGACCGCTTCGTTTCGTCGCTGTTGTAGTCTTCGCCTTCCGGGCAGTTCTCTTTCACCCACGCGAGTGCTTGATCGAATTCGGCCTGATCGTACTGGCCTTTGTTCATGCGGCCGATGAACTCGCTCATGTCGATATCTTCGACACGCATCCCGAGCCATTTTTCCCAGAAGGCAAAATCAACCATCGACCCGGCGATCCCCATCGAGGTGCCGCCCATCGACAGGTACGCTTTTCCTTTCATCAACGCGGCGGCCAATCCGCATCGTGCGAAATCGAGAATCTTTGCCGTCACGTCGGCCGGCATGTTCGTATCGCCGGCGGACTGAACGTCGCGGCCGTAGATGCCAAACGCGGGAATGCCCTTCTGAGTGTGGCCCGCCAAAACCGCAGCCAAGTAAACAGCCCCCGGGCGTTCGGTGCCGTTGAAACCGAATACCGCCTTGGGCCGCAGCGGATCCATGTCCATCGTTTCGGATCCGTAACACCAACACGGCGTCACCGTCAGCGATACGCCCACATTTTCACGACGGAAAAAATCATCACACGCCGCGGCCTCGGCAACGCCCCCGATGCAGCTCTCCGCAATCACACACTCAACCGGATCGCCGTTGGGGTAGTGGACGTTCGCGGTGATCAGGTCGGCCACCGTCTTGGCCAAATTCATCGTTTGGTCTTCGAGTGACTCGCGAACACCACCCAATCGTCCATCGATCGTGGGACGGATGCCAATTTTGGGAAGGTCGCCTTTCCAAAGCGTCGGTGATGAATTGCCAGTGGACATCGAACAAGTTTCCTTTCAGAGGTACCGGCGAAATACGCGTTGCCGACTAAGTGGATCGGTCGCATTTCGCTCAGTGTGGGGACGTCAATTGATGTGAAATTGCAAGGAGGTTTGTGTAGGCGGTTGCATCGCTATCAGTACGATGAGACATGCTGTGCTCAGGCAGCCGAAACGGGCGTGTCTCTACGTCGCAACAAAGCGACCGAGAATCCGAACACGGCGATGACAAGGAAGCAAAACAGCGGCAAGAAGAACGAAACACGTACAGACTCGAGGGCTTGTCCGGCGATGGTCATGCCTTCGCCGTCGATCAGCGAGCCTTGATAGCGAGGCATGAACGCCCCGCCGACGATTGCGAAAATCAAACCGGCCGAACCGAGTTTTGCGTCATTCGGTGTCAAACCGTTCAACGCGATGCCGTAGATGGTGGGGAACATCAACGACATGCACGCCGAGACGCCGATCAGGCAGTACAATCCGGTCATGCCCTGGATGAAGATCGCTCCCGCAGTCAACGCTCCACCGCCAACGGCCAAGATACCGAGCAACAGACCGGGATCGAGAAACTTCAGGATGAATGTGCAGATGAAACGACTCGCCAGGAAAATCCCCATCGCCAAGATGTTGTAGTTCTGCGCCTGCGAGGCACTCAAACCGACCAACGTCATTCCGTAGTGAATCACGAAAGTCCAACACATGATCTGGGCACCGACGTAAAACGTTTGCGCGATCACGCCGCCAACGTATTGCCAGTTGGTGAGCAAGTTTTTCAGCAAACCGAGCAGGTGAATTTCCTCTTCTTCCTGACCGGTATCGGGCAGTTTCGTGACGACGAATAACGCGAGTACCGCCAACACGATGATGGCGATCACAACGTAGGGCGTCTTCACGACATCGAGGTCGTGAGCCACCATCGCCTGGCGTGCCTCGGGTTCAGTGACCGCGTGCTCTTCCATCGACGTTGTGATCAGCCCATCGACTTCGCTCGGTAGCATTGTCGCGTACTCGGGGTGAGCAGCGATCTCGGCAGAGCGGAATTCCGCCACCTGTAAACTCGGCAGAATAAACGTGCTGGCCACCACCATGCCGGTCAACGATCCGATCGGGTTGAACGCCTGTGCAAGATTCAATCGCTGCGTCGCCGTCTCGCGAGGCCCCATCGACAGGATGTAAGGGTTGGCGGTTGTTTCGAGGAACGCGAGCCCAAAGGTGAGCACGTAAAACCCGACCAGGAAGATATTGAAGTCCATCATCATGCTAGCCGGGATCGTCAGCAGCGCCCCGACGGCATAAAGCAGCAGACCGATGATGATGCCGGACTTGTACGAAACCTTCCGAATGACCAACGCAGCCGGAATCGCCATCGTGGCGTAGCCGCCGTAGAACGCCCACTGCACGAGGCTGCTCTGTGCGTTGCTGATCAGGAAGATCTCTTTGAACGCGCGAACCAACGGGTTGGTGATGTCGTTGGCAAATCCCCACAACGCGAATAGCGATGTTACCAAGATAAAAGGGAACAGGTATTCGGTTGGCACGACCGCGGATGATTGGGCCGGTGCAGTTTCGCGGCCGCGATCCGATTGGGTATCGTTGTCAGACATGGACGAGATCGTCTCGCAAATCTTGTGGGGATTGATTGGGGGTCTTCAAAAGCACGTCGGTGTGCTCGTGGGGACGTTTGGTTGGCGTTTGATCGAAGCGTTCGGTAGTGGGTGTTCGGTAGTGGCGTTGGGTGAGTCACGACGAGCATGAGCGTCGCTTGCCAAACGTCGACCTGCGACCTGCCGCGTCAGAACACCGCAGAGGCTTTTCTAACGATCGTTTCTGATAACTAATCTGGACGACGTGACCTTTTCGAATTTTCGGTGTTTCACTAACGCAGGACCGTCGTTGTGACATTTTCAAACATCGAAACACACGGATCCGGACCGGCCCCTCGGGGTGTCTCAGGCTTCCCATCGCAATCGCGAGGGAATAAAATGCGTCTTGTGTTTTTTCGCCACGAAAGCAAGATTATCGAACCTAAGCGGTCACCTTAGAACAAAATGCGACACATTGATATCGTTTTGCGGCAAATTTCGCCCACCTACGAAGGCCTATGAAACCGAAAGCCCGCCCCCGAATCGCGTTACTCGTTGAGGCCTCACGGGCCTACGGTCGCGAACTGCTCCGCGGCGTGGCTTTGTTTGCCCGAACGCAGGTCGACTGGGCGTTGTTGCATCAAGAGATGACGCTCGATTCGGACATCCCGGATTGGTTGGCGACATCACGAGTCAGCGGCGTGATCGCGCGGCTGGACGTGCACTCGATCGACGCTCTACGAAAACTCCATGTTCCAATCATCGACGTCCGGTGCAATCGGAAATTTGACGGTGTCCCCCAAGTCGAAACGGACAATCGGAAAGTAGCGCAGCTCGCGTTTGAACATTTGTGGGACCGCGGCTTTCGCCGGTTCGCGTATTGCGGTTTTCGATTTGCATCTTATTCCGAGGCGAGGCTGCGGTACTTCCGCGACCTCGTCGCCGCGTCGGGATGCCCACTGACGGTCTACGAATCGAAAGGAAAACCGAGCAGTTCGTTGACGATGTTGGAAACTGCCGGCATGAGTGACTTCGAACCGATGTCGCGGTGGCTGTCTGAATTGGAACGTCCGACAGGAGTCTTCGTGTGCAATGACATTCGCGGGCAACAGGTCTTGAACGCATGTCGAGCGATGGAATTGGCGGTGCCGGATGACTTGGGGATCATCGGTGTCGATGACGATGACGCGATCTGTTTGCTGTGCGATCCGACGTTGTCGAGTGTCCGCCCGGATGCTGAACGTGTCGGATACCGAGCCGGCGAAATCATGCACCAAATGCTATCAGGCCTGCGTCCCGAACAAGACATCGAGCTGATCGCGCCAAAGAGTGTCAGCGAGAGATTGTCGACTCGCGTTGTCGCCGTGGATGACATGGAGTTGGCGAGAGTGTGTCGCTTCATTCGCCAACACGCCTGTGACGGAATCAACGTCGGCGACGTCGCGGAATTCACGACGTTGTCACGACGGCAGCTCGAACGTCGTTGCCAAGAAGAACTCGGACAAACTCCTCACCAACTAATCACGGCAAATCAAATCTCGCGGGTGAAGCAGTTGTTGGCCGAAACCAAAATGACACTCGAACAGATCACGCGACGCGCCGGTTACAGCCATAAGGAACGTCTCAGCGCGGTGTTCAAACGCGAAACAGGCCAAACTCCGGGCGAGTTCCGAGCCCAAGCCGTAAACGCCCAAGCGTCGAGTGAGCTGAAGGCGTAAGTGATGTAGAGTCTGCAGCGGAGATCGCAGCTCAACAGCTTCCGTAGTGGATCTCGTTAAAGATCCCGCTGCATGAGGATATTTAGCAAGATCCACTACCACATACCCAAAAAGCTATGTCGGAGCACCGGGCAACGTGGGGTGTTCGGTGATGGCGGCGTAGGTTCGTTTCCCGCTGCGTCCGATCCACAGACCGAGAGGTTGGTCGCCGCAGCTTTGCATCTTTCGACTCAGGTGCGCCGGATCGAGATCGTGGCCGCGGACTTTGACCAGATCAGGAAACGCTTTTCGAGCCCGAAAACAACGTCTCAGCTTTCGATCGTCGCATCCGACCACTTCGACGACCCGAGCCGCCATCGCCAAAGAGGCCCACGGTTGCAAAGCGTCGATCGAGTCGCACGTCAGGAACCCGCTCGCAGCCCCGACTACCCGGGCGCCGATCGAGCGAGCGAAGGATTCGGTCAGGCCTGCAGCACGGATCGCCGCATCGGGGTCGATGATCCACTGCCCAATGATATCGGAACGTTTGCCTGTCCCCTTTTTCTCGGAATGCGTGTCAGCGGGCAGCATCGTAGCCCCCGGGGATAGAGCCTCCGATTTCTTCGTCGACGCGTAGACGTGCGCGATTCCGTTGCGAATCGTGATCGCGGATTTCCCACCGGCACGCATGCCGTTGTTTGCGACCCAATCGTTCTGGAGCACATCGCCGAAGATGACGGTTTGCTCGCGGACGCTGCCTCCGGTGCCGATCCAAGTCCGGTGAATCGAAGCGGACTGTTCGTCGGAAAGCTTCGTTGCCGGGGCGAGTTTGATGAGACCGCCACGCGTCGCACGCATCAACGCTTCGACGCGGTCCCACGACGGCACGAGATCGTCCGCGTTGGTATGTCGCTGTCCGTCGGCGCGCCGGTCCGGGTCGATGTGCAACCGCTCCGCATCGCCGATCAACTCGTCGATCGATGCCGTTTCGACATCAACTTGCTTGAGCCTTGCGGTCACGTTGGCAACATCGAGGTTGGCCTGAGTGAACGACAACACATCGATATCGATGTCGACTCCGGTTGTCGCGCCGCGACGAGCCAAGGCGATCGTGTCACTGCCGAGGCCGCAGCACAAATCGACAACCGGACGGTCCCCCATCCAACTCGCTTTCAATCTCGCGACACGGTGGTGAGTCGATTGTTGCAATCCGCCGCGCGTAACCCACCACGCCTCCCCGTCCCCCGACGTCTCGCCAAAGGTGCGTTTCGCTTTCACTTGCAATGAAGCGATATCGACCAACACCGCACGCTGCGCCGACGTGAATGAATCTTGGTTGCTCTTTGATGCCGGGTCGTTGCTGAGTTCGGCAAGGCGAGATTGCAACTCCGGAGTGATCTCACCGAGCGTGCGATGTTCGAACGAGGATTGAGTCATGTCTCGACGCTGGTTCCGTCGCGGAGGTTTTGAAGGTTTGTGTGCATTTTGTCGAGGTTGGTACTCTTTGCAATTCGAGCGAGCCAGTGAACTTGCCGAGTCGTGACCGGAACCGGAGCCTCGGGATCCGCGGTCGATGGTCGGAGCGTCGTCGATATGGCGTGAATCAATTTGTCGATACCACTTGGTTGCGATTCTTCAGAGCTGGCGATCGTCTCCAGCCAGCGACCGCCTGCGAAATCCTGCGAAGCTTCGTTTGAAATCAGGTCGTACTTGTTGATCACTCGGACTACCGACGAATCAGGATTGTGTGATCGAATGGTCGCCTCAATCGTTTGGGTGTCGTCAAGGGACGCCGGATCGACGACCATCACAATCAAGTCCGCCGACGCGATTGCCGCCGTCCCACGCCGGATCCCTTCTTGTTCGATGACTCCTCCACCCGAACGGATTCCGGCGGTATCGCCGAGACGAATTGCGAGCCCGTCAATCACGGTGTCGCAATCGACGACATCTCGCGTGGTACCCGCCGCATCGTGTGTGATGCTACGCCCATACCCTACGATCTGATTGATCAAGCTGCTCTTGCCAACGTTCGGCGGGCCGGCGAGCACAACTCGGTAGGGAACCGCGAGATGCAGCCCGATCGACGAGCGACTGAGCAGTGTGCTGGCGGAATCACGAAGTTCACGCAGCAGAACGCTCAAAGAGGTTTCACCGTCGGCGAGTCTGCTTTCGTCGCGTTCTATTTTGCCGCGTTCGTTTTCAATTCGCTCGGTCCATTCGACGGCCCACCGCAACATCGCACCGCGGGTCTGAGCCAGCGCCACCGCGGCGTTGCGACGGGTCGTGCAATGGACGAGAACCGACTCGGCTTCGCGGATCAACGGTTCCGTCGGAGTACCGAGTTGCTCATTGACCGCAGACACGAACTGTTCCGGGGCGACCTCGATCGCACCGAGTTGCACGAGCGACGTGATAATCCGATTCACCGCAGCGGCTCCTCCATGCCCGTGCACCTCGTAATGCCGGTCGCCGATTGGCGTGAGCACGACCGATTCGCCGCGTGGTTTCACGTCGGCGTTGATTGGCGTCTCCGAAGACGTTGCTTGGTCGAGCCATGTTCCATAGCGAATCTGCCCGGGACGCCACGGCGAATCAGTCGCGGACGCGAAGTTTCGGCCGATGATCGATTCGGCTTCCTCACCGAGAACCCCAATGACCGCCACAGCGGATCGCCCGGGTGCGGTGAGGCGACTAACGAGAGTTGAGCCCATCAAGCACTCTTGCCGGTTGGACTTTCGTCGCCACGATCGGCAACGTCATCACTCGTTTCGCGTTGCATTGCGAGCAGGTCCCATAGGCGTTGGTCGGTCAACGATTCCGCGATCAGGTGCACGCCGTCGAATGCCTGCCCGCGGGTGTGCTCGTTGGGAATGGCAACGGTCGTCGCTCCCGCCGCGACGGCTGCTTTGCAACCGTTGCCGCTGTCTTCGAGTACCAACATCTGCTCCGGAGAGATCGACAACGCGTCGGCCGCCTTGAGATACATCTCCGGGTGCGGTTTGCCGTTGACGACATCGTCGCCGGTAAGGATGAACGCGAGCTGATCGTGCCAGGTTGTTGTCGGAAGGATCATCTCGACAAACCGGCGTTGACTGCTCGTCGCGAGCCCAAAGGGGACACCACTGCGAATCAGGCGTTCCATCCACAAATCCAATCCAGGCATCGGACGCAGATGCTCGAGCAGCAATTCGGAGTAAACCGTGTTGGATTCTTCGAGCAGCTTTGCGGGCTCGTCATCGAGTTCGTGGAACGCGATCATCTCGCCAATCGCACTCAAACCGACACGGCCCATCATCCGTGCTTGCAGGTCGTGACAAAACCGCCGCCCTCTACGCTGCAACACAACGTCTCCGACGCGAAAATAGATGCGTTCGGTATCGAACAGCAAACCGTCCATGTCCAACGCAACACCGCGAATCGCGTGCGGCGAACGATCGATGGAGGGCGTTTGGTGATCGGAATTTGGCGAGGGCCGCGTCGGGCCGGAATCTTGGTTTGCGTTAGATTGTGTGTTGGAAGTCAAAGGTCCATCTCATCCAATGTATCAACGAGTCGATCGAGTTCGTCCTTGGGGCGGTCATTCTTCGCGGCTTGTCGTTTCTTCAATTGATCATCGATACCGACAGTTCCACGGCCCGCGAGCAGCAGTTGCTCGTCGCGTTCCCGAGCGGCCGTCGCGATCGGATCCTCACTCGAGTCCGGCGCACCGAACAACTGCGACAGATCAATCTTAAAACCTTCGTCTCCGTCCGTGTCCGCACCCGCGATCGCGGGCGCTTTGTGCTGCGGAAAGATGATCGCGTTCTCGGGGCAAACTCGACTGCAGGCCGGGCACCCCTTGCGACAGTTGTCGGGCTGTTCGACCAGGATGCTCTCGACACCATCGACGCCGTAAACGCCAAACAAACAGAAGTCAACGCACTCCATGCAGTTCGTGCAGCGACTGTAGTCGATGACTGGATACCAACGACGCGACGCGTTCTCGTCGACGGCTTCGATCTTCCCGCCAACAATCGGCAGCGAACGTTCGCTGACAGGGTCGCTGTCGAGCCCGAGGATACGATTGATTTCCCCGATGAACACGGAGGTGTCCTCGGATGTTTTCAGGTCGATGCAGTAGATCTTGCGGTTCGGCCGCGGGAACAAATCCGTCATTCGCTCGACCGGTGCCGTGTCGTCTCCGGTCGCCGGATCCGCAGCCTGTTCTGCTGCCGCCGCGTCCGTCGCTTCATCGACTGGTTCGTCATCGTCCGCGTCGCCGAGCTGAACTTCGCCGACGGTTCCCCGAACTCCGTTGCGGTCGAGGACCCAGTGGGCGGCACGGGAGAAAATCCAACTCGCCAAAATCACGTCGCCCTCGATCGCACGCAATCGAGCGATCGCTTCACCGTTCTTGGGAAGATCATACAAGTGCGGCACGACCACGACGTTCAGGTCAGCGATCTTGCCGCCGGCTTCCGCGATTGCCTGTTCCAACGCGCGTTTCGCGGGATTCCGCGATTGGCCCTTGGAAACGACGAGGGTGCAGGAAGTGGTGGTCTCGGCACGGATCATAAGGCGTTGGGCGGGCGAATTGGAGGGACGTGCATTCGATACTATCGTGACTGTCGAGACTCGATCGTTCAAGCCGCCGGATTGATTTGGAGAAGAACAGGCGTTGATTCGATGATTTTTCGCAGGCAGCGCTCGATTCTGCATCGAAGAATTGATCGTTCGGCGGAATGACGTGCTCGATTGGCCCGGCGTCCATGGTGCAGTCGGACGGTTCGCTCGCGTTTTCAGCATCGAATCGCAACGCCACTGTGACGTTTTGAGTGCCGCGCCGTTGCGTGTGTTTCGTTCTCGAAATGTATTCGTTCGGCAAGCGGTCAGGCGCGCCGCCGCTAATCTAGCGACTCGTCACTACATCCCTGGCCTGTTAGCATGACGCCTGCGCGTTTCATCAATTTTTTTGAACCAGAGAGTTCTTTGATCTCAAACCAATTCCTGCCACACGTTGTCGTTCTTGCCAGCCTCATTTCCCCCGCCATCGTTTTCGAGCAATCGGCCTTACTCGCCCACGACGCGAGTCCATCCTCCTCGGGAGTTTCCACGTTGAACGAATGCACGACCGTCCACGATTCGATCCTTCGTTTCATTGGCGAGACCGATTGGCAAAAGCTAAAGCAAACGTTACCCGAAGAAAGACGCGAACTGGTGACGAAACTCGTCGATTGTGCGGAGACGCGAATTCGCGAAAGTCGACCGCTGCGATTGACATTCATCTGCACACACAACTCGCGGCGAAGCCAGTTGGCTCAGGTATGGGCACAAACGGCCGCAGCCTACTTTGGGCTGACTCGCGAGGACGTGCTCTGTTTCAGCGGCGGGACCGAAGCGACCGCGTGCAATCGGAGAACGGTGGAGGCCCTACGACGTTCGGGTTTTGTCGTCACCGAGACCTCTCTATCGCCCGACGTTGTGGGAGAGACCGACAATGTGGGAGATCCCGCCAATGTGAGAGAGCCCGATAGCGTGGGAGAGCCCGGTAGTGTCGGAGAGATTGCGAAAGACAACGTGCCGTACGAGGTCTCCTTCGGTGAACAGCACCCAGCCATCGAATGCTTTAGCAAGGTCTACAACCAGTCGCATAATCCGAACACGCAGTACGTTGCGGTGATGTGTTGCGATCATGCCGATCAGAACTGCCCGGTCGTGTTTGGTGCAACGGACCGCATCGCGATGTGGTACGTCGACCCGAAAGCGTTCGACGGAACGGACCGGGAATCTGCCGCGTACGACGAACGCAATTTGCAGGTCGCTCGGGAGATGTGGTCCGCGATGGGCGAGTTGGCTCAACGGTTGCAATAGCCGTAGCGGTCGTCTGCAAACATCCTCGCTTTGCCGCGTGCGGTCGTAATTCTCGTTCGGCTTTTATGTGTTTTGCGGCACAACCGGCCGACCGATTGTCGCGATCATAACCACTGTTAAGGCAACCGGATTATTACGATTGCTGAAACCTCGCGGTCGCCGATGACTTAGATCATGAGGTGTTCGGCAGCGTGCGGAACACATGGCAAGTCACCGAGACTTCTCGATCACACGAGAGTCGTGTCTGAGCGTTCGGTTGCGTGAACCGGCGTTGGGAGTGAATGGGATGATTGGCGGACGCATTGGAAAAGTCGCCGTGTTGGCCGTCGCCGCTGGGACCCCGTATGTCGCGAATGAAACGGAGTGGGGACGTAGCGCGACCAGTACCATCACCAACCAAGTCACCGCAGCGACCGGATCGATCTCTTCCGCAGCACCTTGGATCAGTTCTTCCGGTGAGGCGGACGTCGGTGGCGTCACGGAAACCTTCGGGTCGGATCGCTACCCGATTCACTCCCTCCATCAAGTCGAAACGTTACGACCGGTATCGGCGACACGTTTCCGTTACGAGGAAGACATCGCGAGGAAACTCGGCGGGATGCCGGAAGAGCAATCCGCCGGTCCGAGTCTCGCGGGGAACAACGTCGCCGACATCCGCGAAGCGTTGCGGTTCGACCTGACTCCACCGATGATCCTGAATCGCTTTTCCCGCGTTTCGACGGTGCTCGCGGACTTGCAACTCGAAGGCTTGCGTGTCCCCGTGGTGACGGGCATTCGCAGCGACGATCTCGCGGGCACGTTGACGTATTACTTTGACCGTTCGGGCGCGATCCAGCGGATCAATTTGCACGGCTTTACCGGGGACGCACAACGGATCATCGCGACCCTGACCAGCCACTACGGGCTCGAGGGCGAGAAAGCTCTCGACGCCGGCGTTTACACCCGCCGCTGGAACGGCATTCCCGTGCACCTGCTGCGGATCTCACACGCTCCGGTTGTTTTCAGCGATGCGGTCCACCAGAAGTACACGGTCTTTCTGGAGTTGAACCAACCGAACCTTAAGTACGGAATCAGCGAAGAAGCCCGCCGCATCGTTCAAACCGACCGATGGACCGGACGTTGGTAAGAAAGACGCCGGAACGTCGCTACGCTTGGTCCGGCCTACAAAAATACTAGTCGACATCAACACC
>NZ_ANOH01000184.1 GCF_000346505.1 Aporhodopirellula sallentina SM41
GAGGTGCGAATCGGGTGAGTTGGTCGCGGAGTTCGATCAGTCCGACATGACGATAGCTAGTGTGCATTGTCTTCGTTTCCCAGTGCTTGATCGTTCGTGTCCAAATGTTTCCTTGCAACCCCGGCGGGTCGCCGACACGGTAATCTGATTTGCCCGGGGATCGCCAAATCCATAAGGCGATTAAGGGTCCTGCCTCGCGAGCACACAGTCGACCGATCGAAGGCCGAAAGTCTACCAAACGAGTCAAGTGTTTTTCGTGCGGCTCCATGCCACGCGAAATCGGATACTCAGCGATCGGTGCCGCAAATCTATTCCACTTGACGAATCGTACCGTACAGCGGAATGACGACATAAACGCCGAAATCCTTGTCCTCATGAGACCGATGAAGTGACGAACGAGTTCATCGAAAAGTTCGAATTTCCCCAGAATCGCCAGGGCGGAACTCCCCGTCTTGCCCCAGTTGCCTAATCGAGAACCGCATGGGTTCAGTTTTGGCTCGCACAACTAATGGCGGACAGGTCGTTTTTAGCCCCAAACGTGTCGCCTCATTTGGCGGCACTCAGTCGGACGGTGATGTGTACTGAAAATTCCAGACCAAAAGTGCGTGGGCGGCTGCGAATCTGTGCCTTGACTTCAAAAGTGTCCCGCAAAATGCTGCGTTTTGCGGGTTAGAAATTTTTCGAACTGTTGACCAAGTGTCCTATCGACGACACGAGAAATGTCACTTTTACAATCAGATTGCAACTTTTACTGTCTCAAAACGAGATTCTGGGCGATTCTTGGACAACCATTCAATCGGTTGGCTGGTTGATGCCGATTCTGCGGGAGTAGCGGCATTATTTCGCCGTTTTCTTTGGTCTTTTCGTCCCCGCCTTCCGCTGATTGAGTTTGCCCTGATGAGCCATCGGATTCACCGCGAAGCCCCTGCCTGTCGTCACCAAAACGAGCCAGTCGTGCCGGCGGCACCCCAAACCCCACTTGCCGATCACTCGCGTGCGAGCCGCCGTGGTTTTCTGGCGTCCGCGTTGGCGGCAGGAATCGCTGGCTCCCAGGCAACCTGGACTCCGGATTTGGCACAGGCGGCCGGTTCGGAGGAAACCCGCCTGTCCATTTCGCACGATAACGACCTGTTCCGTGTGCGGATGCAGATGGATGTCAAAGGGAACGTGACTTTGGTGGAAGACCCATTGATTCCCGAAGGCAAGAAAAAACTTCTCCCGGTCACGGCTGACCTGAGCCTCGATTACGAGGAACGGTTCCTGCGTCCGGCCAACGCCACCGGCGAATCGGAAGTGATCGCGGTCGAACGGCACATCCACGAGGCGATCGAAAAGAGCCGCCTGAGCCGCGCCGATCAAAAGACCGAACTCCGCGACACCGTGACGGACGTGATCGCCCGACGCGACCAACTCCCCGAAACGATCTATTCCAACGACGAATACCTGACGCACAAAGAAATCGATCTGCTGCGGACGCCGATCTCGAGCGTCGCGGTCGATCGCCTGGTTCCTCAGCAGATGATGCGTCCGGGCGAAAAGGTCACGATTTCCAACGCGGACCTCTGTTCGTTCTTCAACCTTTCGGCGGTGGCCGACAGCGACGTTCAGATCGAACTCGTTTCCGCCGATCGGTCGCAGGCGAAGTTGCAAATGCGAGGCAAAATCGACGGTTCGGTCTCCGGCGTGCCGACACGTCTTCAGATCGTGGGCAAATTGACGCTCGACCGCCGTGCCGGAGCGGTTGCCTGGGCCGCCGTCGCCATTCACGAAACCCGCGAAATCGGGAAGGCGGAGCCAGGGTTCGACATCACCGCGACGGTACGAATGGTCCGCAAACCGCTCGATCGCGTCCAAACGCTGCCCACCAAGCCTGCCGATATCGCCTTTGATGAGCCGCCTCCGCCGGAACGGCTGCTCGTGGCCGTCGAGAGCGAGCACGTCGGGGTCGAGGGATTGATGGATCGTCGATGGCGAATGATGCAGGACGTTCCGGGTGCGGCTGTACTGCGAATGATCGAAAACGACCAAGCGATCGCCCAACTGAACCTGCGACCACTTCCGCGACTGCCCGAAGGCCAGCAGTGGACGTTGGCGGCGTTCGAAAACGACGTCCGCAAAACGCTCGGCAACCGTTTCGGCGAATTGATCGAGAGCCATGAAGGGATGACCGACGGCGGGCTGCGGTTGCTGCGAGTGGTCGCCGCAGGGAGCGTCGAAGGGGTGCCGATCCAGTGGATCATGATGCATATCAGCGACAACAAACGACGACGCGTGATGGCAACATGGACGATGGATGGCGAGAGCGTTTCGAAGCTCGACGGGTCGGATATCCAGCTCGCCGCCTCGGTACGTCTCGTCGACGAGGGCCGCCGCACCGCCAAAACCGGCTCAGAAGCAACGAAAAGCCGTGAAAACATCGATTTGTCCGCCGTGAAATCAACCGACGAAGTAGAATCGGTGGCGTCGACCGCAGAAGTCTTGTCACCGAGCGACGTTAAACGCCGCTAAGGGCATCACGCCTCGAGAGTTACGAATTCGCCAGACCGATTCACCCGACATCCATTTCCCACCGGAAAACGCCACCCGAGCAGGCACTTTTGTCCGGCAAATGGGCCTGGCGAGCGATGAGAACGATCGGGCGAAACCGGTAAATTTGGCCGGTGGCCCGATAGACGGTGGAAACATCGATGGACGGTGGAAACATGGATGTCGCGCGATACCCCGAATTTCCTCGCGATCCGTTTTGTCAAATTCTGCGTCGTAACAAAACTTTTCCTCGCACCCACTCGGCGACTCTTCCGAACGCTTTTTTTGACCAAACCCATGCAATCAACCGGCATCAAACGTTCTCACCACCTTTGCCTCCCGCGTTTGGGTTTTCCGCGTTTGGTCGCTTCGCAGCGTGCCCACCACCCCCGAATGACGGCTGGGTCGCTGGGTCTTTTCGTCGCCAGCGTCCTGTTGGGGGGAATTCCGCTCTCCGGTCACCTGTCGGCTCAAGAGCCAGGCAAAGAAGATGCCTCGAGCCAATCGCAAACGCAATTCGCCCCCGGCGTGGTCACCGTCATCCCCCCGGCCCCCGATCCGAAGGAAACCTTCGACGGCCCGCTGACATTGCAATCGATGATCGACGCTCACCCCGAGATCAGTTGGGAGGCAACGGGCGATCACACCGACGGGCGGCCGCACTTCGATCCTCGCAGTCGCACCCTGCAGGCGATGCTTAAGCAAGTGATTTTGCGGCGTGAGATTTACTGTTTCGAATTCTCGTTCAAACCGCTGCGGCAGATTTACCTCGATATTCCACGTCCGGACGGGCGGATGCAGCGGAAATTGGTGCAGTACATGGTCTACCGCGTGCGATATCGGGGCGGCGACATGCGGCCAGCCGCCGATGACATGGAAAAGCCGATTTACCGGCGAATCGAGTCGGTCAGCTACAACTCACGCCGACTGTTCCCCATGTTCGTGCTCGAGGACCACGAGTCGAAAAAACAGTTCACCGACCAAATTTTGCCGACGGCGGTCGACCGAATCGCGATCCGCGAGCAGATCACCGCACCGCTGTACAACAACGTCGAAATCTCTCGTGTCAAAGTTCCGCGAACCAAAGACGACGACGCACCCGGCGTTTGGGGGGTTGCGACTTGGGTGGATGTCGATCCGAACGTCGATTTTTTCTCGGTCAACGTATTCGGCCTAACCAACGCATTTGAACAAGATGGCGAAGGAGCCGACGCGCCGTATCGCCGCAAGGCGTTGATGCTGAATTTCTTCCGTCCCGGCGACTCGATGGACCAACTGTCCGACCGTGTCCGCTTCGGCGTGCCCGCCTACGAGGACGAAAAAGACCAGAGCTACATTTTGGAGAAATATGGGCTCGATAAACGGCTTGATTACCGGTGGGTGTTCCGGTAACTTTCTCCCCTCTCACATCGAACATTTTCGCGTCACCGTGGTGACGCCTCCTCCAAACCAACATCGGCCGGGCAATTCCTTCGTCCGTTCCGAGATCAGCAAAACGAAGAAACAATGGCACACAAAAAGGGTCAGGGCAGTAGCCGCAACGGTCGCGACAGTAACGCACAACGCCGTGGAGTGAAACGATTCGGCGGTGAAGCGGTTCGTGCGGGCAATATCCTCATTCGTCAGGTTGGCACCAAATTCCACCCCGGAAAAGGCGTCGGCATGGGTAACGACTACACCCTGTTCGCGTTGGTTGACGGAAAAGTCCGATTCGACCGCGAAGGTCGCCGTATCAACGTCGACGTTGCCTGAACCTGAGCTCTACGATTGAATGGATTCAGCGTTGAGGGGCTCAACCCTCCGCAAGCCGAAGCGGTTCAGACTCTCTCCGGACCGCTTCTTGTTTTGGCCGGCGCGGGAACCGGTAAAACCCGCGTGGTGACGTTTCGCATTGCGAACCTGATCAAGAACGGGATCGCTCCGGAGCGAATTCTCGCCGTCACGTTCACCAATAAAGCCGCCGGCGAAATGCAGGAACGGGTCGGTGAACTGCTCGGACACAACAAAAAACGCCGCCGCAAAGGCGAGCCCGCTCCGCCCAAGCCCACGATCAGCACGTTCCACTCGCAGTGCGTCCGCATGTTGCGCGAACACGCCAACGTGCTCGGCTTCCCAAAGAAATTCTCGATCTACGATCGCAGCGACCAAGAGTCGCTCGCCCGAGCGATCCTGCGTGAACTGCGTTTGCCTAACACGGCACTCAAGCCATCGGACATGCTGTCGATCATCGGTTCGTGGAAGAACGAATCGATCATGCCCGATGAAGCCGTAGGCCACGCCAGCACCGACAAAGAACACTTTGCCGCCGCCGGTTACCGACGCTATCAAAATGCGTTGCGGGCCCGAGGCGCGATGGACTTCGATGACCTGCTGCTGCACACCGAAGTATTGCTGACCGAACACGAAGAAGTCCGCGAGGCCGAGGCGTCGAAGTACGATCACGTGCTCGTCGACGAATACCAGGACACCAACGGCAGCCAATACCGGATCACTCAGGCACTCACCAAGGACCACCGGAATTTTTGCGTCGTCGGCGACGACGATCAATCGATTTACGCTTGGCGAGGTGCAGACGTCTCGCACATCCTGAGCTTCTCGAAAGATTGGCCGGATGCGAAAATCGTGTGGCTCGAAGACAACTACCGATCCACCGGCGCGATCCTCGAGATGGCCAACCGCCTGATCGCGTTCAACACCGAACGCCACGACAAGATCCTCAAACCAGACCGCCCGACGGGCAAACGTCCGCGAATCGTCCAACACAAAGACGAAACCACCGAAGCCGAAACCGTTGTCCGAGAAATTCGGCACCTGATCGACAACGAACACATTCAACCTCGCGATATCGCGATCCTGTTTCGAACAAACGAACAACCCCGCTTGTTCGAAACCGAACTACGCAAAGCCGACGTTCCGTATGTGATGCTCGGCAGCCAGTCGTTCTTCGACCGCCGCGAAGTGCGCGACCTGATCGCTTACCTGAAGTGGATCAATCAACCCGACGATGAGATTTCGTTGCTGCGTGTGATCAACACCCCCGCGCGAGGCCTCAGCAACAAGTCGACGAAGCTACTGGTCGAACGCGCCGTGCAGCGCGGCGTCCCTGTCTGGCACGTGATGCAGAACAACGCGGCAATCGAAGACCTACCGGTCGCAGCGAAACGCGGGATCGAACAACTCAGGCAACTCTGTGCCGACGTGCAATTGCGTGCCGAGAATGACTCTCTCGTCGATGCCATGGAAACCCTGATGCAGCGAACCGGCTACGCCGACGAAATCACACGTCTGTATGACCAACCGGAAGAACGTGAAGCAAGAATGGCGTCGATCGGGGAATTCACCAACGCCATCGCCGCCTATCAAGACAAAACCGACAAACCTGAACTGTCGGGTTTCCTAAGCGATATCGCTCTGTCAGGTCGCGAGATGGGCAGCGAGAAAGACAAACTCGCGATGAAGAACGCGGTGTGGTTGCTAACGATGCACGCCGCCAAAGGACTGGAGTTTCCGGTCGTCTACATGGTCGGAATGGAAGACGGGTTCCTGCCCCATAGCCGGAGCGTCAAGAGTGGACGCGACGAAGACATCGCCGAAGAACGCCGGCTCTGCTACGTCGGCATCACGCGCGCCCAAGAAACACTCACCATGTCGCTTGCACTGACGCGGCGCAAATGGGGGAAACCACGCCCGACTCAACCGAGCCGGTTTCTCTATGAGATCACAGGCAAGGCAGAGAACCCGAACAAGTATCGCAAGCGAAGCGGTGGCGCCGCTCGCGTCCAACGCTGACACGAACCGATCGCGTTTTCGCGTGTCATAGCCGATGGCCTCTGGTCTCAAACACGACTTCCGAGCAACCACGCCATCCGAGCAATTGACATTTGAGCCTGACGGCGTCACGGGTCTACTGGATCATCGACTGAGTCCTACATAGACGTTCCTGACCCGCCCAATCGCAACCTTAGGCAAGAGGAGCTTTAGTTGGTTTCGAAAACAAAGAAGGCGGGCGGCAACGGACGTCGCGCAAAAGGCACCGCGACAATCCAACGCGTGTTTTGTGGTTGGGACGTACCGCTGCTCGAATCAGCGACTCGGTGGTTGATCGACAACCATTCCCTGTGGTCAGCGAGCCAAGAGGAAGCCGATGCCATGCCGTTGCTCGCGGCGCAGCTGGACGGCGATGTCTCTGATGACGCGCCACCCGATTCAAACGCGAACGGGCAATCCACCGGAACGATCGACTTGAGCCCGGTCGACGTCGTGCTTCCTTCGAGCCGAGCGATTCACCGGTTGCAGGAAAAACTGTTCTTTGCTGCGAAAGCAACAGGCAAACGTTATCGCCCGCCTCGCTTTTACCTCGTCGGTCGTTTGCCATCATTGCTGTACCGACGACCGGCCGAATGGGCGACCGACTTCGAACAAACGCTTGCCTGGGCACGCGTGCTCGCCTCGTCGGAACCGTCGCTGTTACAAACAATCATCCCAACCTTGCCCGATTCGGAATCGATGTCGGGTTGGCTCGACTTAGCGACCACTGTGGGACGGCTTTGGACGAAGACGTCAGCGGAAAACTGGACGTTTGACGATGTCGCCGATAAAGCCGACGGGGCGCCGGAGAAACGGAGGTGGGAGTTTCTCTCGGACGCTCACCGCCAATATCTCGAGGAACTCAAGAAAGCCGACCGCTGCGATCCCAACGCCGCTGCTCTGGACGCGATCGCTGATCGTCGCTGCCGAACGCTCCGTCCGCTCGTACTCGTGGGCGCCTCGGACCTTCCCGAGATGGTCAAGACGATGCTAAGCCAACTCGACGCTCCGGTATCGTCGCTCATTGCGGCCCCAGAAAACATGTCTGGCCACTTTGACGACCTAGGGTGCTTGAACGCAGACAAGTGGAAAGATCGGATCTTGCCGATCGAGGACGATCAACTGATTCCCGCCGAAGGAATCGAAGATCAAGTCCACAGTGTGACGGAAGTGCTCGCCGAGTTAAGTGAAAATCATAGCGTCGATGCGATCACCGTCGGCGTCACGGATGAGTCTCAAATCGAACCGATTGAAAACCAATGCCGAATGCTGAACGTGGAAACGTATCGCCATTTCGGCTGGACGGTAGCCGACACACCGGTCGGCCGCCTGATGGAGCTGATCGTCACCTATCGCCAACGCAGGAACTGGCGGTCACTCGCCGCGTTGGTTCGCCACGCCGCCGTGTACGAATTGATCGATCAGCAACTGCGAGAAGACGACACCGACAAAGGTGGCAAACCCACGAATACGGATTGGCTGACGAAACTAGACCAGCTCATGGCCGAAGCGTTCCCGCGGAACGTCGATCAGCCGCTGCCTCCGAAACGGTTCGAGGCCCCCGTCGTACAGAAGATTCGCGATCACGTCGCGACTTGGTTGTCTCCTTTGGACCAGGACCGGCAAACCATTCGCGGTTGGAGCGTGGCGGTGAAGGAGGTTCTTACGAAGGTCTACCCGCGTGACGAATCGTCGACTGCGTCCACACCTGATGAAGATTCGCGAACCGAACAAGCCGTTCAGGCAACGTTGGAAACACTCGCTGGACTCGAAGACCTAAGCGTTCCGCTCGACACACCGGTTGAATCTGACACCGCCATTGAGTTGCTCGCCGGACGGATCGGAGATATCAGCCTGCCCGACACATCGGCACCGGAAAAACTAGAAATTCTTGGGTGGCTCGATTTGGCACTCGATGACGCGCCCGCACTCGTGCTCTGCGGGCTCAATCACCCGTTTGTTCCTGAGGCTTCATCGAGCGACCCGTTCTTGCCGTCGGCGCTGCAAAAGTCACTCAACCAACGCGTTAACGACCGACGTTACGCGCGAGACGTGCACTCGTTGCAACAAATGTTGAGCGCGCGTGAGAATACAAAACTCATTGTCGGAAAACATTCGGCGGACGGATCCCCCACACCGCCGAGCCGCCTGCTCGCTGCGGCGACCGCCGAAGACGCGTCTCGGCGGGTGTGTCGTCTACTCACCGAGCAACGCCCCACGATTCAGATTGTGCGTGACCCAGATGGACCGCAACCGAACGACACGCTCGACGCAAAATTGGTTGACGAACAACGCAAACGTTTCTTCCGCCCACCTCCTCCCGAACCCGGACGGACGATCGAGACGCTCAGCGTGACCGCGTTCTCTGCCTACTTGGAGTGTCCCTATCGTTTTTACCTTCGTCACGTGCTGCGACTTCGGCCGCTTGATGATGCCGCACTCGAACTCGCCGCCAATCAATTCGGCGACCTCGTTCACGGAGCGTTGGAATACTTCGGCGAAAGCGACAAGAAGGACGAGGCCGATCCGGCCAAGATCGAAGCTGAACTGATCGCGCAACTACACCGTTTCGCCGAAGAACGATACGGCAGCAACACCGCATCGACGGTCGCACTCCAAGTTCGACAGGCGGAGCGTCGCCTCAAAACCGTCGCGTTGCGGCAGGCCGAACGGGTTGCCAAAGGGTGGCGGATCCACGCCGTCGAGGCCTCGGTGGATGAACTCGACTACGACCGAAAAACCAAAAAACCCAAGAAGCCAACCGGCATTACTCTCGACGGTCAATTCACCGGGTTGCGAGGTCGTTTCGATCGGATCGACTATCACCCGGAAACCGAACGATGGGCGATTCTTGACTACAAGACGCACGGACATCTACCGGAGAAGAAACACCTCAAGAAACTGCCCGACAAATCCACCACTTGGGTCGACCTGCAACTCCCGCTCTACCGTCGATTCATTCCCGATCTCGGGATTCCCGCCGATCCAGTCAACGTCGAATTGGGATACTTCAATGTCGCCGAAAAAGACGCGGAAACCCAAGTCAACATTGCCACGTTCACCGAAGCTCAATTTCAACAAGCGGACGAGTTGATTCACCACTGCGTCCGCCAAATCCGAACCTGCCATTTCGAACCCAACGAGAACGGCGTCGAATTCGATGACTACGAAATGATGTTCAACGAAACGACGACAACTCTCGGCGAAGATGACGAGGAATACAGCGAGGTGTCACGATGAATCAACGCGCCAAATCCGATTCTTCCACAGAAGAAGCAATCTCAATCGTAGTCGATGACAACGTGAACGACGCGTTCGATGAATTGTTGCTCGAACGCGAATTGCTGTCGCCCGAACTACTACGCAGCGCATTTGAACCGACACTCGTACGTGCCTCGGCGGGTACCGGGAAGACCTACCAACTCACCGCGCGACTCCTGAAGATTTTGTTGACCGGTGCTCCTCCCGAATCGGTGTTGGCAACCACGTTCACCCGGAAAGCGGCGGGGGAAATCCTCTCGCGAGTGCTGGTCACCCTCGGTACGGCAGCAGCCCCGAATCGCCCGGATGCGCTCGACGAACTTCGTCAGCAAGTCGATTTGCCCGGTTTGCCACGCAACGTTTGTGGCGATTTGTTTCATCGTCTGCTTCGCAACATCCACCGCCTGAGGATTTGCACGCTCGACAGTCTGTTCTCGCAACTCGCTCGAGCCTTGCCGTTCGAACTCGAACTGCCTCCCGGATGGCGACTCACCGACGACGTCGAAGAGGTTTGGTTGCGGCAACTCGCGGTCGGCAACATGATCGATGTTTTGGAATCGTCAGAGATCGAAACGTTGATCTCAATGCTCGGTCGCGGCGACGTCAAACGCAACATTGCTCGCGAGATCATCCAGGTCGTCGAAAACACCTATGAACTCGCCCGCCAAGGCAGCATCGAAGCGTGGGATTCGTTTTCAGTTCCGAGTCGTCCCGAATCCAAAATGATCACGGCGGCGGCAGGCACGTTTCGGATGGCGGAACTGAAACAAAAGTCGCTGTGTACGCTTCTCGAGAAGATGGCTGATCATCTCGACGCGCGGGATTTCGGACCGCTCGTTGAACAGACTCTGATCAAGAACATTCACAAGTCCCGTGTCGCGCACGAGGAAGTCAAATACGGGCGGAGCAAGTTTCCGCCGGAATTGGATCCCGAGTTTGACGTGCTGTACCAATCGGTTCAGTCCGAATCGCTGTCGCTACTCAGGAGCCAAAACCAGGCGACCGGGAGCGTCACCGCCCACTACGAAGGATCGATCAACGAAGTGAAACAGGCGCAGCGTGCGTTCGCATTTAGCGATATCGCGGTTCGACTCGCCAACGTTTTTCGTGACCTCCAGGCCGAAACGATTCAAAACCGCCTCGACTCGAAGATCAACCATCTATTGCTCGACGAGTTTCAAGACACCGCTCCGGTGCAGTGGCAGGTACTCAAAGTCATCGCTCAATCGGTCGTCAACGAACCGCCAAAGAATGTTACCGGCGGTTCGGGATCCGCCGTATCGCCAACGGATTTCGATCCGCGTCGAAGCCAATCGTTCTTCTGCGTCGGCGACACCAAACAAGCCATCTATGGATGGCGGGGCGGGGTTGCGGAAATCTTTGACGCGGTCGATCGCCAGATCGAAGGAATCGTCAGCCGGTCTCAAGACCAAAGCTACCGTAGTTCTCGGGTCGTCTTGGATGCGGTAACGGATGCGTTTCAAAATCTGCCTCGGCATCCGATGGCCGAATCCCCCGCAGAAGACGATCCTTCAGACAGAGCCGCCTACGAAGCAGTAGCGCTGCAAGAGTTCGCCAAAAAATTTCCCGACCACACGGCCGCAAAGAAATTGCCCGGCTATGTCCGCTTTGCCACCGGACCATTGCTGCAGCCCAAGGAGGATCCCGACGATCCCAAGGCGAAACCGATCAAACCGTCCGCCAAAGAGATCACGTCGGCGTTGATGGATGCGGCCGCGGAACAAATCCACTCCCTCAATCGCGCGGCACCTCACCTAACGATCGGAGTCCTTACGCGGACCAACGCGACGGTGGCGATGCTGATCGACCGTCTCGAATCTCTCAGCGTGGACGTCAGCGCGGAGGGAGGTAACCCACTGACGGACTCGGTTCCGGTGCGTTGGGCAATGTCAGCTCTGATGATGACCGAACACCCCGGCGATGGTCGTTGGCGTTTTCACATTGCCCATTCCCCGTTGGCGGATCATTTGCCACTGGCCGACACCGATCCTGCCGATGCGGCAGCGAACCAACTCCGGCGAATGATCGAAGACGATGGATTGGCGGCAACAGTCATGTTCCTCTCCGATGCACTGCGTCCGGTTTGCGATGCACGTGATCAAGTTCGGTTGCAACAACTCATTGAACTGACCACGCTCTACCGACACACCGCCCGCTCACGACTGCGTGATTTTGTCGACCTGGTCAACGTAAAACGGGTTCAGCGCCCACGTGCGGCTGCGGTACGTGTGATGACTGTTCACCAGTCCAAAGGACTCGAATTCGACGCGGTGTTTCTGCCCGAATTGCACAAAGAACTGATCGGCAGACCTCCACAGTGCATCGCCGATTTCCCCGACCTCGGTGAACCACCGATCGGGATGAGTCGCAGCATCAGCGAGAAACAATGGCACTTTCTTCCTGAACGATGGCAGCGAACGTTCGGCACCAACGTTCAATCACGTGTGACCGAAGCGTTGTGTTTGCTTTACGTCGCAATGACGCGGGCCAGGCAGGGCCTGTATATCCTGACGCCCCCGAGCACCAAACGTGATTTTGCCACGAAAAACGCGGCATCATTGCTCTATCACGCCTGGCAACAATCCTCACCACATTCGGAAGCCCGACCCCACCGCGGGCGACACGGTTCTCTACGAATCAGGCAACGACAAATGGTACGGCGAAGCAGAGAAAGCCGTACCGCACGTGGCGGATGACACCGAGGAAGTGCCGCAGCGTGTGACCGTTTTTGTCCAATCGGCGACACGCCGCGTCGCAACGCCATGCCAACGACCTAACGCTATGCCAATGACACCAACATAACGTCCTGACATGCACAAACCGCTTTCGTTCTGACGTCTTTGACATTGAACGCCTTCTCCTCGAGAGGCATCGAGATAAGATGGCCAGACAATCATTTCTCGGGAGCGGTTTGATGCGTAACGTTTTGTTTTTCTTGTTCGCGTGCAGCACCTTGTGCGCACACCCCGTCGCTCAGGCGGCAGAGAAACCTCATGTCTTGTTCATCATGACAGACGACATGGGTTGGATGGACCTGCACTGTCAGGGAAACAGTGTCCTTCGCACGCCCAACATCGATGCATTGGCTAAGGCCGGTGTGCGATTCACCAATGCTTACGCCGCATCGACAGTTTGCTCTCCCACACGTGCAGCAATCATGACGGGACATGCCCCCGCTCGTTTGCACATCACACAACATGGCGCCGACGGAAAGCACTTCTGGCCGGATGATCGACTCGTGCAACCACCGTCGACGCAACATGAGCTACCTCATGAAACGACGACTGTTGCAGAGCGTTTCAAATCGGCAGGGTACGCGACGGGCTTTTTCGGCAAGTGGCATTTGGGACGAGATGAAAAGTTCTGGCCGGAGCATCATGGTTTTGATGTCAATAAAGGAGGATGCGGTTTCGGCGTGCCACCGACCTACTTCGATCCCTATCGCATTCCCTCGCTTTCCCCGCGTGAAGAAGGTGAATACCTCACTGATCGCCTCGCAGATGAGGCGATCGATTTTCTTCGCCGCGAGCATGACAACCCGATGTTCGTTTGCTTATGGACGTACAACCCACACTATCCCTTCGAAGCACCTGAGGAACTGACGCAGCACTTCATCGGCAAAGAAGGACCAGGATTGAAGAACCCTATTTACGGCGGACAAATCGAAGCAACCGACCGTGCGATCGGCCGCGTATTGAAGGAACTGTATTCGCTAGGCATCGAAGAGGAAACGTTGGTGATCTTCACCAGCGACAACGGTGGCTGGTCGGGCGCCGCCGACAACCGGCCGCTCCGCGAAGGGAAAGGCTACCTGTACGAAGGCGGAATTCGAGTGCCGCTAATCATTCGATGGCCGGGAGTCACGCAATCGGATGTAGTTGATGAAACACCGGTGATCAGCATGGACCTCACCGCCACGGTGCTCGACGCCGCTGCGATTCCCGCTGCAGCAGACGAACTCGACGGTGTTTCGTTACGCCCTTTGTTTGCGGGAAACCAACTCGAACGGGAAGCGATCTTCTTCCACTACCCACATTTCGCTTTTCACAAATCGAATCGTCCTGGTTCAGCAATTCGCAGCGGTCGCTACAAACTCATCCTCCGTCACGACGATGACTCGGTGGAGTTATTCGATGTCATGGAGGACTTGAGTGAAACCAAAAACGTCGCCGAGTCGCATCCCGAAATTGCCGACCGTCTGAAAAAACGTTTGACCAATTGGCTCAAACAGACCGACGCGGGAATTCCTACCAAACTGGATCGCTGAGGCTATCGGACGGCAACAACAGTTCGCTCAACGCGGAGTCGTGTTCCGAGTCGTGCGTCTGGACGGCGGGCGACGATTCACTGGGCAGTATCTGGCTGGGCAGTATCTGGCTTGCCAATGTTTCGCTTGCCAATGTTTCAATGGCCGACGTCTCGATAGTAGATGATGGTGCCGGCGAAACCAATTTGTTTTCGACCATCAACTGATCGCTCGCCGTTTCGAGCAGCACCGTGCTGTCCGACTCGAAGTTCCTAGCCGGCGTGGTCAGGGGCGCCATCACCGGCTCGGCACCGGCCTGCGGCGTCACTGTGTCATCGCTGTTGAGTCGATTGATAACCATGAGAGCATCCAACTCGGTAACCAATCCATTGCCACTGACATCAAAGAAGTAGGAATTCGCATCCACGCCGGTGACGACACCACCTCCCGATATCTCATTGAGCCGATTGATAATAACGAGCGCGTCCAACGCAGTGATAAACCCATCCGCCGTTGTGTCGGTCGGACGAAAAATGTTCCTCAAAGAACCAATGGACACCGCGCCGATCCCCGCCGAAGACCCCACCAAATAGGTTCGCTCGATTTGCTGCGACGGCAACATGACTGCATAGGATTGCCCCGCAATCAGATTGGCAGTGATTGCCAAACCGGTTTGGACGCCGATCGGATTTCCTGCCGAATCCAATATTTGCATGGCATTGGCGTCCGGCGTAAAACCAATCGGTTCCAACGATAGCGTCGTGTCGGTCACCGCCTGAAAGAGAAACGAACTGGGATTCTCCGCTGCGGCAACCACATGAGTCTGCACCACCGAACTGGGGCGAGTAATATCGACGGCGATTTCAGAGAAGTCATCGTTGCCGATCAGTCCTAGCGCGTTTGCATCGTCGATGACCGCGTTGCTGCTGGGGTTGATCAGTGAAACCACAAACGACTCGTCCGGTTCCATCAACAGATCGCCGGCAACCGGAATCGAGATCGTCTTTGTCGTCTCGTTGCCAAGGAAGTTCAACGTGCCCGACGGAAACAGGGAACCGACAAAGTCGGCGGCGTTGGCGGGATCCGTATCACCTCCGGTCACGACGTAAGAAACCGAAGTCCCGCTCGATATGTTCCCCGTACGGGTGACCGAGAACGTAAACGTTTTCGTTCCGCTGTTACCTTCATCCTGTTGAGCGTTCTCGGCGGCGATCGAAAGCAGGGATGACGCACTGTCATCATCATCGCGGATGGTGCCGGTCGACGAGCCAACGTCAATAACAGCACCGCCGGTGGCGTTGCTCAACACGACCGTGAACTCTTCATCGCTTTCAACCGCGAAATCTCCACTCACGAAAACGGTGATCGTCTTCGAGGTCTGCCCGGTAAAGAACGTAACCTGCCCGCTGGGGAAAACATTGTTGTTGAAATCACTCACCGTTGCGGGCGCGGACCCACTACCCACCACGGAATAGTCGACGGTCAACGATCCGGACGTGTCGCCCGTGCGATTAACAGTGAACGTGAATGGTGTTGTCCCCGAATTCCCTTCACTGCGGTCGGCGTCCGCAGCAACAATGGAGAGGGTAGCAGGAATCGGTGTATCGTCATCGCGGATCACGCCGGTCGCTGCTCCCGTTGAGACCACGGCATCTCCGGTTGGGTTGCTTAAGGTCACCACGAAAGACTCGTCGAGTTCAGCCGTGCGATCGCCGCGAACGGAGACCTCAATGGATTTGGATGTTTCGCCGTCATTGAAGATAACGCTGCCGGATGGAAAAACATCATCACTGAAGTCGTCGGCCGTTGCCTGATTCGATCCTACTCCCGACACCGAGTAGTCCACCGACACAATCCCCGTGGTAACCTCACTTCGCGTGACGTTGAACGTGAAAATGGTTTCCCCAGAGTCTCCTTCGGATTGGTCCGAGTTGACCGCGGCGATCGCCAAACGTGGAACGAGTTCGCTGTCATCATTGCGGATTATTGCGTTTGCAGACGCCGTGGAAATGATCGCTCCACCGGTCGCGTTGGACAGCGTCACAATGAACGTTTCGTCTTGTTCCAATACTGTGTCGCCATTGACCGGTACGGAGACGGTTTGGGTGGTTTCGCCTGCGGCAAACGTGACCGAATTGGACGGCAGAACAGCTCCGGAAAAATCATCGGCGTCGGCTGGATTCGTTCCACTACCTAGCACGGTATAGGTAGCCGAAACGGCCTCCGAGACGCTGCCACTGCGAGTTACCGTGAAAGTGTAATTCGTCGTTCCGCTGTCACCTTCGCTTTGATCTGCGTTCGCGGCAACCATCGCGAGAGAAGGCGTGATGTACTCGTCGTCGTCTCGAATCACACCGGTGGCCTGCTGCGTCGTCAGGGTCGCTGCGCCGGTCGGGTTGCTTAGCGTGACATCAAAGCTCTCATCATTTTCGATATCAAAGTCACCGGCGACGTTGATCGCCAACGTCTTTGATGTCTGCCCGCTGAAGAAGATCACTTGCCCCGTCGGCAGAAAGCCACCATTGAAATCACTGCCTTCGGCTGGATCGGTTCCGGTTCCCGTGACCGAATAGTCGACGGTCGTTGATCCAGACGTGTCACCAGTACGAGTAATTGTGAAAGTAAACGGAGTCAAACCTCCGTTGCCTTCATCACGATCCGCGTTGGTCGCGACGATATCGATCGATGGGCCTGTGGGTGTGTCGTCGTCACGAATCGTTCCGGTTGCAGAGTCGGTCTCCAAGGTGGTTCCGCTAGACGGATTGCTCAGCGTCACAACGAACGTCTCGTCATCTTCGACGATCGTGTCACCCGACACATTCACCGTGATCTCTTTGGAGGATTGGCCGCTGAAGAAAGTAACCTGACCACTCGGCAACACGTTTCCATTAAAGTCGTCAACATCTGCCGGTGACGTCCCGGTGCCGGCGACCACATAGTCGACGGTCGCGGATTGCGAAGTATCACCGTCGCGTGTGACCGTGAAGGTAAACGAAGTCGAGCCACTGTTTCCTTCATCTCGGTCCGCCACCGACGCCACAATCGAAAGCGTCGACTCAGGCGCGGCGTCATCGTCGCGGATCGTACCACCGGCCGATGCGGTCGCGATTGTCGAACCACTCGACGGGTTCGACAGGTTCACCGTAAACGTTTCATCGCTTTCAACGATCCGGTCACCCGCTACACGGACCGTAATCGACTTCGACGTCTGGCCAGCGAAAAAGATGACCTGCCCACTCGGCAGAATGTTGCCGTTGAAGTCATCGACGTTCGCGGGGTTCGAACCGCTGCCCGACACCGAATAGTCGACCGTCGCAGAACTGCCCGTGTCTCCCACCCGGCTGACTTCGAACGTGAACGAGGTTGTCCCACTATCCCCTTCGGATCGGTCAGCATTGTCGGCCGCGATGGACATCACCGCCAAGAGACAACGGTCCTCGAGATGTTCACTGAGAGCCCGGCGAAGATGCGGACGATTCATTTTCCTGCGGCGGCCGAAAGAGCGCCGCTTGCCGGTCGCCCAACGAGCGACTTGATTGATTTGACGACTGCCAAACACGGTAGTTGCTCCAAAAGATATCGAGGGCGTGTAGATTCAACGAGAACGATTCGTACTAAAAAAGCCCCTTCCTGGGCGTGCGTGCGAGACGTTCTTCTCACGCCGAACTCTGCCGTCGCGCACTAATCATCATAATTACGATCGCGGCATATCGGGTACCAAATGAGAATCCATTCCTCGCCACCGGATGCCCATCGCACCGGAGGGTCTCGCGAGCACGAACGCGTCGTTGACCTCAGGATTCGGCCAAATCGCTTGCCGCGGTGGCGTCGAAACCGTCTTCGAAACGGGCGGTCGCCACTGCCAATCCTGACCGACGTCGGCGGCGAACCAATGGCCGCCGACCGGACAGTTGGTGGAAATCCGATCCAGATCGCAGATCAGGGCGGCCTCCGGACCAGGCTCGATCGGGGCGGGAAAGAGCAGACGAAATAGGCGTGCTGCCCCCTGTGGCGTCAGATCGGAGGCGGTTAATCTTTGCCACATGTCGACGCATTGTCTCATTAGTTTCGGATCCAACCTTGGCGATCGCGATACCGTTGTGGCGAAAGCGGCACGGTTGGTCGATCGATCCGGTGTGGTTGCGCGTTCAGCGGATCCGGATTGTTCGCTGTCGATGGCGGGCCTGCGAACCAGCCGACTCTATGAGACGCCTCCGATCGGCGGCCCAGGTGGGCAGTCGCCATTTCTCAACGCGGTTGCGGCCTTCGCGACGGAGGCATCCGCTGCGGAAATCCTCGACGTGCTGCAGCATGCCGAGCAACAACTCGGCCGCGAGCGAAAGGATCGTTGGGGGGCTCGATCGATCGACCTCGACGTCGTTTTGCATGGGCAACTTCGTGGCGAAGCTTCTGCCGGACGGCGTGGGCTGATCGGCGGACGTGGCCCGGTCGGAACCGCAGGTGCGCTGGTCGTCCCGCATCCTCGTTACACGGCGCGAAAATTTGTCGTCGTCCCCGCCTGCGACGTTGCGGCGGACTTCTTCGACCCGCGGTTCGGTTGGACACTCGCCGACCTCGCCGAACATCTCGACGCAGCCACTCCATCGATGGCACTGCTCGGTGGTGATGAAAACCTACGCCGGACCATCTGCGAACGTCTCGCCGAAGAACACCAAATTCAAATTGTCGATGCCGAGGCGATCGAGCGTGGCGTTTCGATCCAAGACGCACTGTGGTCATCGAATCCGTTCAACCACGCAAAACCGTGGGTGTCCCCCAGTGTGCCTCGTTCACTACGAGAGAACGTGAACGTCGAGAAATCGCGTTCGGAGTCAGCAGAAGAAATGCCGTTCCGTCAACTTGGCCTACCAAGACTGATCGCCCGGATTGAACGGACCACGCTCGCCACACGATGGCCGGCACCGCACCAAATGTGGCCCGTCAGTTGGCGATGGCCTGAATATCGGCTCGAAGTCGACGACCTCGATTGGGCGGTTGGCGAAATCGCGTCAGCAATGGACTCCATGTTTTGCGACATTTGTCCGGTGACCAACGACGGCGATTGGTGGTAGCGTCCCGCACGAATCAACGGGTCCGAATCGAGCGGCAACCTCAACATCTTTGCGTTGACGCTTCTCCCGATTGGATTCGTTCCAACGATTATTGAAACTGAAACTGTCATTCCCTGTGAAAGAGATTGGAACGTAATGTTTGATTTGGTCCTCGGCACCAACAACGCCAAAAAGCTCGTTGAACTGCAAATGATGATGCCCGAGGGGATGGCGAAATTGACCACGCTCGCTGACATTGAAGGTTCGATCGATGTGGTCGAAGACGGCACCACCTTCGCCGAGAACGCCGCGAAGAAAGCGACCGAGCAAGCAAAACATATTGGTCGATGGGTACTCGCCGAGGATAGCGGTTTGACGGTCGACCACCTCAAAGGCCAACCGGGAGTTTACTCGGCGCGGTACGCCGGGACACACGGTGACGATGCCGCCAACAATGAAAAACTGCTCGACGAACTGAGCGGCGTCCCGGCAGACAAACGCGACGCACAGTTCAACTGCCACCTTTGTCTTTCAGATCCTCAAGGCGAGGTCCGTTTGACCGCGTCAGGAATTTGTCGCGGGCGGATCGCAGAGTCGCTCTCGGGTGCCGCGGGCTTTGGTTATGACCCGCTGTTCATCGTTCGCGAATACCACCGAACGTTCGGGGAACTCGACCTGACGGTGAAGCGTGCGATCAGCCATCGTTCGCGCGGGCTTCGCAAGTTGCTTCCCAAATTGGCAGCGTTGATCGCATCGGTTGAAAACGCTTCCTAACCGATGCCGAACTGATACTTCGTCGGTTTCTGACACTTCGCCGGTCTAAGGTGTCGTGCCAAAAACGGGTCGAGTCGGAACCGGATGAAACCGAGGCCACGGAACTTCAGGTGTTTTTTCCTTCGGCGGAGAAAGGCACCCTGTCTTTGGATTCACGTCGAGAGGTGAGGGGCCTTCGCAGAAAAGCCCGTCGTCTGTGGTGGCCAAGACGACTCCCTGCTCGACCAAATCTTGAGTGATTTGATCAGGACCGTAGGAAACGTCCGAGTTCCAATCGCCTAGCAGGCCACCGCGATCCGCCGGATCGTGCAAACGCTCGCTGGGGATTCCCAGTGCCAAACACCCGGGCGAGAAAACGCAAACACACGCCCAAAACCCCAAACGCAGCGAAGTTCGCCGCAGGGATGTTCGAGACATTCGGTGGGTAGTGTTGGAATCCATGTCAGAGTTAATCGACCGTTACAACCGGAATCTTTAGAAAAAATCCCGCCACCGATTCCTCTTCGCCAAATTGCCAGCGAAGCGATCTCCTGCACACCGACAACGATGCCGCTTGCACGGATTGGTGGGAATGCGGCGATAGGGACTCGCAAAAATCTTCGCGTCCGCGAAGCTCCCGCAAACCGCCGTGCCTCAGGCTGCACACCTCGAAGCGTGCGATTGGCAGCACGTTCTTGACACCGAAACACCGGCAGTGTGCGGCCTTCGCACAGGTTGCCGTTTAGCTGTTGTGTTTTCTGGAAAAGCGTATGGATTGCTCCGGCCATGCGTCTGGTCGCAAGATTGCACACAGCACACTCAGGGTTGTTTCGATGTCGTGATCAGGAATCCGGTACTGGGGGATGAGACGTCGCCGCCCCCGCTTGCCACCCAAGGCGTGAACGAAGATTACGAATCAGGAGAATGAACGGTGAAACGGACTTATAGAAGATGTTTGATGGTCGCAACTCTCGTTTGCGGGTTGTCGGGCGTGTCGACGTCGAACGTCCAGGCAAGCGGAAGTTGCTTTGCGGACCTTTTCGGCGGCACTTCCTCCTGCTGTGACGACGCATGCTGCGACGATATCTGCACGACGGGATGTTGCTGCGAAGAGAGCGGATGCGATAGCAACGATTGCTGCGAGGACTATGGCTGCGACTCGGGATCGTGCTGCGATTCAGCCATGTGTGCGGACTCCTGTTTGCCGAAACTCGACAGCTTTGCCAAGAAGCTCGGCTGTGGAGGATGCATTCAAAAGAGCGATCGGTGCTTTGACGATTTCATCAGCCCGATGATTGACTTCGTTCACTTCGAAGACCCACGCAACGTTACCGAATTGCGTCCCATCTTCATGCACCATCGATTCCCCAAACAACTCGGCCCGGGCAACGTTCCTGCCGGTGGTAGTTTGCAGCTCTTCGCACTGCAATTTCGCATCGCCCTCACGAAGCGATTGAGCTTGATCGCGGTCAAAGACGGCTATGCGATCGACAGCAGCGAAGGAGCATTGGACGGGCTGCTCGACTCCGGTTGGGCAGACGTCACCGCGGGTCTGAAATACAACCTCATTCGAAACGTAAAATCGGGCACGCTCTTGTCGGCCGGTTTCACCTACGAGATCCCGATGGGAAGCGAGCAAACCTTGCAAGCAGTCGGCGACGGCGAGTTCCATTTCTTCGCAACCGGTGGTCAGCGTTTCCTCGACGGGAACGCACACGTTCTTAGCTCGGTCGGTTTCCAAATGCCGGTCGACCAGTCGGTACAGAGCACGACCGTCCACTGGAACAATCACATCGACGTTCGCTGCCATGACAAGGTGTATCTGTTCACCGAAAACTCATGGTGGCACTGGACCGACGACGCAGACACCGGTTCGGCGTTCGGCGTTTCCGGTTTGGACCTGTTGAACCTCGGTGACACCGCCGTGGAAGGCAACGACGTCGTCACGCAAAACGTCGGCCTGAAACTCAAACCCAAACGGAACATGGAACTCGGGATGGCCTACGAATTCCCGTTGACCGACTTCGAAGATATCATTCGTGACCGTTGGACATTCGACGCGATCGTTCGCTACTAAACAGCGGTGCATCAGGCATCGAGATCCACAAAGTGTGACGATTGATCTCTGCGTGATAATCTCTGCGGACAAATTGAAAGCTAGCCCGACGGCTCGGGGCGGAAACGCCCTCGGGCCGTTTTCGATTTCGTCCCGATCGCTCGACAGCAATCTTTCATCGGGGATTTTTCCTAGGCGAACTCTCAACAAGAGTTCCTAACGGGCCACGGCGACTCAGCTCGTCCGCCAAGGTCAAACGAGGCATGCGGTATTGTCCCCGCTGGCGGTTGCTATTCGCACGGTGTCATTTGCCCGCTTCCTTTTGCCCGCTGCCACCTCCAGGAGACTTAGCGAACCTCAACAAACAACCGATCACGAAGGACTTCGGCCGTTCTGCACAGGGATCGCTGGGCGTGTTAAACTCTGCGGACGTGGCTCGCCCACACCGCAATGTTATTTTTCATCCCGGCTCTCCTCCTTGGTGATTCAACCATGTCCACTGTCGAAACGATGCAAGCCGACGCAGAGGAATTTCGCAACCGATATGGAGCGGTACGCGAGATGATCGGCCGCGTGATCGTGGGTCACACCGACATCGTCGATGGCGTCCTGACCGCGATGCTGTGCCGCGGCCACTGTCTTCTCGAAGGCGTCCCCGGACTCGGCAAGACGATGTTGGTTCGAACATTGGCGGAGGTACTCGAACTTCAATTCAGTCGTATCCAGTTCACCCCCGATTTGATGCCAGCGGACATCCTGGGAACGAACATGATCGTCGAGGATGAAAGCGGGAGGCGTAAATTTGAATTCCAAAAAGGGCCCGTCTTCACGCAAATCTTGTTGGCGGACGAAATCAACCGGGCAACCCCCAAGACCCAATCTGCGATGTTGGAAACGATGCAAGAAGGCACCGTGACCGCAGCGGGAACCCGGTTTGAACTCTCACAACCCTTCTTTGTTCTCGCCACACAAAACCCCATCGAGCAGGAAGGCACCTATCCGCTGCCGGAAGCTCAGATGGACCGTTTCCTGTTCAAACTCGTCGTAGGTTATTCATCACGTGAAGAACTCGGAACGATTGTCGATCGGACCACGCGTGGCGAACAACCTTCGATTGAAAAGGTAATGAACGGCGACGAGATCCTGCGTTGGCAAAAGCTCGTGCGCGATGTCATCCTCGCCCCGCACGTTCAGGATTACCTGGTACGGCTGACCATGGCGACGCATCCGCAAGGTGCTCACAGCGTCCCGATTACAAACGAATACGTGCGTTGGGGCAGCAGCCCACGGGGTGCTCAAACGCTCGCCCTGACCGCCAAAGTGAGAGCATTGCTGGATGGGCGTTTTAATGTATCGTTTGAAGATGTCCGGCGCGTCTTCTTGCCCGCGATGCGGCACCGAGTTCTGTTGAACTTTGAAGCCCAAGCCGAAGGCATCGAAACCGATCAAGTGTTGCTCGACATCCTCGAAAAAGTCCCTGAAAAAGCGGAGTGAGATTCTGTCCTCCCTTTCATTCTCCATCCATTGAAAATCAATGTCATCTGCCGGCCCGCCCGAAATATCATCTCAGCTGCTCTGCAAACTGCACCGTATCCATCAACAGCGATCCGACCTCGAAGGTCAAGCACGCCGTTGTCCGATGCAGATCAAAGTGGTCGAGGCATCCGTCGACGCGGCACAGGCTGAACTCGATGAAGAACTCGCCGTCCTCAAGAAAACTCGCATGCTGTCCGATGAGAAGCACTTGCAGTTGCAGACTCGCGAGGCACACGTGCTCGATCTCAACCGCAGGCTCAACGAAGCGGCGAGCAACAAAGAGTTCGCGTTGCTCAAGGAACAGATCGCTGCCGACGAGCAAGCGAACAGCGTGCAGAACGACGAGATCTTTGAGATCCTCGAACGCATCGATTCGATCGAATCTCATTTGAAAGAAACCCGCGCCAAACTCGCCGAAGCGGAAGCCGAACGAGACCAGCGAATTGCGGAGATTCAAGAACGACAAAAGAAAATCGCGATGGATCTCGAACGTGTCGACGTGCAACTCGAAGAGGCCGAAACCCTCATCCCGGTCGCAATCCGTGCCGACTACAAACGACTGATCTCCGCTCGCGGGGACGAGGCCCTCGCACCGGTCGAGGACGATTCCTGCGGCGGTTGCTATCAAACACTGACCACCCAAGTTGTCAGCCTAGTGATGCTCTCCAAGTTGACTTACTGCCCGAACTGCAACGCGATGTTGTATCTCCCGGAAGACCGCCGAGTTTGAATGACCGCTGGGTTCGATTGGCCGCAGGGTTCGATTGGCCGCTGGGTTCGATTGACCGCTGGGTCAACGAGCCACAAAATCAGCCGTGATCGGTCTCGGCTCCATCTCGTGACGGCCCGTTAGCTCACGTCGGTTCCCCCTTCAGAAAGGCTGGAGATTGCAACTGGAATCGACGCGGGGACAATTCACGCCGTAGGCTGTCGGCCGACGGCGACGGAAAACCAGTCGCGGATTCGCTGCGTACAGGGGACTCGTCGCCGATCGACACCGTGTTGCGTTGAGTCATCGCCAGTGGGAGTGAGTTCGTATTGAGGTCTGCCATGCAATTTGTCGCCCTACGCACTGAAAAGCAATCGCGTCGTTTTAAGACGCGAGGAAACTCTCTCGTGGCGTTTCTCGCATTGTTGATCACGGCAGCAGTTGCCTGCTCTAGTTCGGCAGCCGAATTCACGGCCGGTTTGTCATCGCGGGAAACCTATGTCGGTGAGCCGATCTTGCTGACGCTACAGATCTCGGACGTCCGCGACATTCCGCGACCAGAAATCCCCGAAATCGACGGACTGCAGATTCGTTCAATCGGCAGTCCATCGCGCAGCTCGCAGACTCTCATTGATGCAAACGGGCGAATGACGCGGACGTCGTCCATCATGCTGCGTTATACGGTTGTCGCAGAACGCCCCGGCGAATTCGAAATCCCCGCGATTCGTCTCTCAACCTCGGGCGAAGACCTGACGAGCAAACCGTTGCGGTTCGTCGCGACGCAGAGCGAGACCGGCGACCTGATGTTTGTTGAAATTGAAGGCAAACAAGACGGGGTCTATGTCGGCGAACCGCTCGATTTAACGTTGAAGATCTGGCTGCGACCGTATCGTGATCGACAGTATGAGAGGACATTGAACGAGGGATCCATGTGGTCAACTCTGTCACGACGAACTTCGTGGGGAAGTTTCGAATCGAAAATGCAGGATCTGCACGACCAGCGGAAACGCCCTGGTGGGCGAGAGGTGTTGCGTCAGGACGGCGAGGGGATCAAACGGAGTTACTACCTGTATGAAATCGAAACCACGATCTATCCCAAACGCCCTGGTCAAATCGACGCCAGCGACGTTCGAATCGTTGTCGATTACCCGATCCAACTCGGGCGATCGCGAGATCCGATGGACGCATTCTTTGGCGGCTCCTCACTCTCGCGACTACTCGAAGACGACGACTTCGGTTCGCCGTTCGGCCCCCGCCTGAGCATCACAAAAACACGACCGATCGAAGCCACCGCTAGCGTCGACGCGACCGAAGTATTGCCGATCCCAACGCAAGGCCGACCTGATAGTTTCCAGGGTGCCGTCGGTCGATACGAAATCACCGCCCGCACGAACTCGCGTACCGTGGCCGCGGGTGAACCGATCAAACTTCAACTCGCTGTCCGCGGAGACGGCCCCTTGGAATTGGTACAAGCACCGCCGCTCGAAATTTTGAATGAGGACTTCCGTGTTGACCAACAACCGCTCGCTGGTTTCGTTCAAGACGGGGCCAAGTATTTCACGACCACGATCAGACCACGAACCCCGTCGGTCTCCGAAATCCCGTCAATTCGAATGAGCTTTTTCGATCCAGAATCGGAAACGTTCCAAACCGTTGCCACCGAGCCGATCGCAATCACGGTCAGTGAATCGGAAACGCTCGACATGGGTGCGATTGTCGGAGAATCGGGCGGTGCAGGGCGACAAGACACCAGCACCGGTTCGGAGAAAGATCTGCGAATGAGCGTTTCCCCGACTGCGTTTCTGTTTCGCAATGAGTCAGATGATTCCGTTCTCGTCAATCAAAGCCAACCGTCGCTGCTGCGAACCGCGGCGTGCGTCGCTTTGCTGCCGATGTTCGCGTTTTTGGGCGTGCTGGCGGTTACGAATCGAAACCGGATGACTTCGCCGAATCAGTGGTTTCGTACTCGTCGCAAACAATCTCTCGCTGCTCTGCAATCTGCGCGATCACCGGATGAAATTCCGGCGATCTGTGCGTCTTACCTGAAGGCGTTTTGGACGAACGACCGAGCAGCATCTTCCCACAATCAAACGCAGGACGACTGGCTCGCGGGACTCGGCTATCTGCGTCGTCACGGCCAATCGCACCTGGCCGCCGAGTTGGAAACTCTCGCCCATGACAGTCGATCAAACTCGGCCGATCTCAGTTCATTGATTCCACGGGCGGTTGATTGGATCGAACGCACCGACCGCGTCCGGCGATCGGGATGGCGGACGATCGCATCGAGCCGTCCCCATCCATCATCCATCGGCTCGGGGAAGATCAGCAATCACCAAACGGTTGCCGGAGCCGTGATCCTCGCGATGTCAACGCTTGTCACGTCGCCCATGCAAGCACAGGACGCCCTCTTCGCCGAGAACGAAAACGTACCCAACAGCAACCCCGTCCAAGACCACGAGGATATCGAAACGCCAGCCTTCGACTTGGAACCAACACTCGCCTCCGACCGTTCACCGGATGGTTCTGTCGATCTCGATCAAGAACAACGAATGATGCTGCTCGCCGAGGCAGACGAACTCTATGCCGAAGCGTACCAAAGTGCTCGCGACGAGTCCTCGGAAAAGTTTGCCGAGGCGGCGGAAAAATACCAACAGGTGATCGCGAGCGGGATCACCAACGCGAGACTCTTTCTCAACGCGGGCAATGCGTTCTACCAAAGCGACCAAATCGGGCATGCAATCGCTCACTACCAGAACGCCTTGCGTTACTCCCCCATGAGCCTCCGTGGACAAATCAATGGTCTTGTCGCACAGTGGAACGCAGGGACTCCGCTCTCGCGCTGGCGTGTTCCTTTGATCGGCATCTTCGTTCTCGGTTTCGGCTCGATCGCCGGTTGGGGCGCGTTGACGATTGCGATGTTTCGTCGCAGCTCCGCGCTGAAATGGACAGGCGTTACCTGTCTGGCGATCGGGGCCCTCGGAGGTGCCATCGTTCTTCGCGAGGCTCAGTGGCAGATCGCGGATCATGCGGTCGCGGTGACCCCGGAGCTGCAACTGCGAACCGGGGACGGAGAATCGTTCGAAATCCGCGACACCGTCGCATCCGCGGAGGGCATGATTGTGGAGGTTTCCGGGACGCGCGGAAACTGGGTCGAGGTGCAGATCGACCGTGAAAAACACGGCTGGGTCTCCAAAGACAACGTCGTCGCGTTGCGTTAGCTCGGCCGTCCGCCCCAACCGCGTCTCTCGAAAAGCGCCAGGAAGGTCTTGCGGTCCCTCCGATGGATTTGATACCGCTGGGCGTGAAATACTCAATTAGCCCGACGTCTGCCATTGCGACGAAGTCACGGGCTAACTCGAACGATCTGATTTCTCGCCATGGAAGGCTCGTCAGGAAATGTTTGCAGGACGGAATTTAACGCTTTTTGCCGTGATAGTGATCGGTATCATCTCGCCCTTGGGGTTGGGACTCTCGCTTTCACCTGACGGAACGACCGGTTCGATCGCTGCGGCCGCGGAAGCCCAATGGATTTGGGCGGGCGGTACGGCTTCGGATCAAGCCATCGAAGTCGGCGAAACATGCTGGTTTCGAAAAGTCCTCAACCTGCGCCAACGCGGGGAAGGGTACCTCGAAATTGCGGCCGACGATGACTATGAAGTCCGTGTCAACGGTCGCGTCATCGGCGACGGAAAGTCCTACCGACAGATGCAGGAGTTTGAAATTTCAGACTACCTCGAAGTCGGCCGGAACGTGGTCGCAATTCGGGTCAAGAACACCAACGGTGACACCGCCGCGCTCGTCGCCCGTGTTTCCATTCGCCCCGACGAAGACGACAAGTGGTACACATTCAGCAGCGATGAGACATGGCGAACGAGCCTTTCGGAAGTGAGCGCATGGGACAACCCCATGCTCAACGACCGTACATGGGATACCGCAACGTCGTTCGGCGTCTTGGGCGAAACCGTCCCGTGGGACCGCGAAAATACCGTCGCCGTTGAAACCCAAAAAGAACAGACCGAACGTTTCCAAATTCAACGCGGCTTTGGCGTCCAACGCATCCTCAACGACGAACAGGTCGGCTCGGTAATTGCGATGGCGTTCGATGAATTCGGACATGTGATCCTATCGCAAGAGCAGGGCCCACTTTTGATCGTCGTCGATCGTGACGATGACGGCGTTCCCGAAGACGTTCGCACCTACTGCGATAAAGTCGAATTGGTTCAGGGCATCCTTCCGCTCAACGGCGAAGTCTTCGTCACCGGCCGCGGCCCGGACGGAAACGCACTGTATCGCCTAGCGGACAAGAACCGCGACGGAACCCTGGAAGACGTCAGGACAATTCTGAAGTTCCGCGGTGAGGGCGGAGAACACGGCCCACACGGACTCCGCCTCGGCCCCGACGGGATGATCTACGTCTCTCTGGGCAGCCACGTTCAACCGATCGGAAAGACCGGCAAAGGCGAAACACTGCGTGACGTTTACGAAGGCGATCTGCTGCCTCGATTCGAAGATCCCGGTGGACACGGCCGTGGCGTCAAAGCACCCGGTGGCACGATCATTCGTACCGACATCGATGGCGATGTCGTGGAACGAGTCGCCGGCGGACTGCGCAACACCTATGACTTGGTCTTTCACCCCAGCGGCAGTTTGTTTGTCCACGATGCCGACATGGAAGCCGATGTCGACACACCGTGGTATCGCCCAACCGCGCTGATGGAAGTCACCGAAGCCGGCGAGTTTGGCTGGCGCACCGGATGGGCAAAATGGCCTGAATACTACTACGACCGAGTCCCCAACTTGCTCGACACCGGTCGCGGCAGCCCGACGGGAATCGAATGTTATGAACACCACATGTTCCCCGTTCGCTACCACGACAGCCTGTTCCTGGCGGATTGGTCCGAAGGGCGGATCCTGAATGTTCGTTTGAAGTCGAACGGTAGCGGCTACTCCGCGGACAGCGAAGTATTCCTTAAGGGGACACCACTCAATGTGACGGATCTTTCCGTTGGCCCCGACGGAGCGTTGTACTTCTGCACGGGCGGCCGCGGGACAGCGGGCGGTGTCTACCGCGTCGTTTACCAAGGGAAAATTCCCGACGCGATGAAACAAATCGGCAACGGGATCGCCGCCGCCGTACGACAACCACAACTCGATGCGGCCTGGGCGCGTCAAGAGATCGCGACCATCCGACACGAACTCGGCGACGACTGGGGACGTCAGGTTGCGGGCGTTGCCTACAGCGAAGACAACCCACCGATGTATCGCATTCGGGCGATGAACCTGATGCAAATGTACGGACCGACGCCGAGCGAAGAACTGCTCGTCGAGTTGTCCAAAACCGAAAACGAAGCCGTCCGGCGCCGCGCCGCGATGCAGTTGGGCCTATCACCTTCCCGTGGTGCCGCCGCACGTCTGCAGGAACTGTTGTCCGACGGCGATGCCCGCGTCGTACGCACCGCATGCGAAGCGATTCTACGCAGCGGCCAGTTCCCGAACGATACCAACCAACTCGTCGAACTGCTCGGATCGCATGATCGAACGGTGGCATACCTCGCCCGCCAAGTCCTGCAGCGGATGCCGATGGACACATGGCGTGACGAAGTGCTCAACTCCACTGACACACGTATCGCTCTGGTAGGGATGCTCGGCCTCGTTGCCGCTGACCCGACCACCTCGACCGGTGGGAAAGTACTGCAACGTGCCGGCAAAATGATGGAAGGTTTCCTCAGTGACAAAGACTTTGTCGATACCCTACGGCTT
>NZ_ANOH01000185.1 GCF_000346505.1 Aporhodopirellula sallentina SM41
TTCAAATGCAATCCAGTGATACCGGTGAGATGGGGCAAGTTTATCTTGCGACCGGCAAAGAGGTTGCGATGCGTCGTTGGCAAGAAGATCGTTGCGATTTTGGAACCGAGCACTCGCGGGATTATGAAACCGTGGGGTATCTGATCAGCGGGCAGCTCGAACTCGATATGGATGGTGAGCACGCCAAGATCATGCCAGGTGACTCCTGGATGATTCCCGAAGGAGCGGTTCACCGTTACCGAGTGGTCGAGCCCATCGTCGCGATCGAAGCCACCTGTCCTCCGGGACGTTTCGCGGGCCGAGACAATCCTGTTTCGTAGTCACACTCACCCGCGTAGCAACCAAGCTCAACCGAGCAAATCACAACTTCTTCCGCTAAACGACGCCGATCGTCCACTGCGAAAACATGAATGAAACAAACTAGATCCGATCTGGCGACGATCGCCGCAGTCGCTCAACTCTTGGCCGTCGTGCTCACGGTAGCCGCCTTGTTTTTCGCGAAGGATGTTTTCATTCCGCTGGCGCTCGGCCTTCTATTGTCGTTTCTGCTGAGTCCGCTCGTCGACCGTCTCGAGCGTCTCGGAGTCCCCAACGTCACCGCCGTCATCGCGACTGCGTTGCTCGCGTTCGTTTTTCTCGCAGGTGGCTTCACGCTGCTTGGTCGGGAACTCACCACGCTGATCGGTGAACTGCCACAGCATAAGGACGAGTTAGTCGCAAAGGCGAGAAGTTTCGCCGGGCTCACGACCGGCGTTGGCGGCAAACTCAATGACCTCGCCGATGAGGTGAGCCAAGCAATGGAAGACGAGTCCAATTCCGGCGGACAGGATAACGCCGATTCTGATTCGCAGCAGTTGCAACCACTGGATTCAACACATCGAGATCCATCGGGGCTGGATTCCCCCGGCCGTGATGATTCGTTCTACGCAAACACATTCCAACGTTGGACGGATCGGATTTTTCCCGCATCGGACGCGCCGGCGGAGAGAACACAAAATGATGGGACGACGCCTGAGTCCCCTCTTTATATTCAGCCCGTCGAAGGAGACATGCCGGTTGCAACTTGGGCGACGACCGCGGGAACCGTGCTCAGTCCGCTCGCGACGGCTGGTTTGGTCACCGTGTTCGCGCTTTTCATGTTGATCCATCGTGAGGACCTTCGCGATCGTATCATCGCGGTGATCAGCCATGGTGACTATGTAACGACAACGGAAGCGTTGGACGAGGTCGCCAGCCGGATCAGTCGGTATTTGATTGCACAAACAATCATCAACACTTCGTATGGTGTGGTGCTCGCGATCGGCCTGTCGGTCATTGGCGTGACGATGACGCCTGATGGCGTTTTCCCGAATGCGATCCTGTGGGGAGTGCTGGCAACGTGTTTGCGTTTTGTTCCTTACATCGGACCAACTGCGGCCGCGATATTCCCGTTGGCGATCGCGCTGTCGGTGTTCCCCGGCTACGCTGTTTTCATCGCGGTGCTCTTGTTGATCGTTGCCATGGAACTCGTCAGCAACAACATCATCGAACCTTGGTTGTATGGAACCAGCACCGGAATTTCAGCCGTTGCGGTTATCGTCGCAGCGGTGTTTTGGGGATGGTTGTGGGGGCCGGTCGGATTGCTGCTGTCGACACCGTTGACGGTATGCCTCGTGGTCCTCGGACGTCATGTTCCTCGCTTTCGGATCATGGCGACGCTTCTCGGGGAAGAAGTCGATGTCCGCCCATCACTCCGGTTTTACCAGCGCTTGTTGGTCGGCGATCAGCACCGCGCCGCAGAGCTGCTCCAGAACTATGCCGGTGAACACGGGTTCGGCGAAACGTGTGACAAAGTCATCATTCCGGCGCTCAAACGGATTCGCAAAGACCATGACGCGGACCGTTTGTCCGAAGCGGATTCCAATCGTTTGTTCGCGATTGCCGGGGGCTTGGTCGCTGAGTTCCGTCGGCTCGATCGAGATTCCTCGGAGTCGGATGAATCATCGGTGGATGCGGCTGAGTCGGATTCAGAACAACTTCTCGTCGTCGGCTGCGTTTCTCACCACTTCAGCGAAACATTCGTTCTCAATCTGCTGCGGCACGAAGGGATCGGACGCTACCGTTTAGAGTCAATCGACGACGAAACGCTTCCGCAGGATGTGGGCAAACAGATTGGCGAACGTTCACCCACAGTCGTCGTGATTGCGATCCTTCCCGCGGGCGGAACACCACAAGCAACGTTTCTCTGCAAAAACATTCGTTCGGCCGGGTATCAGGGGCCGATCGTCATCGCGTGTTTAGGCAAGTTCAAGAACTTCGATACGTTGTTTGTCAAATTCCGCAAAGCGGGCGCGACCAGCGTGACGACTTCGTACAGCCAAACTCACGCAAAGATCCAAACATTTCTGCAGCGTTCGGACTCGGAAAGTGAGCGCATTCCATCCCAAAGCAAACGACAGCAAATTGCGATCACTTAGAGGTGACGCAGTTCGCCGTCGAATACTTTCCGCAGTCAATCCCCGCTCACTCGGAAGAACGGACCATGACCACTCTCCTCGTTGTTGATGACCATGATGACATTCGCGAGATGATGACGCTGCAATTGCAGCGCAACGGTTTCTCGGTCGTGTCGGCTCGGAACGGCGCCGAAGCCGTATTGACCGCGGCCAACGTTGCACCGGCGCTAATCCTGATGGATGTCAACATGCCCGAACTCGACGGCCTCGAGGCAACCATACAAATCCACAAGGCAAACTCGGAACATCGCATCCCGGTGATCGCACTGACCGCCTACGCCCTGCCCGATGATCGAAAGAGAGCCGAAGCATCCGGGTGCGACGCCTTTCACCCCAAACCAGTCGACTTTGACAAACTGTTGGAACAGATCAACGATCTTATCGGGGCAACCACGTCCAACTGAACACGTCTCCGTAAACTCAACCGCCGATCGGCGAACGTTCGATGGCAAGAGCATTTTGATATCGGATGTGTCCGATCTCTGTAGTTGGGTTTGCCAAGATTCATGGCATCAAAGTCCGGCGACATCGGCTACGTCATTTTTAGACACACTTTCATCGACCTACCGATATTTTCGGATAGGTAGCAAACACCCTCGGTCGTCCGAGATCACAACCATTGTAGGAAAAATTGAATGAGCCAAACGATCGCACTCAACGCTGATAAAACTTCGAAACAAACAACGCACGTACAGGGAATGGGACCGATCATTCTTGAGAACGCGGTGGCGTTTCGCGTCTGGGCGCCGCATGCCGATGCGGTCAGCGTCATTGGTGACTTCAACGATTGGGACGGACAACGCAATCCACTTCAGAGAGAGCAGAGCGGATGTTGGGTTGGAATCGTTGAAAACGCAAAACCCGGCGATCAGTACAAATATGAGATCACCAACGGAGACCGAACCTTTCAACGCATCGATCCGCGAGCCAGGCAGGTCACCAATTCAGTAGGCAATGGTGTGATTCACCAACCGGAATTCGATTGGCAGGGTGATGACTTCCAAATGCCGCACTGGAACGAGTTGGTCATTTACGAATCCCATGTCGGCACGTTTTACCGCGATGGAAAAGATGGTGTGGGGACGTTTGAAGACTTCACCAAAAAATTCGATCATCTGCAGAAGCTAGGCGTCAACGCGTTGCAGATCATGCCCATCGCGGAATTCGCCGGTGACTACTCATGGGGATACAACCCTGCGCACCCGTACGCGATCGAAGAAGCCTACGGAGGACCGGTCGGATTCAAAACGTTTGTTCGCGAAGCACACCGGGCCGGTTTCGCTGTCATTTTGGATGTCGTCTACAACCATTTCGGCCCGAGCGACCTCGATCTGTGGCAGTTCGACGGTTGGAGTGAAAACGACAAGGGCGGCATCTATTTTTACAACGACTACCGAAGCCACACGCCGTGGGGTGATACCCGTCCCGATTACGGCCGTGGCGAGGTTCGCTCCTACATTCGCGACAACGCGATGATGTGGCTCGAGGACTATCACGTTGATGGCCTGAGGTACGACATGACTCTTTACATCCGTTCGGTTGACGCATCCGGACATCAGGAGATCCCTGAAGGATGGGGGCTGACGCAGTGGATCAATCGCGAAATTCATTCGTTCAAACCGTCCGCGATCACCATTGCCGAAGACTTGCAAAACAACGATTACCTCACCAAACCGGATTCCGAAGGTGGAGCGGCTTTCTCGACGCAGTGGGACGCAAAATTCGTTCATCCGATCCGAGACGTTATCACGCAGCCCGACGATTCTGGGCGAGACATGAGGAAGGTTGCTCATGCGTTAACGCATTCCTACAACGCAGACGCTTTTCAACGCGTGGTCTACACCGAGTCACACGATGAGGTCGCCAATGGGAAGTCACGTGTCCCGAGCGAGATCAACCACGAAGATCCCGACAACTGGTTCGCGCAGAAACGAACGACACTCGGAATTGCCCTCGTGCTGACCTCGCCCGGCATCCCGATGCTTTTCCAAGGGCAGGCGCTCCTGCAAGACGGATGGTTCACCGACACCGAAGAACTCGACTGGGAAAATGCGTCGGAGCATAGTGGGATCGGCAAACTAACCTCCGATCTGATCTCGCTGCGGCTGAATCGTTCGAGCGTCTCCAAAGGGCTCACCGGTCAACACGTTGACGTCTTTCACGTCAACGACGCAGACAAAGTCATCGCCTATCGTCGACGCTATGACGGCGGCAAAGGTGATGATGTGATCGTGATTGCGAACTTTGCAAACCAGCACTTCGAGCGATACGAATTCGGTCTACCTGGTGAGGGCGTTTGGAAACGACGTTTTAGCAGTGACCAGAAACGCTACAGCGATCAATTCGGTAATGAAGCGAGCGGCGACATCACCGCCGACGCGGCGCCGTATGACGGCCAGTCCCATCGCGGGCAGGTAGAGTTGCCGCCTTATACGGTCCTGGTTTTTTCGCAAGATCCCGAGTGAGCCCGGCGGTCGGTCACGTGTTTGGTTCGTGGCAGAAATCTCTCGCCTGAAAATTTGAATTCGACACGATTGTGCGCAGAACGTGCCGATCGTGTTCTTCTTGACATGAAGGCAAACTCGAGTTGCCTCGGCAACGGGCGGCGTTGCCGGGCCAACGGATTGGCTCGTTTGGATCGAAGGGGTAATGGCTTCGCTGCGTTGCCTGCCCGCGACCTTTCGTGTCTCCAATTTCGTGTGCGCGACGCGTGGATTCTGTGCCGGGGTTAGCTACACTGACGCCGACGGATCCTCTCGATCGAAGGCGAGACGTTCGCATCGTTCTCGCTCAATCATCATCGTTGCAACAACATCCCCCAAAACTGATGCAAGACATGAAAATTCGTTGCCAAGCCGCCCTGCTCACGTTGTTTTGCCTATCGGTGTTTTCTTGTTGCTCGGCCGGTGCGGGCGAGCGAATGCCTTTCGATTCGAATTGGAAGTTTTCACTAGGGGATTTTGACACTGCTCAGCGTCCGACGTTTGACGATAGCCAATGGCGAACGCTCGATGTCCCTCACGATTGGAGCATCGAAGGGGAGTACGCGAAAGACAATCCGATGGGAGCCCAGTGCGGCTATCTGCCCGCCGGGATCGGATGGTATCGCAAAGCAATTCCAGTCGACTCCGCGTGGAAAGGCAAGCACGTCGAAATCACGTTTGACGGCGTCTACATGAATAGCACCGTTTGGGCAAACGGCAGAAAGTTGGGCATCCGTCCGTATGGCTGGAGTTCAATCACATACGACATCAGTGATCTCGTCGCAGACTCAGACAAGATCACATTTGCGGTTCGCGTCGACAATGAGAAACAGCCTTCTGCTCGGTGGTACACCGGGAGCGGGATATACGCACACACGTGGCTGGCTGTCAAAGAAAAGGTGCATGTCCCCCATGATGGTATCTTCATCCGCACCAGCGGCGATGAAGTCACCGTCGACACCGAAGTCGCAAATCAGACTTCCGAGGGTGAAACCGTCCGAGTCGAAACGTCTCTCTTCGACCCGTCGGGCAAACAGGTCGCGACCGTGGGGACTCCGCTATCTGTCAACGGCGACGATGGCAATTCGATCACGCAAAAGTTGACGGTTGCTAATCCATCGCTCTGGTCCACGGATTCTCCGACGCTCTACACGGCGGTCACCGAACTGCATGCCGTGAATCAGATTTTGGACCGCGTCGAAACCCGGTTTGGTTTTCGTGATATCGAGTGGAAACCCGAAAGCGGAATGTGGCTCAACGGTGTGAACGTCAAACTCCGCGGGGTCTGCAACCATCAAGACGCGGGAGCGTTGGGAGCTGCGGTTCCTGACAAGATCCTGCGTTTTCGGATCGAGCAACTCAAGAAGATGGGATGCAATGCAATCCGTACATCACACAACCCTCAAACACCCGTGTTCTATGACATCTGCGACGAAGTCGGAATGTTGGTGATGGATGAGATCTTCGATGGTTGGATGCGCAAGGCGAAGCAGGATTACGGAGGGCGTTGGTTTCAACAGTGGTGGAAACGCGACCTAACCGACTGGCTGCGACGCGACCGGAATCATCCGTCAGTAGTCATCTATAGCATGGGGAACGAGACTCGTGGCGCAGTCGGCGCAGATTTGGTGGCCACGTGTCACGAAGTCGATCCGACTCGCCCGGTGACGTCAGGCCATTCTGCGGATGAGGCCATGGACGTGCTCGGGGTCAACGGCGCGAGTGAGAAAAAAGGTTGGTTCGACAATATGAACACCGACAAGGTATTCATCGGAACCGAAAACACTCACACGTGGCAGGTCCGCGGCTACTATCGATCGATGACTTGGTACCGTGACGGATTCCCCAACAAGAAACAGAAACCGTACGAGACCCCCGATCTGACGAAACGAGAGATCTTCACCTACGATTGGACCAAAGACGAGAACCGAGACAACGGCAAGCAAAAGTTCAATTCGAGCTATGACAACGCGATGGTTCGTTTGAACTCGCGTCGCAACATTCAACAGATCCGCGACTTTCCTCGGTACGCGGGATCATTTCGTTGGACCGGGTATGACTACATTGGCGAAGCCGGTTACGTACACGGTGGGTGGCCTTTCAAGGCATTCATGGGGGGCGCGATTGATTTGGCGAACTTTGAAAAGGACCTTTACTACCTTTACCAAAGCCAATGGACCGAAGAGCCGATGGTGCACATTCTGCCTCATTGGACCCATCCTGTCATGGAATTGGGGACAGAGATACCAGTTTGGGTCTATTCCAATTGCGACAACGTCGAATTGTTCCTCAACGATCGGTCACTTGGCCGACAAACGCCCGGGAAAAACTGGGACGAAATGCAATGCGAATGGATGGTCGGATGGGAACCAGGAACTCTGCACGCTGTGGGCTATCGAGACGGACAACCGGTTGTCGAAGAAACGATCCGGACCGCTGACGCCCCCGCCCGGATCGCGTTGTCCGTTGACGGGCAGCCGCTCGACGATAACACCCCCGATATCGTTCAGGTACGCGTCGAGTCTCGCGACACGCAAAACGAGTTTTACCCCTACGGCGAAAACCGCACTCACTTTCACGTCATCGGCCCCGGAAAGATCCGGGCTCTCGACAACGGGAGCCCGATCGATGTGGAAAGGCATTTCGGAACAACGAGCCGCGTCGCGTTCTTCGGGCTCACGCGAGCTTTCATCGAGTCTACCGAGACCACCGGTGACATCGCGTTGCTAGCGACCAGCATTCTGGGCGAGAAGAAACAGGTGACCTCCGATAAGGTCAGCATCGATACCCAAGTATTGAATCTGCGAGGCGAGGTCGCGGTCCCCGAGATACAGACGTTCTACACGATCGACGGATCCGCACCCACGCAGCAATCAAAAAGGTACACACAGCCGTTTTCGGTACCACTGGGTACCACCGTGAAGGCACTCGTCGTCATGGATGGGAAGCCGATTCAACGCTTGCAAGAACGTTTCGCCGAAGACGAAGGCTTCGTATGGGACGGAGGACAGTCGACCGGACCGGTCGGAGAACAAGCCGAAACGGCGAACTATCGAGAGGCAAATGTTTCTGGCCACGGTTTGGGTTTTCACGGCAAAGGCTTCCTTCGCTTCACCAAGAAACCAGGCGGTTTCATCGAGTGGTATCAAGAGAACGATGGAGATGCCGGTGCCGCCGATCTCATCATCCGATACAGCGGAATGCCGCGTCGCAATAAGCCATACGAAGTGTCGGTGGTGGTTAACGGGAAACCGATCGAGAAATCACTCGCTCTGCCCGACACGACAAACCCCGGACGCGATTGGAAAACCGTCACCGTTGAAATCCCGATTGGCAGGGGAGCCAATACAATCCGGTTGGTGCCCCAAGGAGCTGGCGGTCTGTGTATCGACGAAATTTTCGTGCGATGACGGGCGGTGTCCGGCCGCGGCTGAACGCTCCGCCCGAGTGCCGCCGCATTTTTTCTACGTGGGCGACTTGCCCATCAAGACTATCCCCCACCGATAATTTTTCCCGCAGAGACTATTTCCCGCAGGGTGTTTGCAACTGGTAAGACCCGCGCTGAGATGGCTCATGGCGGCGCATAAAAAGAGCCGGTCACAGCCACAAGTTCTAAGGGGCAAGATAGAACTAGAGCAACCGTGACCGGCAAGGTCCAATGTTCGAATTTATACGGCGTTGAGCCGGTGTTTGGGGATTTTGTAACCCATTTTTGGCGGGATCGATCCGCCCTCATCTAACGATTGGTTCGTCTCAAAATTCTGGCAGGTCGCTATTGAAAAACGGCCCTGCGATTAACGAATTCTTAATGAATCGTTCGTCTGATTCGCTTTTTCCGCATATATGTGGGGTTTTCGGGTGGTCTCGGAGGCTTCGCGAGTACCCCCCTGGCTTTTCCCGGAAGATACCACCCCGTTGGGGAGCGTGCAAGTTTAAGTAGTACCTATGGGGACGACTTTTTTAGAATTATTGATGTGTGTCACCTTGAACGTGACGCCGCCAAGCAACCGGTCGCGGGGCAGTTACTTCGTGCGCAATTTTGACGTGGGATGGAGCGGAGACACGCATTGATAGGCGATGCCGCGACGAGGCTCTGGGGCGAGACGGGGCCGTGGCGACACAAGGCCCGTGGCGACACAAGGCCCGTGGCGATACAGGCCCGCTGCGACACAGCGACACCGTGTCGCCGCTAGCCAACCATCGCTTCCTCGGAGCTGCTCTGCCAACGCCCCGCCATCAATTCCGCGATCGGTTTGGTGACCTCGATACGATCGAGCAGGATCCGCATCGCGGCGGTGATCGGAGTTGCCAAGAACATGCCAACAACTCCCCACATCATTCCCCAGAACATCAACGCAACCAAAACGGTAACGGGGTGCAGGTCTGACGAATTACCCATCAACTTGGGCTCGACCAAATTGCCGCTGATCAATTGAATCAGCCCGGTCACTGCGATCACCGAAATCATCCATCCGACCCCAGCGTCGGGATCGAGAAGGATCAACGGAACCGGCAATACACTCGCGACGATCGGGCCGATGTTGGGAACAAAATTCAGCAGGAACGCCAACACCCCAAACGTGAATGCCATCGGAACGCCGAACAGATACAGAGTCGCCCCGAACGCGGCTCCCGTGAAAACGGAGATCACCGTTTTCAGTGAAAGATAGGTTCGCACCTGTTTGTCGATCTCGCGAGCGACCGAACCGGTGTCTCCAATGGTCGACGTGCCGATCAACAAAAAGAACACGTAAATCAGCACCACGGCGCTGGTCGAAATCAATCCGATCAACGCTTGGGACAGCATCGTGATGCCGTCGCGAACAAAGATGTCGATAAACTCGCTCGCGTCCTCGGCGGTCGTGTTCGCCGCCGTTCGTTGTTGTTGCGGCACGAGCGATGTCGGCAAAATCGAGGACGCGGTATCCTCGAGATGGTTGACGATCTCCTGCACCCGAGTTCGATACGCGGTCGCGTTGCGAGAGAGATCCACCATCGAAATCCAAATCGCAAACCCAAAGACGATCATCGCGACGAGCCCGGTGATGATCGTGATCCCCGCGGCGACCAAACGGTTCACGCCGAGCCGGTGTTCGAGCCCATTGAGCAAAGGTGTCACGCCGCTGACGACGAAGAGGGCTACGACCAAAGGAACGAGGACCGGTCGCAGCCAGAAGATGGAGAACGTCACCAAGACGACGGCGATCACCATCAGACAGACCGTCTGAATTTTCAAACGGTCGTATTGGTCAGGAAAATCCATGCTGGCAAACTCATCAATTGATCGACGGAAACGTCCTGCAACCTCGCCACCTGGGACTCCGGCGGGCGAGTTTGCGAACAGGTTAAACGTCGATGCTCACCCCGACAATCGTCTTGGAATCATTTCGCGGGGGCTGACCGGCACTAAATCCTAAGCCGGGGATGCGAAATCCCAAGCCGGAGATGCGATTTGCCACACATCACCGAGGCATTCGGCAGCCGATGGGCTATTTTGCCGCCTGACGAACCGCCTCGACGACTTCGGCGGGCTCTGCGCGTTTCTTGTAGTCCGCATCTAGAAACGCATAGGTAATCGTTCCCGAGGTGTTGATCACGTAGGTCGCCGAAAGGGGAAGCTCCATTTTTTCGCTTCCGTTGTAAACGTTCAGTTTCAGCCGGTCACGATAGACCGGGACGATCGTTTCGGGCAACTCGAACAACAGGCCATACTTTTTCGCCAGGGCGCTCTCGTGGTCGTGCAACGCAACCATCGTTAGGTCGTTTGACTCCGCCGTTTCTTTGGCTTTCTCGGGCAACTCCGGTGTGAGAACAACCAACCGGGCTCCGGCGCCTTCGATCTCATCGACTTTTTTCTGCATCGCACGGAGTTGCAGGTTGCAGTACGGGCACCAACCGCCGCGGTACCACATCAACACGACGGGGCCCTCGCTCCACAGTTCGCTGAGTCGAACGCTGGTACCGTCCCAGCCGTTGAGTTCCGCGTCGATCGCCTGGTCTCCGACTTGTTTGGCGTTTTCCTCGACGCCTGTCGCTCGGACGGTCGCGACGGCGTCCTGAAACGTTTTGAGCATTTCAGCCGGATAGCGTTGAGCAGCATCGGCGGCCATTTTTTCCAGCTTCGGTGCTAAGGAATCATCGGTTTGCTGAGCATTCACAGAGGATGAGGTTGCCATGAAAAGTGCCAAGAGTGAGAGTGAAATTGTCTTGCGCATTTTGCTTTCGAGTGCGTGTTGGAAAAGGAAAAGTGTCTGATTTAGAAATTTCAGGTAAGGACCTGTCGAGACGTCGCGTCACATAATCAGTCAAGAAACGAAACTCTTAACCTGATCCTTCAACGGAGATTCAAAATGTCTGCTGTCAACGTAAATGACCAAACGTTCCAAACCGAGGTGCTCGAGTCACCCAAACCTGTTCTTGTCGACTTTTGGGCCCCGTGGTGCGGTCCATGTCGCATGATGGGACCGGTTGTCGATGAATTGGCCGACGAATTGCAGTCCGACGCGGTCGTCGTCAAAGTCAATGTCGATGAAGCCACGGATACCGCCACGCGATACGGCGTGCAGTCCATCCCGACCTTCGCCGTGATCAAAGACGGCGAACTCGTGCAACAACTCAGCGGCGTGCTTCCGAAAGAAACGCTGCGAGACGCACTGGTCGCGTGATCGATCGCGCGGCGATGATTACAACGCCCCAAGGGGACTCGTTGGTGTATTTCTCGGACACCAGAGGTCCCCTCGACGGGCGTTCTTTTGGCGGAATGCGGGCTTGGCAGCACATCCCTAGAATGCGGATGATCGGTGTCGCAAAGGTGCCGTGACTTTACCGCTCCGCCGGACTTCTCTTTTGCGAATGGATCTCGTTTCCCTGCGATTCGCAGACCGCGATCTGTCGATTCAATTTGCCAATTCAATTTGCGAGCCAACAAAATGCGTCCACCAGGTACCATCATGATGCATGCGATGTGCTCGCTATTCATCGGCGTCGCGACATTCTTCTGCGCTGCGGCGGTGCCGACAAATGCTGTTGCGCAGGATCGCGGCGAAGCCCAACCCGACTCGGTATCGGACACACCACAAAGCGATCGCCAACAAGCATCCGCGATCGCGGTCGTCGAGTTGTTCACGTCGCAGGGATGCAGCAGTTGCCCATCGGCGGATCGTGTTCTGCAAGCGATCCACGCGAACGCGTCGACGAATGAGTTGCCGGTTCACGTGCTGTCGTTTCACGTCGACTATTGGAACCACCTCGGATGGGAAGACCCTTACAGCAGTCCCGCGTCCACGTTGCGTCAGAAACGCTACGCGGTCTCGATGGGAAGCAAACGCATCTTCACGCCACAAATGATTGTCAACGGGACCGCTTCCTTTGTGGGCTCTGATTCCGCGAAAGCAGACAATGAGGTCCAGCGAGCTCTTGCGAAAGCCGCGACGGTATCGGTCGATATCAAAGAGCTTCCTCGAGAGGCAGATCACACGGTTGCGATCCAGTTCAACGTGACCGGAAGGTTGGAGGGGTGTCTTCTTCAAGTCGCTGCGGTTGACTCGCCGCAGGCAAATTCCGTCACACGAGGCGAAAACGCGGGAGCGGACTTAACCCACGTTGGCGTCGTGAGGGCGTTCGAGTCGGTTCGTTTGCGAGACTCGGCCGGTGAGGTCGAGCTGAACTTGCCCGACCGCGTTAGCGCGGCAGATGTCGACGTCATCGCCTACGTTCAAAACCCCAAAACGCTGGCCATTATCGGAGCCACCAAACTGCGGCCATGATGATAGCGATGCCCGATCACTCGTCCTCGGGAGGCAACGCTTTCAAGCCTTCGATCAGAACATCGAACTCGTCTTTACAGCACGGGCACTGTTCGAGGTGACGCTGGATGGCCTGGAACGCTTCGGGGATTTCCCGGCCTGCGAGTTCCAATTCCGCGAACTCGGCTAGGTGCGAGAAACACCCTTCGCAGTCCGTTGCATCGTTCTCGGTCGATGCGATCAACCCGAGTAAATTCGAAATTTGTTTTTTCGAAATCGACATGTCTGTCCCCTTATGCAAAGATCGCGTTGAAGTCTTCGGCAATCACACCGGCTCGTTCGAGTCCCGATTTCAATCGCACGCGGGCGTCGTGAATGAGTTTGTATACCGCGTTCCGGTTGCTGCCCGTTCGGCGGGCAATCTCTTCTACGGGCAAACCCCCGAGTAAGGCCTGGATCGCCTCGCGTTGTTTCGCGGATAGTTCCGTTTGGATCAACTCTTGCAACGTCGATAACACATTCGCACGATCGATTTGCGTTTCGCCCGGTGTGGAAGGATCTGTCGCAATGTCGAGTGAGAGATTGTCGTCGGACGTGATCGAATCGAGCGAGACGTCTTGGTAGCGTTTGCGACGCATCTCGCTGATCGCGACTCGCGTGGCAATTGTCATCGCCCACGTGGTGAAGCGGCTGCGTCCGGCGAAGGTTTCGAGCGAATCGAGAATTTTCAACAACGCGTCTTGGACGACGTCTTCGGGCTGCACCAGGTTGCCGTATCGATTCGCCATCGACCGACTCAGCCCGCGGACGAGCAACTGTGTCAACTCCGCGATGGCGTCGTCGCGTTCGGGACCGGAACTCGAGAGTCGCCGGACCCAATCGTCGGTATCTGCATTTTCGGTCGTCACGTCGCTGCCTCCAGAGTGCGTTCAAAACACTATGGCAGATGACACCGCCGATGCGAAGACGGCCGGGGCGAGAAACGAAAACTATCGAAAACTCTGAAAATGAAATTTGCGAGGTAAGAGCTTCGAAACTGAGCGCATCACAGAGGTGTGGCGAGCGTCGCCACGATTCAAATCAGTCCCTGTCTCAATCGGTTAGGAGCCCATCATGCCTCGTCTACAACCCATCAATCCTGCGTCCGCCCAAGGTGAAACCGCTGCCGTTCTCAATGGCGTTGCAAAGAAACTCGGCAAAGTTCCCAACATCATCGCGACCATGGCAAATTCACCCGCGGTAGCTAACGCTTACCTGTCGTTCAGCGGCGCGTTGGCGGGCGGCAGTTTGCCGGCAAACGTGCGTGAGCGAATTGCGCTGACGACTGGTCAAGCCAATCAATGTGACTATTGCGTGGCTGCCCATACGGTGCTCGGTAAAGGCGCCGGACTGTCGGACGAAGACGTTGCCGACGCCCGCAATGGAACCGCGAAGACGGAGAAAGAAGCGGCTGCGGTTGTTTTCGCTCGCAAGGTGGTGGAAACCCAAGGCAACGTTTCCGACGCCGACGTCACCGCGGTTCGTGAGGCTGGCTACACCGATGGGGAAATCGCAGAGATTGTCGCCGGTGTCGCTCTGAACCTGTTTACAAACTACTTCAACCATGTCGCGGGGACGGAGATCGATTTCCCGGCCGCTCCTGAACTGGCGAGCGTTTGATCTGCGAATCAGTTGTCGAGTAGAGGTTTGAGTTCTCCGCTCGTGTTCGCATCGCCCGCCGCTCGTGCGTTCCAGTCCGGCTCGAAACAATCCGAGCCGGATTTTCAGAAACCTGACAAGCCAATGTCTCTCAATCGATCACAACTGGCGACCTTCGTGTCCCTGATCCGGTCAACAAAACCGGATCGTTTGGACTGCCAAAGTTGCTCGGAAATTCTCGCCCGCTTCGTTGAAAGAGAGGGGGATCTAACGAGCGATGACTTCTCCGATTTACCGCGGCACCTTGAACAGTGTGCGTGCTGCCGAGAGGAGTGCGACTTGCTTCGAGAGGCGGTCCGAGAACTCGCTGGCCTTTCATGATAGCTCTGAAAGGCGGTGCATCTTTGTCAGCTCAATTTGCGGGCAGTGGATCTTGTTAAAGATCCTCATGCGGCAGGATTTCTAACAAGATCCACTTCGGCCGTCCTGAAAGTAAAGCTACGTTGGAATGCTACGATGGAAGGATCACTCTTCTTTCTCTTTGGGTGGTCCCTTTCTGGCTTCGACAGACATGTCTTTCATCGCTTGGGCTTCCATTTGGGCTCCTTCCTCCATCGCCTGTTTTGCTTTTTCCTGCATTTCCATGTAGGCCTTGATGTCCTGTGGGTCGGCGTCTTTGACCAGGTTTGCTGGTTCACCGTCACTGCATCCTACGAACGACATCCCAACAGCGATGAACGTCCCTAAAATTGCTTTGCGCATTTTCAATTTCCTTTGTCGTGCTAACCGAATTTGAGAACCGGAGATGCCTCGCCCGCGGTGCGGTGGAGCACTCGTCACGCAAACCCGGTTGTTTCAGTTTGATCTTAATGTGCTAGTGTCTTTGACGAGAAGACGCGCCGACGGTGCGGTGGACGCATCTCGCGGCGGCTTCTCGTTATTGTCGAAAACGACGATAGGTTGCCGTTAGATTTCTTCTTCGATCACTTCCTTCGCGGCGCGGGTTCCCAAGGCTCCCCACAATCCGAACGGGCTGCGATCGCCAGGGATGTTGTTCTTCCACGCTTTGCCCCACCAATTCACGCATCGGTTGCTTGAGTTGCCGGCTTCGATCGAGTCGGTGACGAATTTCACCGCACCGTCCGACATCAGCACGTGGCATCCGCCTTGGTGACGGCT
>NZ_ANOH01000186.1 GCF_000346505.1 Aporhodopirellula sallentina SM41
CCCTGTGTGCCTTGTTCGCGGGCGAGTTGGCTCCATTTTTCCAGCCAGCATTGTTCGGGCTGGTCGGCTTCGACGCGGGATTGATGGCACAGCAACCACAGCAGTGCGAAGTCGGAATAGACTTCACCTTCCATCATCGCTTCAAGATCAAACTCCACGAACGCTTGCCGTGAGAGTGAAATGTTGTCACGTAGGATCCGGAGATGCCGACCGTTGCTGACGAAGGCCCAAAGATGATCGTCACTGCGGTTAAGGAACTCCTGCATCATCGAATGCGGGCTGGCCGTGGCCGCACCACGCGCGCCCCTGGTTCGCCGGTCGAGCGGCAGGTTGCAACCGATAAGGTGAATGGGCGTATGATTGTAGAAACGCTCGATCGGATACGACTTTTCTTCGATGACCGGCGATTTCTCGGTGGTCAACCGTCCGTAGTCGAGTTCTTTGAACAGCGGCAGCAGCCAACGGTCGTTGGTAATGGCGGTGCCAGTATCGGTTTCATCGAGCGACTCGCGGGCTTCTTGAAAATTGCTCCAGTGTGCGCGTAGTGAATTCCACGACGCAGTGATGGCTTCCTTAACCTTAAAGCCGGGCGGTAAGTGGTAATCGTCCAACCGTGTGCCATTGACCTTGAGCGACGCAATGCGTTGCAAAATGTCGGGCGGAAAGAGGGCACCCTCTGTTCGTATGGTTTGAAATGCGGATTTGGACTTGGCCATCGTGGCGTTGAACTCGTGGTAGTGTGCGTACTTCGATATTTGGTGCTGGGAGAGGACTCGGTCAGGGCAATAAGATGAAGCAGCCGAGTAGGTCCACGGGCAGCATCGGCTCGACTCGCATGGTCCCGGTCATCTTGACGCTCTTGCGAATTCGGGTGTGAGCATCACGAAGGGCAGAGGCCCGTTCGTCGGCAATGCGATTGATCTCGGGGCGGAGCGTTTCGAGAGAACTGACGAAGTGTGTTAGCTGTTGTTTGACGAGGGATGGCGGTAGGTTTCCGCTGGGGGAGATGTCAAGCAGCCCACGGGCATCTTTGTCCGGAACCCACTGTGGAGCGTCTGGCGAACCGGTGAAGGCGACGATGCGAACCTCTTCGGCCAGCATGGGATCATCGTCGCGGGCCCCTTTTCGTTTAACGTAGAGCTGGTAGCGAAACCGGGTGACGATGACGGACGTTTTTTCGGTGACACCGTTGGTCTTTGTGACGCCGCAACGACGAGCAAGCGGTGGTTCGCCCTCGGCCTGGACGTCATCGAGTGCCGTTTCTAAGACGTAAGAAGCGAGGCCTTCGACAATGGGATGCGTTCGGCTGAGGTAGATCGTGTCGTCCTCGACGGGCAGATCAAATCGACCAATGAATGACCGATCGCGTGCGATCGCATGTCGCATCGCGCGGGAGGTTTCGTTGTCGACTGTGACTTCAACACTGTCGTTGCGTTTGTTGGCGATTGGAACCCCAGCCAAATGCAGGGTATCGCGAAAGAATCGATCGACGGTCGGCCCTGCTCCAATGGCTTCACGGATAGCCGCTAGTTCGTTGCGAACCTCCTCGGTTTTGATCGAAAGCTGTGCGAACCGAGCTCGTGATTTCTTTTCCTGTTCGCGAGCGTCATCCCACTGGGTGTGCAGTTTTTCCTTGATCGGATCCATCCCCGGCAGGAACATCTGCGGTGTGGTGTCTTGGCCACGCAGTTCCATGCCTTCGAACAGGGCTTTCACCACGTCATCGCTGCCGCCGGGGACCGCAACGGAGATCCCGAGGTCGCTTTTGATCTTCTTGTGTTTGCGGAGCAAGACATCAAGGACGATGCCATCGATTTGATTGTCTACGCCGAAATAAGTGAGGACACGTACCTTTTCGCTGGATTGGCCGAAACGGTCGACGCGGCCTTCCCGCTGTTCGTGACGGGTTGGGTTCCAGGACAGGTCGTAGTGGATAACGGCATCGAAGCCGTGCTGAAGGTTGATGCCTTCGCTGAGGCAGTCGGTACAGACTAGGATCCGCTTTTGGTTCTCGACTAGATCCGCAATGCGATCTTCCCGTTCTTTCGGGGGCAGCGTGCCGGTAACCGCTGCGATTTCGACATCGACCCTGTCCACCTTCTTGATTTTGTCTCGCAAGCCGGCAGCAACGTAGTCGGCAGTGTCGATGAAGCGACAAAAGACGATGGGTTGATAGCCGTCTTTCAAGAGCTTCTTGAGCAGTTTGACCAGCTTGGTGAATTTGGCATCTTTGTCGTAGAACAGTTCTTCCGCACTGAGCGCCAAGCGGTTCAATCGCTTGCTGGTTTCGCTGGCATTGTCATCCGATGGATTACTTCCTGGAGTGAAGTCGACGGCAAGACTGTCGTCTGATTCGTCTTGGTCCAGCACCGTTCGGCTGGCGGTTTCCTCAAGCTGAGTTTCATCGGTTTCATCTGCGGTGATAGCACGGTTCCGCATGGTGGCCGCAGCCGCGGCGGGACTGGAAGCCATCGCCCGCAGCAATGCCAATGCCGACCACCAACGAACGCGACGGTTGCGGTTGTTGCCGGAGTCATCGCTCACTAGTTCGCCAGCGAACCGAACGACTCGCTGGAAGAGTGCTTTGTATTCCGGTGTTAGCTTGTAACTTTCCTCGGCGTCTTCGCGATCAGGAAACGAGGTTGTCGTGCTCATTTCGCGATCCATATCGATCACATTGCCGCGTAGCCGCTGAACGAGGTGTTTGGCCAACTCGGCTCGCAGAGCGTGCTTGCTGTCCGCTTCCATATCTCGTGGAAGGTCACTGAACTTGCTGTCAACCAACGAGAGAAGCGACCGGAAGGCATCCTCATTGCCCGAATGCGGTGTCGCGGTGACGAGTATTAGATGACGTTCAGGATCCTGGGCGATGGCTCGAATGAGTTCAAACCGTGCTTGTCGATTCTGTCCTGGTTTGCCGGCGCTGGTGCACGTGTGCGCCTCGTCGACGATCACGAACTCGGGGCACTCCCGGACGAAGTCATGGCGATGCCGAGTCGATTTGACGAAGTCGGTGGAGACGATGACGAAGGGGTGTCGGTGGAAAAGCGACTCTCCAGGCCGGAGTCCTCGTTCGAGACGCTGGACCGTGCTGCTGAGCACAAGCTCGGCTTCGATGTGGAACTTCTCTCGTAATTCCTTCTGCCACTGCTCTGCCAAGTGTGGCGGGCAAAGCACGGCCATACGAGTAATTTCGCCCCGCTCGATCATCTCTTTCGCGATCAAAGATGCTTCGACGGTTTTTCCGATTCCGACGTCGTCGGCAATCAGCATGCGGACGGGATCAAGTCGCATGGCCATCAGCAAGGGGACCAACTGGTATGGCCGGGGCTCAACCGCGATCTTGCCAAAACTGCGAAACGGGCCCGCGGCACTACGGGTAGCAATGCGTGCGGCATCACGGAGCAGTCGACATGAGTTGAAGTCGCCCGCCGCGTCTGGGTTGGGAGGACTGAAGTTTCCGGAGACGACTTCTTCGATCGCTCGGCAAATTCCGACGACCTCGTCATCGAGTCCACCGATTGGACGCACCATGAGGATGTCATCGGTTGAATCTGGCAGGACAACCCAGTCGCGCCCGCGAGCTTTGACGAGTGTGCCTGGAGTGAATTCAGGTTCCGATTGGATAGCAGTTGGCATTTCTATTCGTTCGCCCCGGACCGGGATTATGCGTTGGCTGATTGTGTGGGAGTTCGACGACCAAATATGTCGGAATACTCATCGAAGATTTCGTCCCAGCTTGCTTGATGATGAAAACGCAGAACGAGGTACCCAGCGTTCATCAAGTTGTGGTCGTTCTGGGCGTCAGTTTCCTTGACTGTTGGCGAATCATGGGGAGGGCCGTCAATGAAAATGACCGTGTTCTCGTCCTGGTAGTAGAAATCCGGTTCGACGTAGAGGTTTGGAACTCGGTATTGCGCATGCGACGGCAGTTTCATTTTGCAGTCGAAGACGTACTGCAACCATTTGCGTTCCAACCCAGACTCGGTCCGTCGCATCAGCGCGTCAAAGTGATCGACGCGACTGTTTGAACTACCAGAGATTGCAGTTGTCGAATTCGCGAGATCCAAGAGGATCGGCTGGATGAGCTTCCTATCGATGTGGGCATGGTCGGGTTGGTTGCCGTACTCGAGTAGACAGTCGTAACAGGCGGCCTCACATTCGATTTTTGGATCGGCTTGGTCGCATAAATCGTCACCCGTATCTGGGTCAAAATGACACAACTCGAGAGCCACCCTGGCAACGCGGGACATTGCCTCGGGAGCTTCGGCAAGTTGCCGCAACACGCCAGCCCCACCCTCTGCTGCTTCATAGAAGAAGAGAAGCCGACGGTCGTCCAGGCTGGGCAGCGGTTGCGCAGCTAACTCACTTGGTTCCAGTTGAAAGACTTTTTGAATTCCCTGTTTGATCGCTGACTGAAGTGACGCCATCACTCCGATGTCATGTTTGGTATCGAATTCAACAGTCAATGCGTTCCGGCGGTCTTCAACATATGGAACGACCTTGACGATTCGCTTGGACATCGGATCTTCGCGGTCCGAATCTTCGGCAGCCTTGTTGGTGGCCCAGTATCCGCGTTCGACATCCAAGTGAAAGCCGCGATCGGCATCGCTCTTGCGTTGACGCCATCCCATGTTGACGCGCCAGATGGTTGCCGTCTCTCCGTAGACGACAGTGGCAAGCTCCCTTTCGCCTACGTTGACTTCAGCCTTGCGACAATCGGGTTCTCCGTTGACTTCACTAAACCGAAATGCACTCCGGATGTCATAGCCGATCCGCTGTCGTTCTTCTTCATCTGAGGAGATGCGTTTGAGTGGCTTTGCGGTAACGTTCTGGAGACGCACGAGCTGCCGAATTTCATCGGTAGGTAACAACGCAGAGTTGCAGCATTCGCATGTGTCTGGACCAACACCGTGTTGAATCAGATGTCCATACCCACACGAAGAGCAGACCTTCATGACGTACTGAGTCAGCTGTTCCGTGGCTTCGTCGAAAGCGAGGTTCACTTTGTTGACGCAATAGTGCACACCTTCGTGGTAAATGATGGCACGTGGGCCAAACTCGGAGATAGCGAGGAAGCGGGGGCGCGAAAGATATTCGTCCCGTCCACGCCGACCGCGACGAGCAGGGATGAAAGCGGAAAGTGGCAAGCGTGGGAAATTGTAACCCGGGAGAAAACCTTCGCTCGCGAAGTAACGGTAGCTGTAGAAGTCGCCCTCCGAAGCGTTCTTGGCATCGGTCAGTAACGACAATTGGGATTCGGCCTGTGCACGAAGACTTTTGGCTCGATCGCGATCTTTCTGTTGGCGGGTATGGTCGCCAATGACCTTGTTCATCTCACGACGGTGTTGGACCGCCGCACGGTAGAGACTGCGCCAGCGGTTACACGCTTCATCAAAGCTCTGCGGGATACGACGCAGGACATCGTCGAGCCAGTCTTCGCGGTACCATGAAGCCGTTTTGAGCTCTGGACCAACACTCGCGAGCAATCGGCGTGCGTGTGTTAATGCGCGCCCTTTGATTGTTGCGTCGTTTAGCTTTTCGTGAACAACGTCGTTTAGTGGCAGATCGAGATTGTCTTCCGTGACTACAAGGACCTCCGCGAGCGTTTGCTTGAGATTCAGATCGGCTTCGGCCAACCACACGGCATGAACGTGGGCTCGGAGCAAGTCCGGGTTCAACAAATCGAGTCGGGGAGCGGTGACCGCCCCGGAGACCATGCGTGTTGGATTCTTGAAATAGTACTGATCGTGCGGGCTGTAACCGGAGCAGTAGGTATAAACCAGTGCGGGCTGTCCGCCACGTCCCGCTCGACCGCTACGCTGTGCGTAGTTGGCGGGCGTCGGTGGGACGTTCCTCATATTCACCACGTTCAACTGCGCGATGTCGACACCGAGTTCCATCGTTGGAGAACAGAACAAGACATCAAGTTCACCTTGGCGAAATCGCATTTCCCGTTGCTCACGGTCTTCGGCGTGCACCTGGGCGGTATGCTCGCGTCCCTCCAATCCTGCCCCAACCTCAGCAAACCCTTTGTAGAACTGAATGAAGTACTCGTTGGCGGATCGATCCGAGTCAGTTGCACGAGTGACGCGGAGTTCGTCATGCATTTCTCGCGAGCCATCGCCACATTTCCAGATCATGACGGAAGCCGGAACCTGATAACCGTGCACCAGGCTACCTTCGCGAGGCGAACGCACTTCTTCGACTAATCCAAATGGCTTCAAACATCGGAAGAGGTCAAGAATGATGTCACCGACATCGTCAGTTTTTAGCGATTGCCCAAGGTCGGGTAAGACGCCCGGCCGTTTGAGAAACATCCCAAAGTTGCTTTGTGGCGAAATGCAAACGTCTTCCTGTCGCTCGCGATCCATCCGTGACCGAGGCCACGCGATGCCCGCCTTGACCATCTCGCGTGGTTCCTCAATGACCCAATGGCCGCTCAGCCGCTGGCGACTCTGCTCGCTGATTCGATCTTGGTATTCGGGCGACAGTGAATCGTGCTTGATCGCCAACGATCGCCGAAGGTAGTCCAGCAGGACTCGAACGATTCTCGCACGTTGCTGTGGCGTCGCAGAGACCAGTGCACCATGCGCGTTCTTTTCGACCCAGTAGGCTTGATCCGAGGCCAGCTCGTCGAGACTGAGGTAGTCGAAGATTAATAGTCCGCATTTTTCGAGGTTCGGACTGGTAACACGCCACCCCTGCTCGAGATCACGGTACAGGAAATACGTCAAAACGCTTTTCAATGCCCGGCGTGTTTCTTCGAGGGCGGCTCCACGCAGTTCGGTGTCATTGGCGTAAAGATGCAGCGGCAAATCCATCGCTCGGACAACATGGTCGACTAATTCGTCATAGCGGACACCGTCACCGCCAAGCCGGCTCATTGCTCGGTATAGCGCACTTCGAATCAAACCGACTTCGACGAAGTCGTTGAAGTGACCGGACTGCAGCGACGCATCCTGACGGTTATCAGTGAAGCTAAGCAGCTTGCGTGCTTTCGGCGCCAACGATTGATCGAATCGCAGTTTCAGAATCGTTGAGAGCGCCAGGACAGTTGTCGCAGTGCTACGACCGTCGACGCCCAAGGTGGATAGTTTTCCTAAATCGCTGCGTTGACGTGCGTTGTAGGCAACGCCACATTTCGGGTTGAGGCAAAACTGAAACGGAGCTCTAACGAATGCAACCGGAAGTCCGTCACGGTCGTGGCCGCCACCGGTGTCCAGCGTCATCACCTCTGGAACCGGTTTTCCACGCTTTACCCTAGGTGGCTTGTTCGGACGGTGCTCAATCCAGTCCTCTGGGACGCGAGCTAGGGTGTCTTCCTCGTCACCTGTCCATGGTTCGTCAGAAGAAAAGTACAGATACCCTGCTTCGACCTCTGACGAGTCCCCTTTGCCGAAATCTTCGCGAGGCGTGACGTGCCCATCGCGTCCGTCGGATGGACGATAGACTCGATAGTATGGTTGCCCGCACGATCGACAGAAAACCAGTGGCAACAAGATACGCGAGCGATCACCAGGAACGTAACGCTGGCCACGCAGCGTTATTTCTCGCTTATCTTCGGTCTCGAGACTTGCCCAGGCAGTATCGCCTCGGGTGATGAATTGATGCAGCCGAAATGCGAAAACGGGGAAGCCATTTTCGGGTTGTTTGCAGCGACTACCGCCATATAGGTATCGTTCGATGGCCGTTTCGGATTCTTCAATGCTGGTGTTTGCAATTGCGGCAAGGGCTGCAGCAGCCCCGGACTTTCCCCGCAAAGGTTGCGGCTGCCGACGTATCAGCTTGCCGGTTTCGAGCTCACGTCGAACACCGAAGGTACTTTCGATCCACGACGCAAGCGGGTCGGCTTTGAATTGATCGTATTCAGCCGGCGCTTCACTTCCCTTGCTGATAAGGTTGCCCAAGGCCTTTTTGACTTCAGGTGATTCCAAATCAATGTCGTCGGTTGCGCGTCGTAGGGTTTCACCGATAACGTTGGAAGGGGGAACTTCTTCGCCGAATATTTTCGACGCGACTTTTGCGACAACAGCCGCTTGATCCTCGCTCGTTCCGCTTGACTCCATCGTAGCGGAAGTGCCGACACAGTGCAGGTTGTCGCTCTTAAACGCTTCGCGGCAACGTCGAATCAACATCGACACGTCAGCGCCCTGCCGGCCTCGATAAGTGTGCAGTTCATCGAAGACGAGAAACCGTAGGTTGCTAGCACTGCGAACCAACTCGCGTTCTTCGATGCGTGTGAGAATCAACTCCAGCATCACGTAGTTGGTTAACAAGATATCCGGAGGGTTCTGAATGATCCGCTTTCTTTCTTCTTCCCCTTCTTGGCCTGTATACCGAGCGTAGGTGACAGGTGGTTCGGATGAGTCGAATCCCCGCCGCAGAAACTTGTCTAGTTCTTCCCGCTGACTGTTCGCCAACGCGTTCATCGGATAAACAACGATAGCCTGGATGCCGCGGCCCGGTCCGTGCATGAGAACATGGTTCACGGCGGGGATGATGTAGGCGAGACTCTTCCCCGAACCGGTGCCAGTCGTCAGGACGTAGGGCTGATCCTGTGCGGCGACGCGGATAGCTTCGGCTTGGTGTGTGTGAAG
>NZ_ANOH01000187.1 GCF_000346505.1 Aporhodopirellula sallentina SM41
AGCCAATGTCGCATGAATTGCTTGACCTGAATTCCGGCGAAGTCAGCGACGGGAATCGGAAACGTCCAGATTCAAAGACGCGCTAACCCACCAAGTTCAGGCAGACCGCGGCGAGAGCCTGCCTCCCCACCTCGAATCGTCCGCCACCGACTCAATCGCTCATGTCAGCATTCCTGCTTCAAACTTTTACGGATTGGTGGGGACTTCTGATCCCTGCCACATTGTTGCTCTTGCACTCACTTGCGGTGATTTCGGCGCTGCATGCCATCCGCAACGTGAGAACGAGCCAAGCTGCAGTTGCATGGACCGTGGGGCTTCTTGCGCTTCCGTATTTTGTATTGCCTGCCTATTGGGTTCTCGCGCGGAGTCGCTTTGCAGGCTACCGCGAAGCGATCCGCAGCGTCGGCCGCAAACACCGAGAGACGCTCAGCAGTATCGAACGCGAACTGTTGACCGCCTCCGACGTCCGCTCGACTTCACTGACGACGCCGCTAGAACAAGTCGCCGATATTCTCGACACACCCATTAGTGACAACAATCATTTTCAACTATTGGTCGACGGCAATGCGTTCTGCGAAAAACTGCTCGAACAGATTTCGGTCGCCCGGGGGTACGTCTACGCCGAGTTCTACATCATTCGCGACGACCATTTCGGAAACCGATTCGCCGACGCACTCATGCAAAAAGCAAAAGAAGGAGTCGTCGTGCGGCTGCTTTACGATGAGGTCGGCTGCCTCAGTTTGTCCGCCGCATACCTCCGACGTCTTCGCGAAGCGGGAGTCGACGCCAAACCGTTCAACACACGACAAGGATGGGTCAACCGTTTTCAATTGAACTTCCGCAACCACCGAAAACTACTGGTTGTCGACGGGGAACTCGCGACCGTCGGCGGGCTCAACATCGGCGACGAATACCTTGGTAACCACGGATGGGTGACTCGGTGGCGAGACACCGCGATAGCAATCGAGGGCGAGGCAGTTAAAAAAATCCAAGCGGTCTTTGCGGCCGATTACTACTGGGCCGAACGAAACAGCTTGCCCGAAGCGAACTGGCGACATCACTCTCCGGACGAAAAGGAAACGCTCGCTAACAACGACTCGCCCGATTCATCGAATGCGGCAGGCAACCAAGGCAGCGCGGCGTTGTGTGCAACCGGACCAGCCGATACGCGTGCCCGTGCGACCATGATGTTTGCCGCCGCAGCGAACGCGGCAGACACCCGAATTTGGATCAGCACCCCCTATCTCATTCCCGACGAGACCACGATCACTGCACTATCAATGGCCCGGGCCCGCGGCGTTGACGTTCGCATCCTGATCCCGAATATCCCGGACCAGTGGTTGGTTTACCTCGCAGGGTATCATTACGAGGCAGAACTCAAATCGCTCGGCATCGCAATTCATCGATACACCGATGGATTCCTTCATCAAAAATGCGTGCTCGTTGACGACTCACTCGCGTTGATCGGATCGACGAACCTAGACAACCGGTCGTTGCACCTCAACTTCGAATTGATGATCGCGGTGGATGCTCCCGACCTCGTTGCGGAAGTTGCCAAAGTACTCAAGGACGACTTCGCCTCATCAAGCGTCGCCGAGGCGAGTCGTCCACACCTACAACCGTGGTACGGCCGGATCGGAACGGTGATCGCCCGACTCTTCAGCCCCATTCTTTGAATCGAGAATCAAACGCACCGATCGCAACCGGCATCGCTGCATCTACTGAGAGCTGAAACTTGCCTCACCGTGGCTTAACGCGTTTGTTTCCCAAGCCGATCTGGTGCAAATGAGCGAGCAGTTCAGGGTCATGTCGATACCGCTCTACAACACGGGTGAGGTTCTTCTTCCAGGAACTAAAACTCGGCGGCCTCCCGTCGTCGTAGCACGCACTGAGGTGTTCCCCTAAGGATGTTTCGTACTGCGAATCCATGACCGTGCAGATCACTCGATGAATGGTTTCTCGATCGACAGCGTCATGCTGGTCGCCTCCTTCCGCAACGACGTGCCAGTAGCTCAAGAAATCACTCCGTTGACGCGGAGGTAACTCCTGGGCAATCTTCGCAATGGCTTCCGGTGTCGAAAACTGAACCGTCGACATCGGCCCTTCCACTCGGCAAGCAATCTCATTGCCGTCCGCATCCATAATTCGATCGGAATAAACCAGCCAGTGAGAGCGAACGGCAAACGACTCCAGCACCGCCTCGAGACTCTCGTTGTCGGCTGCGCGTTGCAGCAACTGAGCAGGATCCCACTTAGCCAAACGACGCCCCAAACGTTGCACGAGCCCATCCAAACAACGACGACGCTGCGGGTCACTCGTTTCTCGAAACGCCTTGCTCGCGTCGTCCAATAGGGCCACCCATTTCACCCATTCATCGGGAGTTCCGCCTTCCCCGCACAACGCAGTAGCCGACTCGGTTAGCAACATGTCGAGTGACTCATCGTGACGAACCAGTCGCCTCATCGAATGCACCAACTCGTCCACAACCTCTCCATCAGCCAGAAACGCAGCCCCGACTCGCGAAGCCCCTTCGACCATTTGTGAAATCTCGCGGAGCAACGTCCGGTCCGCGTTTCGCAAGGCATCCACCGTCAACCGAGCGAGGAATCTGCGTTTGCACTGCATTTCCTTGTGTGACCTGCGCGATACGGTTTGGTAGTACGCGGCGAGAGCCACCCGACGCTCGCTCCCCCGCGTCGTTCGCAAGATACGCCCCTCGAGCCATTGCCTGTCCAGCCAGACCGATCGACTCGCCGACATTTTCAAGAGCGACCGAATCGTGCCATTTGCCAGAGAGACGCCTCCCCGTTCCGCGACCTTCTTGAGAACGCTCCTATCCGACGAAGATCGCAACGCGTCCATCGCGAGCGCCCGAGTCGATTGCTGCAGACACTCATCCATCGCGATCATCGAAACGACATCTGCGCCGTATTGGTATGTTTGCCCAACGAGTCGCCCCAACGAATTCGCCGTCTCGGAGTGATCCGGAGCGGACGATGCAATCCGAATCATCAACCGGTCTCGCTCGCCACATTCCAGCAGTGCCGGCGGCTCGTTCTGAACGTCACTCTCTGGCAGACAGGACCGATTCGCTGGCAGCCCCGACGTTTCGCCAATGGCCTCAGCTGCGATTGACGACTGCTCGGAACAATCGGATATCCACTCGTTCAAACCATACTCACACACCAATTCCGATGGCGCGTGCTCGACGATCAAACGCAAAACTCTCAAGTCGAGATCCGAGCGGCAGCTCGCCGATTTCAACAGGTAGCGAGGATCGAGTTCCGCGAGCACCTTTACCGCCTGCGCCGTGACGGGCGAATCGGCGTCGTGCAAAACAACGTGCAAAAGCCTCTTGCAGAGCGACGGCACTAGCTTTTTCGATCGATCGCTTTTCCATCCCGCAATCGTCGCGATCCGCCCCATCCGAATCGTGATCTGGTGGAACCGATCCTCCTTTGCGTACCAACATTCCATGCTGCGATAGCAAACCTCACGAAATGCGCCGGGCAAGGCGGCCGCGTAACAGAGAATTCCAAATTGTTTCACCGACACCATCGCCTGGTCGATAAAGTTTGTCTGTTCCTCTTCGTGAAGGTCCTCGGCAACAAACATTGCGACGAAGAACTTTTGAAACGAATCGTGCAGGAAACGATACTCATCGACTACCGTATCGGCTCGATCAAAGAATCGGCTTCGTAGGATCGGAACCTCACTGAGCCCAACACGTTCCACTCGCCATTCGAGGTCGCACCCGAAATAGACGTCGCGCCTCGATTGTGATTTGAACCAAGACTCGTAGGCCATCCGGCTGACCGCACGCACGTGCTCGGTCGTCAGGGAAGTGGCGACAGGTGACTTTGAGTTTTCCCGCTTGCGAACCCAACCGACGATCTGCTGCAACACCTCGCCGAGGTTGATCTGCCCACGACTCGCCTTGGCATCTGCCAAATAAATAACGAGCAGCGAAAACAAGTATGGGTTGCAGGCATATTCGTTCAATTCAGACGACGCCAGAACCGCTTTCAAAATGGATTCGACATCAGTCGAAGGAAATCGACCACGCAGCAAATTCGTCGCCAACGCACGCGATTCATGAGGACGCAAACGATCGAGTCGATACGTGCCGACATGCGATTCATCGCACAGCAATCGAGGTAGACCGGACGGACGCGACGTGATCAGCGTGACACAATGACGAGATTCTTCTTCGATGCGTTCGGCGATAACCACGCGCAACGATTCGGGAACTTCATCCCACCCGTCATACAACCACAGAAAACGATCGTGCTGTGACGCAAGTTCACGAAACCGGTCCGCCGCAATTTCCTCATCGAGTCCGTCACACTCGAGCGTCGCGAAAAAGAACTCACCGATAGTACGCCCCGGATGCTCCTCGAGCGATCGAGCGTACTCGTCAAGATTGACGACAAACGCCATATCAAAATCTCGCAAGCGCCCGCGTGTTACTGCGATCGCAGTCGCCTGCATTAAGGTGGACTTACCACTGCCCGGACCTCCGACAATGACGCTCCTGCGAAACGTTCGCGATGCGATCGCGGAAACGTCGACTCGAGGAGCCTCACACGTGGGATCGCTGCGACTTACCTCTTCGCACGCATACAATTCCACGTACATGCGATCGAGCGACTCGGACAACTCTCCCGGAACCGCCGAGGGAAGATGCGTCCATCGGGTGGCGGTGCAAAGCTGTTCGAGCCAACATCTCAACCCCATCTCGAGGTGCCGGTTGCCCTCCCGAGCACGCTCGGATTCCGCGGCTGAACTTTGTGCGACTGAACTTTGTGCGACTGAACGTTGCGCAACAGAACTTTCTGCGGCGATATCGAAACCGTCGGTAAAACCTCCTTGCAGAAAACGCGAAATCGCTGCGTGAACATTGATCGCGGGCCGCAGGGCAAAATGCTCCTGCAAGAAAGATCGGGCGACCTGACGCAGTTGCACTGCACTGGGACGCCCCTCCACACCAAACCTCTCCATCCATCGATCGGCAATCGCGTCCAAATGCATCAAACATTGCGGTGGAACCACGTGTAGCAGCACAGCGAGTGTTTCCACCCGCCCGCGCACCGATTCCTCATCGCGAGGCCCGTCCCACGATGCGTCCGTTCGTGTTTCGCACGCGGAGAGGTACGCAAACGCTCGACGAAGTGTGTCTTGGCAGTTTGTGTTCATGTTCCGAGAGGAGCGTCGCGAGAATGCGTCACCTCTGTGCCGTCCATGGCCGCCGAACTGTTAATCTGCCCCCCAAACGTCCGGGATCAATGCATCGACACAATGGTCTGCATCTTCAGAAGCCACCAAATCCTTTTGCTACGTGTCACGGACAACCCATTCTCCTCGTCCAGCCCGATTCCATCGCGACCGTGATTGACGATGCAGCGCCGCAAAAATGATACAGCCCAGCAAGTACGCCCAAGAATACGCGATCAATACGGCCGCATGTAGCTCAAAGGCAAACGTCTAGCTAGATTAGACAACCCAAATCGCCCAATCATCCCGAAGCCCAAGTACATTGGACGTGCCTCTCTCGAAGAGGACCTTTGCAGCTAGACGGTTTCCCCCGAACGGCTAAAAAAAGGAGAATCGAACGGTTGAGAAGATGCCCCGAGTTGTCAAAACACTCGCAATAAAGAGCGTCGTCGACCCGTCTCAACACGCTCGATTCCCTTGAGGTGAAAGCTTAGTATCGATGTGATTTCAATGTGCGCAAGAAAAGCGCAGCCTCAAAATTTTCCTGACGCAATCTCGAAGAAATGGACCGTCCATGCCCCGTGGCAGCACCAAAATCAAGATTACCCGAAGAAAACTCGGATACTCTCAGCTTGATGTTTCCCTCCAAGCGGGGGTAGGCGTCCGTACACTCCAGTTGGCCGAAAGCGGCAAGGAAGAAGTCTCGGACAAAACGCTCCGGCTGATAGCCGATGCATTGGGCTTGCCACTTGAGGAGGCATGCCACCGCGACGAAGCCCTCTCCGAAGATGATTTCGACAAACTCCCATGGTCGATGTCACGTTTCATCCGCAGTCGCATCGCTCCGGGGCGCAATTCGTTTTGCCGAGATGAAGCCGACGTCAAAAAAGTCATCGGACGGATGCGTGAGAATTGGGCGGTGCACTTGGAAAACACCAAACCCGATGACGAAGTTCAATTCTTCTTCGATGCCGATGACAAACTCAACGAGCATTACTTCAGATACGAAGAGCGTTACCTTTCAATCTGGAAGAAGAACCCGTGGACGTTGATGCTCGCAACCGATGGCGATGAACGTCGTGGCGCGAGTGTTGTGTTGCCGGTCACCGACGAGGCATACGATCGGTTCTATCGTGGCGAAGTTTCATTCATGGATCTCGACGACAATGACATCGTCGACGAGAGTCAAAACCTCGTCCTCGACTCCGCCGTCGAATTCTGTGGCACCGGCAATCCGGCTTGGTATCGATTCACTGAAAGCCTTAGCTACGCTGTCTTTTGCCAGATCGCGATGTTATCGCTCGACCCGATGGGAGACGACTTCCGAATGATTTCGTTTGGCGCGAGCCCTCTCAATTTCAAACGTTTGCTTTCGCTAGGTTTCGAAGACTCCGGCTCGACGATGCCTGAGTTTGATTACCCGATCTGTCACTTCGCCATCGACCAAGACGAACAGCCCGACAACACCTACGCCCAAGCGACAACGACGAAACACTACGCACACCTGTTCAAACGGTTTTGCAAGTCTCCATCACGGGTGTTCGCAAAACGTCGCATCCTGACTCGCGTATTGCGGACGATGCAACCCGCCGTCAAGCCACAGCGACGGACGGTTGCGACGGATTCGAAGTCGTACGTGGCATAGTCACCTGCCGATGCCACTTGGGTTTGCTCTGCATCGCTCCTCCATACGCCTCGAGGAATCGGTAGTAAGGAAGCTCGCCGGCGTCGTGCTGTGTGCCAGCTGATCGACGCAGTTGATAGGTCACCTCGGATTGCTCAGCATGCAGATAGCCGGTACGGCGTCGCCAATCTTCACTCGACCACGACTCCAAATCCCGCAACACAGCCGGGCACATTCTGCGGGGGCCGCTGCGGATCTTCCACTCCCCGCCAACGACTTCCGCGAGGTCTTCGGTGACGACATTGCGATCACCACGCCGTAATTCCAGGCAACCGTTTTCGCGGTGCACCGACGAGAAAACGTCGTCGGCGACCAACTGATAGCGAGGTTCCCCGGAGTCGAAACGACTCATTGCAGCAAAACAAGTGTGTCCGATCTCAGCGACTCCATAGCAATGCAAAACCTCGAGCCGGCTACCGCACTTTGCCAACTCGTCTGAGATAAACGTCTCCAACGAACGAGGCATGTAATAGCCTCCGACGGCCCACAAGATTTCATCCGGAATTTCGAGCCCGGCCTCGATCGTCTGCAACAACATCTCAGCCCCAACGAGCGGCTGCCCCGCCATCACGACAGGCCGAAAGTCCAATGCAGCCAACCGCATCGCGCGGATAAACGTGGGCGGATGCAGATACGTGTCCACAAACGGCGCAACACCCTGCAGCCCCAACGCCGCTGGATAAGCACTTACAATCAGAGACCTCTCATGGAACCAATTGGCGAGTTCCGGAAAGGTCCTGACCAACTGCGTCATGCGTTGACCGTCGGATTGGCCGAGTACGCGAAACCCTTCGGGTGACAGCGACGTTGAACCGGCCGCGTACGATAACTCGCAGGTCCCTAATTCAAAACGGATGGTGGTGGGTCGAATCATCTCGCCTTCCCATACAAAATTTCGAACGGAGGTTCGGAACACAGATGCGGAAGCCGTCCCTCGCGAACCAACGTCGCCTTGACGTCCCACGTCGACAGGTCAAACCAAGCGCTGAACTTTCGCATTAAGAAAAACGGTTGCCAAATCTTGGTGCGTATCCAAGTGTCGTCGTAACTAAAAACACCCTCGGTGGCCTCGGGCATTTCGTGCGTCCAAGCTTGGTTCCAGTGAAAACCTTCTCGCGCAATGTCTTGGATTCGGCGAGACGTAAACGAATCACCCGGCACGACAAACGAAACATATCCACCGGGACGAAGCAACGCGTGTATCTTTTTCGCGGCCTCTTCCAAACCGGATTCGCAGTGAACGTGATTCCAATACCACGCGGCACTGACCAAGTCGAAGGATCCGTCTTCGGCTTCGAAGTCTTCGAACGTGGAGCAGTAGTACTGCGTCCGAGGATGTTCGTTCTGTGCGATCGCGATATCGATCAAATCGTCTGAACTATCGACACCGACGAGCGAATGAGCGTAGTCCTCAAGGATTTTTGTAGACTCACCATGCCCACAGGCGATATCCAGCGCGGATCCACAAGGCTCGCGAAGCATTTCCTGTAGTGCGAGTTCGTGACAGCGATGCACCGAGTCATAGTAGTCTCGTACTTGGTTCGCTTCGGATTTGTATTGATCGTAGTTCTGCCATTGGTAAACCGTCATTGAATCGTTCCTTGAGTACGTGAGGAAATGGCTGAAATTGCCGGAAGGGTTAGATGCTGAATCGTCGACGAGTGTTCCGCGTTGTCAAAGTCGCACGCCGCTTGCACGACATCCATCCACAACGGATCCTCCAAATCATCAAAGAGATCCGAGAAGAAAGAGCGTCGATTGGGATCCGCGGGCATCATCAACGCGACGCTCTCAGTTCCCAGGGCCGGATGCACAAAGTCAGACCCTTCAATGACGTGGAAACCCATCCGCCGGTAAAAAGGAACAAGAGTTGTTTCTGCATTGATCAGCACGAGCCGAGACGCGAGGCTGAGCTGGTCTTGCCACACGGCACGCACCATCGCCCGCAGCGTCTTCATCGAAGAACAGCGACTCCGGTGAATTCGAAACTTACACGTGGAGTAAATCTCGTCTCGAAACGTGCGGAGCAACTTCTGCGGATAGGCTTCTTCGCAGTCGATTTTGCCGTCCGCCAAACGCGTCGCCGTCATCGTTCCGACCGGACGATCATCGACAAAGAGGGCGTAGTGATAGCTGTACCGGTCGAATCCAAACTCAGAACGCTGCCCCTGCTCGTCCGATCGAATCTTTACGATCTGATCGTAGAGCGGGTTGTCTGTTCCAAAGTCTCGCTGGATCGAAAGTTTTTCTTCCCGCTGCTCCAACAGCGAACGAAAAGAGGGCGAAGCGAGGCCGGGTCCGCTGCGCATGATGACACCATTTAGCGAAAGCCTCCCGAGACAAACTGGTCGTGAGCAAACGCGTGATTTGGATCAGCATCCATGAGGCGACCGACACGGGAGGACGATCGATTGCCGCTCACCCTAGGCGGCAAAAGACATGAGGGGACACACGGGTGACATTCGCCTGTCCCTTATCATTTTTGATAGACGCTCGGCTTTGATCGCAGCCCCTTCCCGAAAGCCAAACGTCAATAAGGAATTACCCCTAATTTAAAGCCAAACTTTTGAGGCAGGCGGTACCGTTGAGGGGGTCCAAAAAATCTCCAGCTAAAAATTCTTGATGTCCTTTCAATGTCTCTTGTTTGATTCGCGAGACTTCCACTGTTTTTAGCTACTGCCGCATAGCTGAATTGTTTTTGTTTGTTAGAATAGACAAGCTGTTTCAGGGGTCGGACTTCGGTCTGGGTCGGGAAATGCCCCTCTCGTCCCCCCCTGGAACAGTTTTCTTCTAACAGATGCTTCGGCGACACTTTTCATCATGATGTCGTCGCTCTCTGCCTGCAGCATCGAGGCCAGTTTCACCGGTTGATCGCCAGCGAATGATGCGTGTCAATCGCGGTATTGATGGACGCGGCAAATCGACACACGCCCTAAGACAACGTTGCACCACGATAAGTGATTTGTTGGCGTTTCAACGTGTGGGCGGCACAAAGCTCAGCGAGGTCATCACGGTGACCTACCACGATCACCTTGTCACCGGCGGCCAACTTTCGGGTCCCCGAAGGGTTCATGTCCACACCGCCGTCAACTGACCGCACGGCGACAATTAAGAACCCACGGTTACCACGTACCTCGATGTCTTGAAGGCTTTTTCCCACCAAAACCGAAGTGTTGCCGATTTTCAGCTCTTCCATCTGCAGCCCGATCATCGACAGTTCATCTTTGAGTTGATGAGTCGCGTCATCTGAATTGAGCAGACTCTCGGCAGAAGGATGCAACAAAAGCTGCGTGGCCCTTTTCGCACCAATCGCGGCGGCCATCACCACATGATCCGCACCACAACGGCGCAAACGTTTTTCAGCCGATTGCGACTCGCCACGCGATACCACCTCAACGCTGCGGTTCAAATCCCGAACCGTTACACAAATAAACGCATTGAGCGCATCGTCCGGCAACATCGTGGCGAGTGATTTCGCGTACTCAATCCCGGCCTCTTTGAGCGTTTCTTCTTCCGTCGCGTTACCGAGCATCGCAAGCATCCCCGCTTCGTGTGCTTCGGCAACGCGGACCGGACTCTCATCGATCACTAGGAAAGGCCGTTCACGTTCTTGTAACTCGCCGGCGACGATGGACCCCATTCGCCCGAACCCACAAACGATCGTATGGTCCCGCAGTTTGGCAATGCCTTGACTCACTTGGCGACTCCGAAAAGCGTTGTGCAACTCACCGTCAATCAGAAACTGCATGAAGCCACCGACGGTATAAATGGCGGCTCCATATCCAAAAACAATCACAAAGATCGTCAGCACACGCAGAGACGTGGTTTCGACCGGGTGAACCTCGCCATATCCCACCCCAAAGATCGTGATCACGACCATGTACAACGCATCGCTAAGGGTCCATCCTTCACGGACATACCCGAACGACGCGACAACGCAGATCGATACAAAGACGATCAGGCCCGCGAAGATCCGGCGAAATGGTGATGGCGGCATATTGGAGATGCAGGTTCCGACAATCAGGCGCAAATGAAGAAAAGGAGGAACCCGAAACCTGACTCGTTACACGAGAAAGATGCATTCCCCTTCATTGGCAATCGAGGTGCGCGTCGCCGCCTGCGATAGATCCGCCGATCGCCTTCTTTAGAATGTCGGATTATACCCCCGTTTGCTAGCGGGCGATCTCGAGCACGCGAGATAAATCCATCACGCCGTCATATAACGAGCGTCCGATGATCGCGGCGGGCATTTTCATTGCAACGAGTTTCTCGACATCCTCGTAGGTGGTGACGCCACCGCTGGCGACCAAAGGAATGTCGGTTGCCGCGGCCATTTCACCGAGCCCATCGAAATTGGGGCCTTGCATCATCCCGTCGCGTGCGATGTCGGTGTAAATAATCGCCGCTATGTTCGCTGTTTTCTCTCGGAGCGTTTTCGCCAGCTCGATCGCGGTCACCTCACTCGTTTCGAGCCAGCCCTGCGTCGCGACGAGCCCGTCGCGGGCATCGATTCCCGCGGCGAGTTTTCCGGGATAGGCGTCGCACATCGCGGTAAACCACTCCGGATCCTTCAGCGCCCGCGAACCGACCACCAAACGAGACACGCCGGCGTCGATCAACGCGACAATCGTCTCTTCATCGCGAACGCCGCCGCCCATCTGGCACGGCAACCCGGTCGCCTTCACGATACGCTCAACCGCGGCACGGTTGGCCGCTGGGTCATCGCCACGGGCGGCATCGAGATCAACCAAGTGCAGTCGATCGGCGCCGCAGTCTTGCCACCGCTTGGCGAACTCCACCGGATCGTCGCCAAAGGTCGTTTGTTGGTCGTAATCGCCCTGACGCAACCTCACCGGTTTGCCATGTCGCAAATCGATCGCGGGCCAAATTTCCATCCGTCAGTTCCGTTTCAAAAGAGGGGCGTACCAATCAACATCATCTCGTAAACTTCTGCTCAGCGACGAATCGCTCGGCAGGAACCATGATCCAAAACGGGTGAAATTTCAAGGCAGCCCACCAGGCCGTAGAACGACCGGTGGACCAGCACGCTTTGTACGCCGCATTTGGACGCCGCATTTGGACGATGCCAGAGGAGGCCAAACGCCGCCTCCGCGCATGTCGTTTTCGCCTACTTCTTCGTCCCGGCAAAATGCTGAAGACGGCGAGTGATCTCACCTTTCGGATCGACCGGAAAACTAAATTCCAACGCATCCGGATCGATCGGGAACTCCCCGTCTCCGTTGGCGTGGAAGTAAGCCGCAATGTTGAGGACCTGCAACGCCTCGACCGCGTCACGACTTCGCTGGACCGATCGCATCAAAACGTCACGCGGGTCCGCCTTCCCGAGCAGTGCCAAAAATTCGATCGCACGCGCGGCAACCAACGGTTCGGAATCCAGCGTCAAACGCGTCGCCAATTTCAGCATCGAATCATCCGATGCTGCGGTTTCCCGAGCGTCATCATCACCGGCAACTTTGGAACTGGCCGCACAGAGCGCCCAATAGCGCACCCACGGGTCAGCCGAGTTCATCGCGGACAACAAAGGCGACGTCGCTTGGTCCCAAGGCATCAATGCGATGTTGGCCGTATCGATGTACTTGGCGATGCGGTCGTGATTTTGGATTCCAAATTGGACCGGATTGTCCAACCCTTCACGCAACCAAATCGCCTCGGGAAAGAATCCCAGATCATTCGTTTCCTTGAGGTGATCGTCGAGCAATTTTCGCATCTCCATCAAACGGCTACCGTGCTCGCCGGATGACGCAAGGTTTTCAACTTCGTGCGGATCATTCGACAGATCAAACAGTGCTTCGACCGGTCGGGGTTGGAAGAAGGCGAGTTGCTCGGGCGGCAGGTTGGACTCTTTCGCCAGTTCACGCCACTCCTGATACGCCAGCATTTCATAGCGATATTGATTCTCGAGCGAGTTTGGATACTGAGCCTCGAAGTAGCGAATGTATTTCCAATTGCCCACCCGGACTGCTCGGACGAGATCGTACTTTTCGTCCATCCGATCGGAGTAGCTGAACGTGGTGTCGCGTTTGTCCACCGACGTCGCTGACACCCTCGGTCCGAGAAACGCCTCACCGTCGAAAGCATCCGGAATCTCAACACCCGCCAAATTGAGAACCGTTGGTGCGAAGTCGATAAACGACACAAACCCGTTCGTGCGGGAACCCAATTCGCGGTCAACTCGATCGCGATAATTCTCCGGCACGCGAACCACGAACGGCACATGCAAACCGCTTTCGAACACATAGCCTTTCGAGCGAGGCAGGACACCGCCGTGGTCACCGAAGTAAAACACAAACGTGTTTTCGAGTTGTCCGGCGTCCTTCAGATCAGCAAGCACTTTTTCGACCTTCGAATCAATAACCGAGATTCGATCGCGATAGTAAGCCGCCGTGAATCGCGTCAGCTTGGTTTCGGGAAGATAGGGTGGAACGAAC
>NZ_ANOH01000188.1 GCF_000346505.1 Aporhodopirellula sallentina SM41
GACAAATCGCCAAGGCTTTCGGTTTCCCTTGTTTCCCCCAAAGGCTCCGCGCGTTTCGCTACGACAGTAAGCTTCCGTACGGTCCCTTAGTAACCAATTCTCGCCTTCAGTCATCGTCGTGTGGCTGACTGTTCGCGATCGTGAGGTTGTCTCTTGTTTGGATTTCCTCGGCGCTCATGCCGTCGGTAACCACTTTTGGCTCTTCGCCACCGCAACCAGGCAAGCAAAACAATGTTCCGAGAAGGAAACAAACTAGAAAGGATGAGTACGCGCGATGAAACTTCATGTTATTAGGCTCATAGATAGTGCGAAGATGTTTAAGACTCTTTCGCCGTCGGACGTTCTGATTGTCCTTACGCTTTGCGTCGGCGGATTTGCTGATTGCTGGTAATCCCAACCCAAATGGGCGTGAATTAGTCAGACCAACAGGATTCTGATTAATCGTTTGAAGGCGGGAGTCGTAGAGACAAGCTTTTCCACGAACTCCCGTCTTGATAAAATACAGGCTGAAACGTCTGCGAAACTCTTTTAGAATTCGCTGTCGATAATTTCGCGTGATGCTCCGGTGCCGAGTGCTCCCCAGAGGCCGTAAGGACTTCCTGCACCTGGGTTGTTGCTCAGGTAAATATTGCCCGCGCTAATATCTCCTGCCTCGATTGAATCGGTGACAAATCGAACGGCACCGTCACCCATCAATACATGGCACCCACCCGGGTGTTGGCTGGACATGGTTGCTTGCACGCTGAATTCTTTGAACAATGCATGGCCACAAAGCTCCGCGTTCGGCGGCAGGATGGTGAAGCAAGCGGATTGCATTGTGTGGCAGTCCGCCCACTGGAAGCCGCGTGAAGCGCTGGTGTATCGTCCGGTGGCCGAGAAGTCATAGATCGTGGCGGTCGGGCTCCAGAAGTTAGGCCGCTCGGTATCAATGAGACCTTGATCACGACAATACTTCGGATTATCACGCATCGCTTTCATCCATTTCTCACCTCCACTGGTGGTGGTGTTTGCAATGCTCGTTCGCTTGTCTCCGTCACCGAGATAGGTCGCAAACTCACCCATTGCGATGGTGTTGGACAAGCCATCGAGGCAATCGCGAAACTTCAGCTTGTTGTTGCCGAACTTAAAGAAGCCGCGCTGAGAGGCTCGGTTTTGTTCGGAAGCTTTTTCGGGAGTATTAAACTCAGCGGTGCGGCGAAGCATTGTCGCCCAGAGAGAGTCTCCCAAACATGCTCCGTAATTGGTGCGACCGAGCGAAGGCAATCCTTCACCAGGATCACTGGGGCAGCGGAAGGTTGGGAACTCGGTGGCCCAAGGATCGTAAGCCGCCAAGTCTGGTGTCGTGCCCATTGGCGGGTAGTCAAGCGTTCCATCACCATTGTCATCGCGGGGGTTGCTGATTTGTTCCCACGCCGCTTGTTGCTCGACGAAAGGGAGGATTGCCACCAAGGCACTGAGTCGCGAATTGTTGTGCTTCGTCGTCGCACTGTTTCGCCAGTGAATGGCCGTAATTGGCGTCGTCGTGTTTCCACCGGAGGTTCCTCCTCCGTGTGTCGGAAGCATCTTATAGGCAGAGTGATAGTTGTGAACGGCTAGGCCGAGTTGCTTAAAATTGTTGCTGCAGCTCATTCGGCGGGCCGCTTCCCTTGCCGCTTGAACAGCAGGTAACAAGAGACCGACAAGTACACCGATAATCGCGATCACCACGAGCAGTTCCACCAACGTGAAACCACCATCTCGTTTTTCCCTAAACATCATTCTCTCTTTGTTTGCACAGAAGCTAAATAGAATATGAGCAATTGCTCTTTCTGACGCGAACGCTTGTGATGCCTGCGAGCGACCATACAACTCGTGGGGCGAAGTATTGAGTCGCAATAACACAGAACCCTCCAATTCGCGTCTGAGACCAATAATAGGGGGACGCTATCGAGGCCTATTGGCCGAAACCCTTGCGATCAGAGACGGATGCGCACAACAGGGAAGAACGCCACATTAAGCAGCCCCTCACGGCCATCAAGGGAATGTGAGCCCCCGTAGGGCGAGTCCCGGTTTCGCCGTTCCGATGGGGGCTGAGGCCTGGTGTTTTTCTTCAATAGCACGCTTGGGGCGGGATAACGGCTTTGCACGCAGTTACCGGGCCGTACCCCGACGCAGGTGGTGTCCTTTTGTCCAAGAAAAATTCCTCGAAAAAATTGAAACCCAATGGGCCAATCGCACGTGGTCCGCTGACATTCGTTCAAAAACTCGGCGTTCTTCATCCTCCGACCTGCTTCATTGATCTCGGAACTATGGTGGTGATATCATCCACCCGCGGTCGGTCGACTCACTTAGGCTCTTTCATATTTGTCGACCGTGCTGTTAATTGTGCCACCCGTGCTGTTAATCACCTGTTAATTGTGCCACCCACCTTCCGGCAACGATTCATTAGTGAGGAAGAATAGCGAAAACGCGGCCTGATGCGGATTCCCGAACCGGTTCATTGGTTTTATTTATCCAGGCCAACGGGCAGTAGGCTAGAACGCCCTATTATCGTTGTGAGGGCAAAGTGCTGAGACGCTCATCAATACGTTGAATTCGCGTCCAACTTGCACTTTGAAGCAATGATGTGTTTTGAGGTGACGGTCGGCGCAGCAGACAACCTTCACCGTGCGTTATTTCGAGACGTTATTTCACGACAGAGAACACACGGTGAACCTACGCGAAGCAGCACGCTGTGCTGGCTTGGCCTCGGTAGTGATGGCGACCGGATGTTGCCGCGTGTTCCTTAATGGACTCCGGTCGGCCTATGCAGGAGTTATTGCCGAAGTATCTCTGCCAGTCCCACACTAAGTCCCGCCACATCGACACATCAATGCCGACTTTCGTCAGCACGTCACGCACTACCGGAGGCATCTCGGTCTTGCTGTCTTTGGTTGCTCGCTGGGCTGTCCAACGAAGCAGAGCCCAGTAGTTCTTCCATGAAAGGTGTAGGAATCCCTTGTCGCTGCTACGAACACCGTCGCTATGAACCTCCGGTTCATCGGCCAGCTTGTCGGTCGCCATGGTCAACGGACTGAGCCAACCATCTCTTAGGATCTTTCGACCGGTTGGGTTCCTGCGTTTCTTCTTTCGCTGTTCGCGAAGTTCGTCGACGGGCGTCTCGCGAAGCTTCCGCCCGGCTTCGTCCGTTGGGATTGGCTTGAGGTCAAACGCTGCCGAGTTAAGCTTTTCACCTCGGCGTGCCTTAGCACGATCGTAAGCACTCGTGTGCATCGCCTCCTCAGGAGTCTCCGCCATCGCCGCACGAACCGGATTGAGATCGACGTACATGCTGCACGCGAGCAACCCAGCCTCGTCAACGATTCGCTGGGCCTTGAAGCGTCCTTCCCAAAAGCGGCCAGTGCATTCGTCTTGCTTGTTGGCCATTCGGGCAATCGGTTCCGCCAAAGCTCGCATGAACCACGAGATGTCTGACAGACGCTTTCGGACCTCGGCGAGTCGTTCCTTGTCACGAGTCAGCATCTTGACGTCATTTCCCGTCGGTTCAGCCAGATGCTCCTCCAACCTGCGACCAGGAAAGACACGCAGCCAGCGGATCGCAACCTCTTCGTCGGTCCACTCTGCACAGACATCCGGTCGATTTCGCAGAATTTGATGCATGTGATTGCTCATCACCGCGTAGGAAAGCACGTCGACGGCAAAAACCGACGCCAGAGCCTCCATCCGCCTGCGAATCCATTCCTTTCGAAACGAAAAATCTTTGCCCGACTGGTGATCGACTCCGGCCAAGAACGCCCGCCGCACACAACGCTGGACGACATGCACGACGCAAACTTCAGCGGGATCAAACTGTTCGGATCGTTGAGGACGAGGCATCTGAGGCTCCAAATACGTAACAGCGACCCACCCAATCTATCCCCATCCGGACGAAGCGTCAATGGATGGTGGGTGGCACCATCCAGAGAGGATGTGGAATTGTTTGAACGAACTGTCCGATGAATTTGTTCGTTTCGCATTAGATAAGCGGTCGATGTGTTTGTTCGCTTGGATATTCGCAAGCGGCCTGCTATCCGCCGCCTTCGAGACCTGATAGACGTTTTCTGCGAAAGAGCCTCGTCATGAGCACTGTTAGCCCCAATCATCGCATTAATCCGTATCAACCTAACGCCACTCGTACTGCCACTCCGCAGTCGCAGGAATGCTCTGACGTTGTGTTGTTCAATGAAAATCACGTCGCGATGGCTAGCTTTTTAGGGACACCGCTCGCCGGTGCCGCGTTACTCGCCTTTAACGCGCAACAATGCGGCCACAGGGGACAAGCAGTTTTTGTCCTTCTGTGCGGCTTTTCGTTCAGCATCGCAGTCCTGGTGCTCGCAGCAGCAGTCGGCGAATTGATCCCGGGGCATTTTGGTGTTTTGATCGGCGCGGGCTATGCGTTCGCCATGAAATCGATCACGACCAACATGTTTGGTAGCGAACTAGAAAAATCCACCCCACCACGCCTCGCCGGCCTGCGGGTTATTGGGGTCACCGTTTGCTCCATCGTCACTCTCATTTCTCTCATGTATATCGGAGCGATCTCGTTGAGCGTTGTCTAACCACAACGTCCTCGATCGTTCGTCTAAACCGAAATATCACGCCACCGGTTTCGTCACCTTCGGTGTCCGCGGAAACGGAAGCTCATCTCGCGCCCAAGCAAACCTGCAATGCACTGCGGTTCGAGCATGGCCGCGTCGACAGGGAATGCCGCTTGCACGCCCCCTCCCTCGACGGGTACGATAGAGACTATTGAAGGACTAGATCGTATCCCAGAGAAAGCGTTCCCATGGCTAAACACGTTGGAATGTTAACCTTGCCGCTGTCAGTTTTCGCCATCGCGGCCTCCGCCGTTTGCGGGCAAGAAGCCACTCCAAATCCGCAGGTCGCCCTGGATCAAGCGGCACCCGCGATCGAACAATCCATGTCCCCGCAGGCGGGTGATTCCACGCGAGCGATCGGAATCATAGATCCTGCCGGCGACGTCATTGAGGAAGAACGGCACCAGCCCGAACCGCTCGCCAAAGCGATCAAAGAGTCACAACAATCGGCTGAATTGACACGCGAAGCCAAAACGAGTTCGGTTGTTCAATCTGCCAAGCTACCGCGTCATGCCCTCGTCATCGGAAACGCCAACTACAAAGTCGGCGCTCTTCGCAACCCGCTCAATGACGCAAACGCGATCAGCCATGTGCTTACTGCGTTGGAGTTCCAGGTCACCAAGCATGAAAATTTGAATCACCAGGAAATGATGGACGCCGTTTCCAAGTTCTCCTACGAACTGCCCAAAGAGAGTCTGGCGTTCTTCTTCTTTGCCGGCCACGGGATGCAGCTCGACAAGAACAATTATCTCATTCCGGTTGACGCAAAATTGAAAACCGCAGCCGATGTTCGGTATCGCACGTTGCCACTGGACTATGTCTTGGATTCGCTTGGCGACTCGTTGAGCAAGGCGAAATGTGTCGCGTTGGATTGCTGCCAGAACAACCCGTTCACCCGCAGCGTGCAAACACACCGCGGCACAATCCAACGTGGACTGGCGGAAACTCGAGGCGGCACACGTGAAAACATGGTGATCTTTCATGCTACGCACGAAGGCTTGACCGCATTGGACGGTCGTGGCGACAACTCGCCCTACACGAAAGCTCTCGTCGAGACCATGTCCAAGCGACCACGCACTGGGTTGTTGCTCCGCGACGTGATCTTCGACACTGGCAAACTATTAGAACAAGCAACCGGCCAACGACCGTGGCTCAACATCGACGTCGCGATGCCGGAAATCTACCTGGTTCCACCAGCGAACGACGAAACAACATCCCAAATGGCATCCGTCGGTGGGCCTCAACCGACGATTGCAAACGAAACGCCTCAGATGCAGTCGACCGATCTAGGTGCAATCAAGATGCCGGCTGAGTCATCCCCGTCGACCGATCCATCCGATCACTCAATGAACTGTGTCGAGTTACTCCGGCAGGCGAGCACGTATGAGAACAACGGTGCGTTCGATGACGCGATGGATATCTGCAGCACGATCCTGACGCTCGATCGTGCCACCACCTACGACAAACGTTCCGCACGGCTCAAGCGAGCGAGTATCTGCCTCACTCGCGGACGAGTCGAAGACCTCAAAATGGCGTTGATGGACAAGTTAGCGTGCGGCGAAAAGGACATGCAGATCTCCGTCCGAGTCGACCAATCTTCGTTAATGGACGGCAAGAAAAAACAGGGAACCATCCGGCGAAATCAAGTCGCAACGGTGGATCGAATTAACGGCAAGTGGATTTGGGTCAAAGCGGTCCAGGGCGACAGTTCTCGGCATGGCTGGACAAAACTGACCGCATTCGTCGAACCGGCACCTACCAAGGTCGAGCCAGCTAAAGCGCCAAAGGAGTCTCGGCCCGTAGCCGAAGAGAAAAACGGGACGATCGTCGACAACTCCGCTCAGCCTTGGAATGGTTCTACCGCAACACCTCAACCGACCAACGTTTCCCCGACGCCGTCCGGGACGGTCATGCCGTACCAAGTCCAAACAGGCCAAATGACACCGCACATCCCATCGAGCTCAATACAACAAACGCCGTATAACACCAACACAGCGCAGCCCATTTACCCTTCGTCCCAACAGCCCATCCAGCAAACGCAATCACCCTATCAGCAATCTCAACGCACGTACCCACAACCGCGAACAGTTCAATCGGGTCAGTCAGGCCAGTATTACCAAGGCCAGACCAGGAACAATTCCGGACGGAACTATTCCAACCAAAACAACACCAACCAGCGTTATTCGAACCAGTATCAATCGTCTCGAAACAATTCGTCCAGTTCGAACAACTATTCCGATGTTCGCAACATGACATTGGGTCAGTCGCAGAAACTGATCGATCGAAACAATGCCCGTCGATGGCTGCCTGGCGCGGATCAACAAGCGATCACCCGCGAGAACAATCAGATCCGAGAACAGCGACAACGGCGCTGGAATGATTTCTTCGGGAAGTGACACCAGGAAAGACGGGGCATGTGTGAACGAGTTTACTCCGCAGGCTCATTAAATGGCTCGGCGGAGTGCGGCGACACTGACCGGTTCATTTCGCAGTGAGAGCGAGAGGTCTCCACAGAAACCGCACTCAATCACGCATTTTCAGGGGGCATCTCGTTGTAAAGACGCAAGAGCCCATTAGAACTCATCAGCCGAATGGCGTTAGCCGCGGTTTCGTTGTGGCAACCCGGGCTGCCGCCTTCCGGCTAATTGGTTTGCCGACGTTTTCTTGTTGGTTCTAGGTCTTTGGACGTGCGGGCTTCGAACCATTTAGCTTTGTTAAACTAGGCTTGAAACCAATTGGAAGTCGACTTCTTCTAAGACTTGGTTTCCTTCGAAGAACCACACGTCTTGGTAGGTTCCGCCGCTGAGTGCTGTCCCGCCGTGATAGCGTACCTGGACGCGGTAGGCGCCGGTCTTGGTAATTTGCGTGAACTCGTAACTGCCGTCACTCGCGAGCGACGACGTGGCGACGAGTTGTCCGCCGCCGTTGTACAGTTCGACATCGAGATCACTCAGTATGGCCGGAGACAAACTGCCGCCGTCGACAACAACCTGCCCACGCACCACACCCCACATATGAAAGACATCCTCTTGCAGTGCGTGGAGTCCTGTGTTGCGCGATATGATGTCGCTCAAGGAAGTCGCATGAACGACATTGATGACATCCTCGGGAAGTGAATTCTCGTACCACAAGCGATCTCCATCACGTGTTCGCGTGAACTGATCGGCGATGATGGTCGTGAACGTTTCTCCGATCGAACGATTCTCACCGGCGTCTTCGGCGAGGCCGCCAACCCAGAGATCGATCTGATCAACACTGCCGTAAAGGTTCCGCAGCGTGTTTTGGAGTTCGACGTTGCTGGTGATATCCGCAAAGTCATCGACGCGTGCGAGACCGTAGGCTTCACGTGTGGAATTGTAGTCGGCGAGCCCGTGATCTCGGCCGCGATTGATGTTCAATGAAGCTAGGTCAAAACCGCCACTGCCGGGTGCACCGAAGAGGAAATTTCGCAGCGAGTCAACGATCTGATTGTCGATCGTCTGGGTTTGCGTCGAAGCGACAAACTTCAGCGATGAATCAATCCCGTACTGCTGCAGAACGGACGGATTGAAAAACGCCTCGGCCAACGTGATCTCGTCGTGGACCGGATTGCTATACGTGTCCATGAATTCGAGCGAGTCGTTGATCATCGTGTGCCCCACCCGATACGCGGCGGTGGAAAACTCCGTCGCGATTCCCGGATTCACCTCGGGGCGATACCCGGTATAGGCGTCGATAAAATCTCCGCCGAGCAACGCAGGCAAGAACTCATTGAACGTAATCGATTGAACTTCCGCGATGACAATCTCGCGGGCCCGTTGGTAGAGTTCCTCGTCGATGAGTTCAGGTGCATTCGCCTGCAACAGGCCTGCCCAATAGTTGTGTTCGCGAACAAACAAGGTATGCATGGCTGTCAGGCTGACGTTTTCCATCGCACGAATATCGCCGGCGAGGAACCCGCCGTCTTCGTCAACCGGCAGCAAATCGTCGCCGCTGACTCGCATCCTGCCCCCGGAAAACTCCCGCAACGATCGGGCTTGTTCGACCGAACTGCCATAGATCATCGATCCGTCGATATAGGCGGAGATCATGTTCGGATGCTGCAACGGGTTTGACGTGTCGGTGCCTGTCCCAGGAACAGTTTGAGACCGCGTCATGCCGATCGTCGCATTTCCGGTACCCGCCGGATCGAAGAAGGGGTCACCCAATGGAACTTCGATCGGCATCGCTTCGCCGCCGTGTTCAGGAGGCTCGGTCAGATCCATGTCATGGTCGATGAACTGTCCCCAAACGTGAACGAGCGCCGACATGGCTTCGGGGTTTCCATACGAATCGGCTGCCTGCGACACAACCGCATTGCTGATTTCTCGAGCCCCCGGCAGCCCGTCGCTCACCGGAGTTGAGACACCGTCGGCATAGCGAGCGTCTGCCATCCGCAACAACTGGGAATCGTTCGCTCCCCAATCAAGATGCTGCAAATGATTGTTGGCCCCATCATAAGTTCGCGTCGTGGCGGCAAATTGGAAATAGCCGACCGCGTGCAACCATTCGTCGCCGCGATACCCCGTTACGATTCCGTCTTCCGACTTCCACGTGCCCGTTGAAAGCACATCGGAAGCCTCCGTTTCGTAGGCGGTCCCATCGATCATGATCTTGTCGACAATCAGATTCTTGTCGAATTGGTCGGTGACGCTGCCGTCGAGCAAATGTACACGAACCTGATTCGCATCCACGGCTGTCTCGGACGCGTAAACGAACGTGCCGAAGTCTCGTGACGCGACGTCGCCGCCGGTGTTCTGCCACTCCTGCACGACTTCGCCATTGATCGACAACTGCATCGTTTCGGTGCCGGTGTGACCCGCCGCGTAAATGGTGACGAAGTGATCGGCACTGCGAGCGGACTCGGAGTATTGGAAATATCCGTTGGCGTGCAACCACTCCGATTGCGGATTGCCGGGCTCGATGCCGACACCTTCACGCCATGTACCGGTGGAGAACACCGAGTCCGATTCGGTTTGATACTCTACCCCGTCAACGACCAACCGATCGACGACAAGGTTGCGATCGAGTTGACCGGGTAGGTAGAGGTCGTTGTTGAAAACGACTCGAATTCGATCGGCCGATACCGGTGAGTCGTTTTCGTATTGGTAGGCCGCGAACTCATTGTTTTGAACGTCGCCGCCAATGTTCGACCACTCTGCGACAGTGTTGCCATCGATTTGCAATTGCATGGATTCACTGCCGGTGTGCCCGGCGGCGAAGACCGTGATCGGAAGAACCGCTGCGTACCGCGTTTGAAACTCTTTAGACAGCACGACGCTCGTTTCAATGTCGCCGACCTGCGTCTCCATCACCCAATCGCCGCCACGTTGACGATTGCCAGTCACATCGTTGGACGCAGCCACATCGGCAGCGGTGAGTTCCGCGAGCGTGGCAACCAATCGGTTGCCCTCATCGCCCGAGGCCACATTGCAACCATAAAGCAATATGTCCGAATCCTCGGTCAGCGACATGGCCCAACGACGAACGCTCGCCGCGTTCTGCCGCAACGCGTCACGGTCAACGATCCGGTTGCCGATCTCGATGCGTCCGTCGTCACCATGGCTGATGATATGCACACTGGAAACATCGCGGCGCTGACTCAACGCATCGGTAATTTGAGCCAACCCGTCCTCGTCCGCAGACAACAGCACCACGTCGGCGTCCGCGGAAACAGCCTCTTCGATCAGTGAGACGTCTTCCACGCGGCTATCGATAAACACGACCTGCCGCGCGACAAAATCAACCGTAGTCCCCGCGCTATCTCCACCATCGGTAATTGAACCGGTCGTCGAAGCCGGCTCGCCGTGTATCGCCGCGTCGACGGCGACACCCGCATCACCGGCGAGCATCAGACGAGGCTCCAATGCAATCGGCGGCTCAAGCGGGTACGAATTCGACCGGGGCGTGCCCGAACGTTTTTTGCCTGCCTGTTTGCGACTCGAGCGGTTCGCTATCGCGGCGTGCCTACGGAAACTTTGAAACATGAGAGTTCGTCGTGTGGAGTGGAGGTCAGACTCCCGGGCGGGAGCCCCTCAATATAGTCGCCCACAAAGCAGGGGGCGTTGATTTTCACCGCCCCGAGCACACGCAACCTCAACACCTCGTGCGTCACGCATACGCAAAATCTGCGATTTGGCGTGTCCGTTCCTTGTTGCTGAATTCGCCCGATTCCCGGTCACCGAATTCTGGCGTCATCGACAACCATCGTCGGGAACATACCTTAGCGGGCCGGTGGTGGTGGCAGGTTCAACGTCGAAGCGTCTGCCGTGAGAGCCACCTGGTAGTGCTTCAGCAGGCCGAAAACCGATTGAAACGCCGGTTGCGACGACAAATCTTTGTAGCGTACGTCGCTCGCGACGGTTTGGAAACGCAACACAACCTCCTGCAACTCCTCCGCAGACGGATGGGGACCGCCGACAAACAGACTCGGCGGCAACGCGAGATACGATCGCCACTGCGGATCGAGCAGCACGTCGAGTTGCGGGGCGAGTTGTTCGAGCTGGTTCCGCAGGACGTCGGTCTCCTGCGCACCATACTGTTGAGCCAACGCGCCTGGGTTGGACGCGTGAGGCGTACTCGGGACCGCGTTTGCGTTGTCGACCGGCGGCACCGTCGTGGGCGGCGTCGCTAGCGATGCGACCGCGAAAGTCAATTGCTGGGCCAATTCCGGCACGACAACTGGGCCACCCGGGACCGCAGGCCGGTAGTAATCCCCCGTCGCCAATTGGTCCACACTTAGCACCGATCCGTCGATCGACACACCGGCGAACAACCCACGGCTGCGCGAGTAAGAATAGATCTCCGCCTTCAACATCGCATCGGTCGCGACGGCACCTTGGCGACCGACCGGGCCCGCCGCCGCGGCCACATCAGCACCGAGGGTCATCTTGCCCTCCAAGATGTTCTGCACGCTGCGTTCAGTCTTGAATACCAGAACGATGTCCGACGACTGCACGCCCGCCTGCCAGCCCACGTTTCCTCCCGTAAGGGTGATGAATACCGGGGCGTGCCAGACACCGTCCTTTTCTCGCACGAACAGCAACCCACGGCCGTGTCGTGCCCCGACGATGAAGCCGCCTTTGATCACGTCCGGAATAATCGCCACGCCATGAGCATCATTCAACATCGCATGCGGCACTTTGCTCAGCGGACCGACGAGCACCTCGTTGAGAACCACCGAAGCGGCTTGAACGGTTTGCTCCTGAACGACCTGCGCCGAAGCCGGTTTCGGCGTGACCGCGATGGCGAAAGCAAACATAATCAAACAAAAACCAGCACGATCCATCGGACTTTCCTTATATCATTCAAAAACAAACGCAGCGGGCGCGAACGAGCAGTCTATGGGCAATCGGGAAACGACAGAAGACCGATCCGCCCCTACGCAAATCTCGCATCCAAGAGGATCTCGCGAGTCACGCAGATTCGAACCGGTCTGGACACGATCGAACCAAATTAGCGAAAGACAAAACCTACCAAAACAAAGCACCTCTCCACGAATTGCTCAACCGGCCCGCATTCGCCACGGTCTTAGTAAAACACGAGACCGAGGCCAGCCAGCAAGTCCAAGGCTCGCCAGCAAAGCCAAGGCCCGCCCCCAAACTCAACGCCCGAGGCAGAAACCCGGGGCGACCATGGGCGTCCGAGGCACGACGGGAAGTCGGATCGAGTCGCGGAAAGTGCCTCAAAAATACCGGGATGCGATCATGTCCGAACCCGTCGACGACAAAAATTCATCTGTCAACGCGATCACATCAATCCGTGACGCGTTCACGGCGATCCGTGAGATCATGTTGGTAGTCGCTTTACTCGTTCTCTTGTTCAGCCCCACGACCGTCCGCGATGTCTTGCAGGACGCAGGCATCCGGTCGTTTGCGGGCGTGGAGTTTGACGAAGATACTTTGGTCGAAGTCGAAAACGCGGGCGACCGGGTTGCCCAGCTCGAACAACAACTGCTCGCCGCGCAAACTCAGCTCGAAGCCCTAACGCAACAGAACACCTTCCAAGCCGATCCACGTCTGAACTCCGTTTCACGTTTGCTCGCCGACGCCCAACGCAACGCGACCGAGATGGGCGAGAGTCTCGACGAAGCGAAAGAGAAACAGATCGAGCTGTGGAACCGCTCCGGAAAGCCGCCCCGCCGGTACGGCGGACAACCGCACACCAGCCTGCCCGAACCCGCCGTCGAACAAGCACTCGTCGTGCCCTCGGAACTCTTCCAGCGGTAGCCAACCCGTAGCGTTGTCCTTCGTAGACCGATCAAGACTCAGCGGCTACATGCCCATCGGCTTCACTCCCAACCGCCTCATGCCCCGGCCGTCTCATGCTCCGGCCGCTTCCACCGCGAGATCACCGGCGGTTGTTTCTTGCTCGCTACTGCCCTGCTCTTCTTTCGTAGGCAGCCACAACGTTGAGATCACCGCAGCCACCACCAACGCGGTCGATGTCCACATGCATCCCGGCAAGCCCGCGTACAAATACGTCACGCCGGAGAGCAACGTTCCCAACAAGCGTCCGCACGCGTTGGCCATGTAATAGAAACCCACGTTCAATGCGACTTGGTCGGAATCGGTGTACGCCAAAATCAAATACGAGTGCACCGACGAGTTCACTGCAAAGACGATCCCGAACAACGCCAAACCGATCAGGATACTCGTCGTCGGATAGAAGTCGGTTTGAATCGCCAACGCCATCGCCGCGGAGACGATCACGAGAGCGAATCCCCACATCTGAGCCGCTCGTGCTTTCGTTGCGACGCCACCATCCCTGCGAATCATCCGCGGCGCGAAGGCTTGCACGAATCCATACCCGATCACCCATGCGGCGAGAAACGCCCCCACACCGGTGAAGCCCCACTCTAGCTGCGAGGCCAGGAAGATCGGCAATCCGACGACGAACCAGACATCGCGTGAACTGAACAAGAAAAACCGTGCGATCGAAAGCACGTTGATCTCGCGACTCTTGGCGAACAACTGAGTGAACTTCGTCTTCGCCTTCGAACGTCCCATGTCCGCATCGAGCATGAACAAGGCGAGCAACAGGATCACCGCGAGCACACCCGCCATCGCCCATAGCGACATCACGAAACCGAGCCCGGTCAACATCACACCACCGAGCAGAAAGCCGAGCCCTTTCAAAGCGTTTTTTGATCCCGTCAGAATCGCGACCCATTTAAACAACGCCGTTTCGTTTTCCGCATCCGAGCCTCCTTTGACCAGCAACTTGACGGCGCTCTTGGAACTCATCTTTGTCAGGTCTTTCGCGATCCCCGACAACGCTTGGCTCGTCATCACATACGCGACCGACAACCCGGCCGCCCAGGTCGGCTGAACGAACGACAACATCACCAACGCAACGATCTGTGTTGCGAGACCCGCGAACAACGTGATGCGAAGCCCGATCCGCGATCCGATCCAACCGCCGAACAGGTTCGTCAAAATGCCGCAAAACTCATACAGCAAAAACAGAAACGCGAGGCTAACCGGTGTGTATCCCAGTTCATGGAAATACAACAGCACCAACATTCGCAACGCGCCATCACTCAGCGTAAAGCCCAGTAGGCTGCCGTTACGAGAGCGTAGTTTCGAACGTCCATCTCATTCTCCTAAACCCGATCCGCAAACCCTGCAGATACGACTGAGACCCAATCATTTTTCATAACAGTCGGTCGACGCTGCAGCGATCACAGCGACGCGCAAGTACTTCGCGAGACATACCACGCAGCACACAATGCAACCCACCACGCAACCACGCGTCCCGGAGATACCGAATTACGCGGGAAGCGACGTCGCGACCTTCTGGACCAACTCCATCATTCGGTTGGCGTAGCCGACCTCGTTGTCGTACCAAGCGAGGATCTTCACCTGCGTATCATTGACGACCATCGTGGACGGTCCGTCGACGATGCCCGAGCGAATGTCGTTGGTGTAGTCAGCCGATACGAGTGGCTTTTCTTCGAAACCCAAGATGCCTTTGAGCGGACCATCGGCGGCCGATTTCAGCATTGCGTTGATCTCTTCAACGGTCGTCTTCTTCTTCAGCTCGAAGACGCAGTCGGTGAGCGATGCGTTGAGCAAAGGAATGCGAACAGCGAGCCCGTTCAGCTTGCCTTGCAGTTCCGGGTAGATCATCGTGATCGCCTTTGCCGATCCGGTCGTCGTCGGAATCAGCGAGTTCAGGCACGACCGGGCACGACGCAGGTCTTTATGCGGAGCGTCCACAACGACTTGCGTGTTGGTCACATCATGCAGCGTCGTGATCACACCGTGTTCGATGCCGATTCCCTCATGGATCACCTTCACGACCGGCGCGAGACAGTTCGTGGTGCAGGATGCGGCGGTGACGATATGGTTCGTGTCGGGATCGTACAGGTCGTCGTTACACCCCATGACGACATTCAACGCACCATCCTTCACCGGCGCGGCCACGACGACTTTCTTGACGCCGTGATCGAAATAAGGATTGAGCGTTTCGGGCGTTCGAAACTTGCCGGACGATTCGACAACGATGTCAACGCCCATCTCTTTCCAAGGGACGTCCTGCGGCGCTGCGAAGCCACTGACGGTTACCTTCGATCCGCCTACCGAGATCGCGTCATCATGCGATTCAATGCCACGGTCCCAACGCCCATGAACGGTGTCGAATTCTAACAAGTGAGCGCATGTTGCCGCGTCACCTTTGACTTCATTGATGTGAACAATCTCGATCTCAGGCGAATCCCAGGCTGCCCGCATCCCGAGCCTGCCCATTCGACCAAAGCCATTGATTCCGACTCGAACCGTCATCCGATTTACTTTCTTTTCGTGTCCGGGGGTTTGTTCTGCCGTTTGGACGCTTTCACGTCTTCACAACACTCTGCCGTAATGCACAATTCGGTTTGTCCCTGACAACAATCTTCGATCAAGAACCCCATCAGACAATTGATGCCTCGGGGGTTCATTGAATAGATGATCGAGCGACCGTCCTTCCTCGATGTCACCAAACCAGCGTTGGCGAGCTCTTTGAGATGAAAGGATAAAGTCGCCGCAGGGATGCCCAGTTGCTCCGCGATCTCTCCCGCAGGAAATCCCTCTTCGCCCGCCTTGACGAGCATCCGAAAGACCATCAACCGCGATTCCTGTGCAAGCGCCGAAAGCGCCACAACGGCCTCGTTTATTTCCATGCTTCTAAAACTATCTAAGTGTTTCTGAATTGTCTACCGGTATCGGCAGTCTCTGAATACAGCAAGAGTCCGATCCTGACGAAAATCAAATTTCGCCGAAAAGCCCGCGTTTTACGATCGTTTCTGCGAGGTTCGCGGCTCTCGATCGCCGAACGTCCGGCGTCATCGCATGTTAAATTAACGTGAAGACGGGCGAGATCACAGCAGCCCGAGGTCACGCAGGATCGCGGCGACCTGTTCACGCTCGGGCGGCAGAAACCGATGGAAGGGCAACGCCGGCAGGTCACTGCAGATCCCCATCAACGACGCCGCCGACTTGGTCGCCTTGATGTGACGCGACGCGTATTTGCCGATCTCATAGATGGATTGAAATGCGTGGATCTTTGCCTGGCACCTTGCATGTTCCTGCTCGTCTCCGGACTGCAACGCACGATAGCAATCGACAAACAACGTCGGTGCCACGTTGGCTCCTCCGTTGACACCGCCGTCGCCTCCCAACGCGTGGGCTTCCGCCAACAAAGCCTCCGGTCCGATCAGAACCGACCAATCCGGCCGCACCGACTTCAATTCACACAGACGTTTGAAATAGTCCAAATCACCGCTGCTGTCTTTCACCCCGATCACGCGATCTAACTCTGCGAGGCGTTGCAGCGTATCGATCTCAAACCAAACCTTGGTGAGCTGCGGCATGTTGTAGAGAACGACCGGCAAGTCTACCGACTCGACAACCTTCCGCACGTAACCGAGTAACTCTGTCTGCCCGGCCGGAAAATAGTAAGGCGTGGTCAGCACCAAAGCTTGAGCACCACACTCCTTCGCGTGCCGCGCCAACTCCACCGTTTCAACAAACGCGGTGTCCGTGATCCCAACAAGAATCGGAATGCGGCCGTCGATGATCCGAACGGAGCGTTCAATCAATTCACGGCGTAACCGGTAACTCAAACTCGGCGCTTCGCCTGTCGTCCCAAGCAGAAACACGCCAGAGACACCACCTTCGATCACATGCGTCAGCAAACGCTGCAGCCCGTCATGGTCGAGTTGATCGTGATCGGACAGCGGAGTGATCAGCGGGGGAACGATCCCGCGTAAAGAGAGAGTCGGTGTGAGCACGTGTAAGAATCGACATGAGAGGCGGCGGAAGAATTCAACGCGAACGTCAGAATCGAACGTTATCGCGCATTCTGCCCAGCCGATCTACCGGTGAATGAAATACACCGATCTTGAGAAACGACTGCTAGGGACCGGCACGGTCAACGTGATCGCTCATGTGATTGGCGTTCGAACGCCGTAATCCCGTTGCCGGATCCCCTAACAGTCTGTCGGCTTTCCCACCGCACCTCTCGCGAAGCACAAACAATTGCCGAGCGGCCTGGATTCGCTCGCCAATTGTTCACCGCAAGATACCGACGGTGGGCTCCATGCCGACACTCAGTGATGAACCGTTCTGTCCTCCACCGGATGATCCTGATGGATCGCATTTGAGCCGGATGCAACCTCGGTGTCGTCGATCGGTGGCGGCATTTCCTTTTGCTCGCTACGCGCCCTGGCGAGAAAACCGTTGATTTCTTGAAGCGTATCCAACAACTGTTCGGCATCGGAGTTCGCCACCGCCAACTCGCCATTGCGGGCCAGTTGCGAGAGTGGATCGAGCCCGACCGAACCGCCTGTTCCTTTGATCCAGTGCAAACTCCGTGAAACCTCGTCGAGGTCTCCGGCGTCGTTAGCCTGCAGAATCTCGGGAAGTTTTTCGGACACGCGGTCCACGAATTCACACGCAAAGCTACGCAACCAATCGTCCGGCAACACTGTTTCGCTGAATCGCCAGTCGCGTTGAGGCGTTTTCTCGATCGATTCGAATTTCGGCGAATGCATCATCGGGGCCATGCTCATCGGCACGTCGCTACCGTCCGATCCGAACGACGCGACACTCTCACAGTTGTCCACGCCCGCCGATGCGTCGTGAACCAGGTTCAACAAGGCGTTCAGGTCAATCGGTTTGGCGAGGTATCCCGTGCAGCCTGCTTCACGGCAACGTGCCTCGTCGGCTTGCATAGCGTTTGCGGTGATCGCGATGATGGGTTTGCTAAATCCGATCGCACGCAGTTGGCTCGTTGCGGTGTAGCCGTCCATGACCGGCATCTGCATATCCATCAAAACCACGTCCACCTCGAGTTGATCTGAGACCAACTGATCGATCGCCTCGTGCCCGTTGGCTGCGGTAAAGACAACTCCGCCGGAATCTTCCAGCAACAGCGTGATCAGATTACGGTTGGTCTCACTATCGTCGACGACGAGAACTCGTGTGGCAGGCAACGCAACGCGAGCGAACTCTTTCTTGACTCCCTCTTTGGCCATCACCATCGCTTCGTTAGGCGACAACATTTCGGCTCCTTCGGCAGCCTCGAGCGGCAACAGCAAACTAAACCGCGTGCCGACATCGAGTTGGCTCCAAACCGTCAATTCCCCGCCGAGCGCGTCAGCGAGTCGTTTGCTGATCGCCAGACCGAGACCGGTGCCGCCGTACTTGCGAGTCGTCGATGTGTCGGCCTGAGTGAACGGTTCAAAGATCTTCTGCAACTGCGTCGGGGTCATGCCGGTTCCGGTATCGTTGACCGACACGACAAGGTGCGTGGGCGATTCCGCCGAGCCTTGGGTATCGAGCACGATCGAAACGCCGCCCTCATCGGTAAACTTGATCGCGTTGCTGACGAGGTTGCTGATGATTTGTCGGAATCGCGTCGGATCGCTGATCATCTCCGAAGGCAATGGAGCGTCGACTTGGATTTGCAGGTCGATTTCTTTTTGAATCGCTTTGGATTGCAGCGATGTCACGACTTCACCGACCAAGTTCGACGGGTTGCATGGCACATACTCGGGAACAATCTTGTCGGCTTCGATCTTCGAGATATCAAGAATGTCGTTGAGCAGGTTGAGCAGGTGCGTTCCGTTGGAGTGAATCGTTTGCAGATGCGAATTCCGGCTTTCTTCGTCGGTGACGACGCCACGCAGCAGCAACTCGGCAAAGCCCAGGATGCCGGTAATTGGTGTTCGAATCTCATGGCTCATTCTTGCCAGGAATTCGCTCTTGGTCGCGTTCGCCTCCTCGGCCGCTTCCTTGGCGAGTTCGAGTTTGTCTTTCGTCGCCCGCAACTGACTCGCGGTTCGCTCGAGTTCCCTCGAACGCTGCACGACCGTCATTGTCCGTTCATGGATTCGGGCTTCGAGAGTCTGGTTGAGGTCTTGCAGTTTCTGAAAACTGTCCGCCTTTTCCAACGCAGCACCGGCGGCGGACGTCAGGTAGTCGGCAATGCGAACTTCGTCGTCGTCGAACAAACCCGAGAAGCGTTGGTTCGTCAGATACAGGTACGCGACGACCTCACCGTTGATGTCGATCGGGCTGCACAGGAACGTGCCTTCGCGAACCGACGTCACTCCTCGTTCGGAAATGTTCTCGACGTCACGGATCACGGTCGCGTGGGTAGTACGCGATTCGGCGACGAGCTTCTCGTCATAGAGCTGCCCGGGCGGGCTCGTCAACGGTGCTTCGTGGGGTGCCGTTTCAAAGACAATGAACACGTTCTCACCGCGGAGAATGCGTTTCGCCGCATTGCAAACCTCGACGTGAATATCATCCGGCACGACGGTGGTTGCAATCCGTCGTCCTGATGCGAGCAGAGAGTCGAATCGGTCGATCAGCGAGAGTGATGCCTGTTCGTTAACGAGCTCTTTGGATTGACGCACACCGGCGAGCAAATCCAACGCGGCCTTGTAATCGGCATCGTCGTATGGCAATGACTGCTCGATGCAGAACTCGCACATTTTGACGACCGACAAAGCGCGTTCGACCGTCGCGTCCTGCCGGCTCGCTTCCTCGACGCTGCGATGATAATAGGCCAACGCCAATTTTGGTTTTTCCGCAATCGCATAGGCCGCCGCCAACTCACGCAGTGCATGTGGCAGTTCGTTCGTGTAACGATTTCCGATCGCGACCGCCTTCTTCGCGGCTTTGATGAGCGCAATGATATGTTGCCGTCGCGCTTTTCGCGTTCGACACGGTTTCGTTTCGAACACACGCCGCATCGCTGAACACAACCATGCGTAGCACGGACTGATGTACGTGTTCTCGACGGAGGCTTCTTCGGCGGTCAGGATCGCTTTTTCAAACAGCCCCACCGCGTTCGTGTAACGGTCTTGGTAGAATTCCCGAACGCCTTTTGCAAGCAGCACTTCGCAGCTTCGTTGAGGATCGAACACGTCACGTTCGAGTTCCGTTTGGATGACATCGTAGGGAATGTCGCCCATCGCCGCGCGAGCCCAGACATCGACGATGTTCCCGGTCGCCTGGAAGTCACCGCGTTTGACGGCGGATTGATAATTGATTTTGGCGAGCCGGACAGCTTCACCGAGATTGCCCAACCGGTAGTGCGACGCGGCCAATTGGTAACGCGCGATGTGCACTTCCCAGTAGTCGCCGGTCCGTTCCAAAACATCGACGGCCTGTCGAGCCTGGTCGACGCACTCCTCGAAACGCGAGAACGAATACAACAGGATGCTGAGGAAGTTACGCGATTGCCCTTGGCCCCAAACGTCATCGAGTTCACGACGCATTTCGAGTGAGCGTTTGGCATAGCTGACACCGCGGCTCTCCCACCGCAGCAACGTCATCACCGGAGCGTGTTCGGAATACGACTGAGCAACGTAGCGGTTGACCGGATAGTTCTCCGACCGGTTCATGCCGCGGAGGTGTGCCCACAGCGTGTAGTATTTGTCGCGGGTGTACCAGTACGCGTGAGCGATCTGGCTATACAGCGACAAGGACATCTTTTCCGCTTCGGTCAGCGGCTGGTGATTGCGGCCGCAGCGTTTCGGAAAAACACTGTTACGTGTTTGACGAAGCACCTCCACCACGAGGTTCCACCACAACTGCAAACGCGAATCGCAGACAGGTTGACCGAGCTGCGTCAGAGCGGCTTCGAAATACGAGACCGCTTGGTCCTTGTTGCCACGTTTGAACGACAGTTCGCCACGTTTCAATGCGACCTTGGCGTTCGCAGTGTCATCGCCGGCGGTACGCGACGCACGATCCAACCAAACGTCAGTATGGTCATAGCGGCCCTGCAGGATCAAAACGTCGGCCATCATCATTTGGATGTGATGGCGTGTCGTAACGTCCGCAAACGCGATCGCACGTTCTGCGATGCGGAGCTGCGTTTCGGCGCTCTCGTGTGAGAAACTTTTCCGTGCCGCCTCGGCGGCTTTGAGTGCGTAAGGCAGAGCCTGCTGATGCAACTGTGCCGCATCGAAGTGATACGCGAGTTCGAAATACTTCGTCGGTGTGTTTGTTTCGAGATAGCGTCCCATTTGTCCGTGCATCGACCGAACCGCTTGGTCGGACAGATTGCTCAGCACCGCTTCGCGAATCTTATCATGCACGAACGAAACGACGTTGTTGGGACGGCTCCAAACGAGTCGATGGTGACGCACCGGTTTGATCGCAGCCTGTGCCTCGACCATGGTAACGCCGGCCAAGTCCGCGGCCGCGTCGAGACTGAAATCCTTCCCGATCACCGCGGCGGCAGAGAGTAGTTTTCGTGCCTCGGCGGGCAACTGCGACAACCGACTGACGAGAATTTCGCTCGCATCGTCGGCCGCTTGGAAGCTAGACAGTTTCTCGTTGTCGATTTCCCACCCATCGCCGTCGACCGTGAGAATGTTCGACTCAACCATTCCCCGCAAAACAGCCGCCGCCATGAACGGGCTGCCTTCGGCGTACTTTGTCACCACGTTGATTGCGACATCGGGCAACTGCCCGCCCATCGATTCGGCGAGTTGACGAACCGCCGCATCAGTCAACGGTTCGAACGTCAACGTCTCTGAAACAAGCAGATCATCGAGTTCGGCAGAGGTGCTGTTTCCTTCAGGCCGCGCGACGGCGAAAAGGAACAAGTGTTTTGTTTCACTCTCGCAGATACCGGCGAGGATTCGCATCGATTGGTCGTCAATCCACTGGCAATCATCGAGCGTCACCATCACGCAGCGATCTTCCGTACCCAGCCCCGTGATCAGGGTGCGGAACGCCATGATGACCCGTTTCTGCCCGAGCTCTTCGGGGCCAGAAATTTGTACGCTCGACCATCCGAGTGTTTTGGCCAGTTCGGGCATTGCCGTCGCGACTTCTTCGCGATAGCCCTCCATGCGGGCCGCCGTTTCAGCGCGAAGCTGCTCGTCGGTGGCGATCATTTTGGACAACTGATCGATCATCTGCAGCCACGGTGCGTTGGGCTGCTGCGCGGCGTGTTGCGAAGACCGACCGCCGAGCAACAAGAAGCCCTTGCGGGCCGCGATCCGCGAAATCTCATTGAGCAAACGTGTCTTGCCCATCCCCGATTCGCTACGCAGCAGGATCTTGCTCGATTGGCCGGCGATCGTTCGATCCAAGCCGTTCTCGAGCACCATCAGTTGATCGTCACGACCGACGAAAGCGGGGTCGGTCAACTCGGTTCGTTTGTCTGCACTTCCGATCACGAACCCGTGCGAATCGGAGCCGGACTCTAGATAGCCGAGGATCTGCTCGACGTCATGGAGAGCAGCGTGAACGGATTGATAACGTTCGCGAGGTTCTTTCCGGATCATCTTTTCGACAAACCGGATGATCACCTCCGGCATGTCCTTCGGATACAAACCGAATTCCGGATCCGCCGTCATGTGCTGGTAGAGAATCTCGCTGATCTCGCCGTCGAACGCGGGCTGGCCCGTGATCGCCGCGTGCAAGACATAACCGACCGAGTAGATGTCGGAGGCTTCGCCGATGTCGTGGTCGATGATCCCAGAGAGTTCCGGCGAGGTGTATGAGGCGCATTCGCGTCCCAACCGTGAATCACTCCCAAAAACATCGGGACACCAAAGCGGAACGTAGCCGCAGAGAACCGCTCGTCCGTCGGGCCGCATGATGATATTCGATGGACGAATATCCTTTTGGATGCAGCCGAGTTCATGAACGTGCGCCAGCGCGGTCAACAAATCTTTTGCCAACAGCATCGCTTTTCGCGCATCAAATCCGTTGCGTCGAAATTGCTGGCCGAGAGGTTCACCTTCGACGTATTCGTAAACGACCCGCAACTTCTCGTCGCGGACCTCGTATTCGATCGGGCTGGAGTAGGTTTCGCACCGGATACTCGCTGTTTGCCGGGCTTCGTTTTCAAAACGCGTCAAACCGCCGTGATGAAAAAAGCTTTTTGGAACCTCACGCAGGATCACACGACCGAGCGAGAGCTGATCCACGGCGAGATAGCATGACACTATCGACGCATCGGAAAGCTCTCTTAGAACGCGAAAGCGATCATCGCCGTTCGGTTCTTCGACAGGTGTGACAACGGGTTTCAAAAATACGCCCTCTTGAGTAACGCCGTGGAAACCTGTCCTAGTTTCAACGGCTTGGTAAGTGACCGCAGCGCTCCGGAGGGGCAAACCGAAACGCAAGGTGTGTGATGGACATTTTCATCGAGTAAATGCGACTATGTAGCGTCCGGCAAACACTAGGTTGCTCTATTCTACCTGACCGAAACTTTGCGAACTTTTCTGCCAAGAAATTCATTGACCCAATCAGAATTTGCTTTGCGACATATCGCACACAGCATAGAAACTCCCGCAGGTTTCAATTTCTTTTCTTGCGTTTACTAGTTGGGGCAAGACATGGTAGCGTCACAATACAAAGATCTTTCTATCAGTTGGGAAGAAGACTACAGCACCCGGGTTAACCCGGAACTCATGACAGGTTTGCTGCATGATGCGATTCCGGTGCTCAAGTCAGTCGATTGGCGAGTAACGGAAGTCAGCGAGGGAGTCTGCACGTCGGTGCTTCCTCTGTGTTTCGAATCGACAAATCAACACGGCACTCATCAAGCCGCACTCATTTCGCTTTCTGCCGATTATACCGGTGGTTTGGCGTTGGCCACTTTGCTGCGGGGGATTCCGCTCGCGGGTGTCCACCGATGCAAGGAAGAGAACTCAGCTTCGTTGTGGCTCGCCGCGATGGACGTGAAGTATCGCAGTCCGAGCACGGGACACCTCAAAGCAACCTGTGAGGTGCCGGAGAATCTCCGGCAGACAATTCAGCAGCGTTACTTTGCGGGTAAACGGGTGCTCGTCACGTTGAAGGTGACCTTCACGTCCAATGACGACGTGGTTGCCGAAGCCGAGATGAAGTACTTCGCTCAACCGTCGAAGCAATTGCTACCGACGAAACAGCAACCGCGAATCTCGCCGTTGTTTGCTCACAAACTGAAAGCCTCTGCCCGGATGATCGCCGGCCTGCGTGCTTCGTTTGACGATCGTGGCATGCGTGTCGACGTATCGCATGAACGCGAAGCCGCCGGACCGCACGGTGCCCTGCTCGCCAACCGGCTCAAAGGCGTTTTGCCACAGTTGCAAAACATGGTCAAAGCCAGAACGGCTCACATCGATCAAACGATCGAAAGCGTTCCGGACTTGGCACAGGTGGTGATCCTCGGCGTCGGGCTCGACATGCGTCCATTCCGCATGTTCGAAACGCTCGGACATCCGACCTTCTTTGAACTCGATCTTCCCGAGATGCTCGAAGAGCGAACGCGGGTGATCTCTCAGATGACCGACCGGCCCATGGTCAGTCGGCGGATGATCGCGGCCGACTTCAAGACCGACGATATCTCTCGTTTATTGCTCGAGCATCCGGACTTTGATCCGACCGTTCCGACGGTGATCGTTTACGAAGGCTGCTCGATGTATTTCACAGACGCGGAGAACCGTGAAATCTTGACGATGGCGAGAAGCCTCTGCCAACATCCTGAGAGCCGTTTGTGGTGCGACATCGTCACTCGAAGTGTCGTCGACGGAACGTCCGAACACGAAGAGATTTTGAAGTTCGTCGAAGGGATGGAGGAGCTCGGTGAGCGATTCATCTTCGGTGACGATGATCCGACCGAATTTATGAAGAGTTGCGGGTTTGATGATTCGCAATCGATCACCGCCGGCGAGCATCTCAGCCTGTCCGACCGATCGTTCTCGACTTATCAGTTCACGGTCAGCCAAGCTTCGGCACCAGTGCGTCGATGATTAACATCTGACAAGAACTAACGGCAACAGGTCTGCCATTTGGTATGACATTTTGAACGCGCCAGTCCTTCCGCCGCGTTGCCAACGGTGCGTAAGGGATTCCCTTACCGCACCGTTTTTTTGTGTATAGGTTTCAGGTAGGTGAAAGCCAAAACGGGAAACCGATATGGCGGTGTCCACCGCATGCAGTACCGCTCTTTTTGATACCTGTGTTGATCTGTCACAGCCGGTGAGCCAATGCTGAATCGATTGCCAGGGACTTGCGAAAATAGGTATTGCGCAAAAACAAGATTGCAGTCGTGGTGCGAAGCAAGGCAGGATCGCGACGGAGTGCTGATCGTGAAAGGAGGGCGTCAAATGAGCAAACAAACGTGCACTGTTTGTGATGCTCAGATTTCCAATGGTCGCGAAAGTGACACAGCCCTATTATCCCTGCTCCCACCGAGAGACACCTCCCTCCTCCCTTCTCGCCGGACATTCTCATTCGAATGTTAGGACGTCCCATGAAACTCAGCCGTCGCGAATGCCTCCAAGGTGCCGCTGCACTCGGTGCGAGTTTCTGCGCAAAGCCGAACGTCGGACACTCCGCGGGACCGGTGATCCATGTGAAGCGTCGGACGACGGTCCGCGTGTTGGGGACGCACGTCACACTACAGGAACAGATCCGCGAGCGGGCGCAGAAAGAACTCGGCATTGAACTGGTCTTCTCACCCGGAGGCAGCGCCGAGGTTCTTCACAAAGCATCCACGCATCCGGAGTCCTTCGATCTCTACGAACAGTGGTCCAACAGTATTCGGGTTCTTTGGCAGGCCAATGCGATTCAGTCGATCGACGTCAATCGAATCCGCTACTGGGACGAGATCAATCCGCTGACGAAAAACGGACGCTTGTCGCCCCAAGCCAAACTCGGCGCAGGCGACGCCCCTAACAAGATTCTTTACGTGCAGTCGGATGGTAAACTGGGCCCTCAGACCACGCCAAACGTGAGCTTCCTTCCCTACGTTCACAACGTCGATTCGTTCGGCTACAACCCGAACATCGTTCCGAAAGGGGAACCGTATCAGACGGAGAGCTGGGCATGGTTGCTCGATCCGAAGTGGTCGGGGAAGGTCGCCATTGTCAATGAACCGACCATCGGCTTGTTCGATCTCGCGCTCGCACTGCAAGGCAAAGGACTCATGCAGTTTGAAGATATCGGAAGCCTGACACGCACCGAACTGGACAAGATGTTTTCGATCTTGGGCCAGTACCGCAGGGAAGGACATTTCCGCGGCGTGTGGAGCAGCGTTCCTCGGTCGGTCGAATTGATGCAGCGCGGCGAAACGGTCATCGAGAGCATGTTCTCTCCGGCCGTTTACGACCTCAACGCGAAAGGCATCCCCTGCATCTACGCGTCACCCAAGGAAGGCTATCGCGCCTGGCACGGTGTGATGTGTTTGTCGTCGGCAACGACCGGCCCGGTCAAGGACGCAGCATACGAATACATGAATTGGTGGCTATCGGGATGGCCGGGGGCATTCATCGCTCGCCAAGGATATTACATTTCAAACCCCGAACGTTCGAAATCGGAATTGTCCGAGGCCGAATGGGATTACTGGTACCGTGGGAAGCCCGCCGCAACGGACTTGAGTGGAACGAGCGGGGCCCGAGTCGTTGCCAAGGGACGCGTCCGGGACGGTGGGTCGTACATGAAACGGTTCAGTAACATCGCGGTATGGAACACCGTCATGAACACCTATGAATACAGCCTGCGAAGATGGAACGATTTCCTTTCCGCGTAAGACAACTCGACGATACCGACAACTCTGCCAAACAGACATCACGACGATACCACCAAAGCTCGATAGGCACCTACGCTCGATAAGACTGCTCCTTTGATTCTACACACGTTCCCTTCAACGCGATTTTGCATTGGGTGCCACGACACCTTTGCGGGATACTCGCTGACGCCCTCGAATCAGATCGAGTGTTGGGGCGTACGAACGTGCATGACGCGATGGAACGGAACACCGACAACACGGTCGACTTCCATGAGATCAACATCATGATCCAAACGAGCAAGGGAAGTTCCCTCAAACGGCGATTGCACATTGGCACCGGTTTGCTGGTCGCGATCTGTCTATTGAGCAATGTGATCGGGTGGATCGGACAGGAAGTGTTGCTGTCGAACTTTCGTTCGATGGAGTCCGCCGATCAAATCGCGACATCGGTGCTCCAGATTAACCAGGGTGCGTTGCAACTGAAGGCTCGGTCGGAGAACTACGCTCAAACCGGAGCCGAGTCACAATTCACCGCCGCCGAGGAATTGCAGTCGAACCTTATCCATGAAATCGATGTGGTTCGAGGCACCGTCGACACCGACGATCCGCTGCACGGAATGCTGGACCAGATGCACGATCTGATTGCCGCATTCGGTGATCAATTGGAGTTGGCCTCTGCCGAACGAAACGTGCGAACGGATTTGTTGCAGAACAAACTCCTCGCGCAGGAAGCGGAGGTCGACGCGTCACTCGCCGCGTTTGAAGACGCACTCGGTGACAACGACGAAGCATCTCGCGCGTTGTTGATGGCGGTCAGCGGCTACGCGACAGCTCGGCAAAGGATGCTCCGATATTTCATCCAACCGAGCTCGGAACTGTACGAGCAGATGCTCGACAACCTCACCCAAGCTCGAGGTGAAATCCGCCGCATTGAGCTGGCGGAGAACAACGACAGTCAGCGGACCGCCAAACAGCGTGTTCAATCCGCGCTGAAAGACTTCCAGTCGCTCGGAGTGCGTGCGATTCAGGCGACGCGGGGATACATGTTTTATGTCAACGTCGTGATGGCCGGACAAATCTCCGAGTTCGTGCATTACTCCAATGAAATCAAATCACTCGTCGACCGTCGCAGAGAATCCAACCGAGTCGACCGGCAATGGGCAGTCACGCAGGGCCGAATGCTCGCGATCGCATCCGCTGTGCTCGCGGTCCTGATCGCGGCGGTGTTGGCGTTTCGTTTGACGAAGGTGATTTTCGGACCGATTTCGAGCCTGACGAAAACCTTCTTGCGTTTGGCTGAGGGTGAAACGATCGACTCGATTCCCGCGGTCGATCGCAATGACGAAATTGGCCGGATGGCCCGCGCGGCGGAGGTCTTCAGCCGAAAGAACCAACAGACCGAGGAATTGCTCGAACGTTCGCAAACTCTTTCCGATGAGTTGTCGCAAAAGGCAACGATGCTCGAGGAATCCAACCAGGAGCTCGATAACTTCGCCTACGTCGCCTCCCACGACCTGAAGTCACCTCTACGGGGACTTCGATGCCTCGCCGAATGGGTGCAGGAAGACTGCGAAGGACTTCTTAGCGACGAGTCGCAAAAGCACCTCGAGCAGATGCAGGGCCGGGTCAACAAGATGGAGTCGCTGCTCGACGACTTGCTGAGCTACTCACGTGTCGGTCGCACCGAGCAACATGTTGAAAAAGTCAACGTTGAAGAATTAGTCCGCTCCGTGATCGATCTGATGGATCTCTCCAGCGGCATCAAGGTCGACATGCAATGCGATGTTGCCGAGATAGAGACGTACAAAACGCCACTGCAACAGGTGCTTCTCAACCTGATCGCCAACGCGATCAAGTACAACGACAAAGGCGCCGACGGCCGCGTCCTGGTTACATGCAGCCCGAATGGTGGTATGGTGGAGTTTTCTATCATCGACAACGGAATCGGAGTCGCACCGCGTTTCCACGAGCGTATCTTCCAAATGTATCAACGCGCCTCCTCCCTCGCCGTCGAGGGCAGCGGCATGGGACTCGCCATTGTTAAAAAACAGGTCGAGGTGGTCGGCGGGGAGATTCGGCTCGAATCCACCGAGGGTCAAGGCAGCACATTCCAATTCACATGGCCGAGCCGGGTCACCACAAAAGCACGTAGTGCTAGCGTCCCAACCAGTGCTTGAATTCAGAAATTATGGAAAGCAAGGAAATGACCTTCGTATTAGTTGAAGATGATGAACTGGACATGGAGGTGTTCCGTCGCGCGTTGCGAAAGCACGAGATCGAACAGGAGATGCGTTTCGCGCGTGATGGCAACGAAGCGATTCGCCTCCTGCGAGACGAGTTCGTCGACGGATCACGCAGCGACTACATCGTGTTTCTCGATCTGAACATGACCGGCATGAACGGGCATGAGTTCCTCGAGGAGATCCGCTCCGACCCCGATTTGAAGTCAGCGGTCGTGTTTATCCTGACGACGTCAGAACACGAACGCGATCTCCGCCTCGCGTACGCCAAAAACGTTGCCGGCTACTTCACCAAATCGAACATCGACTACTTGATGCAAGCCATCAAACCCTACGTCTCAGGTGTGGCCCTGCCTCCGGTCGCACCAGAAGACAAGAAACGCACCGACACGAAGTAGCTCGCCACGTTCCCTCGTGGCACGGTCACGCACAAAAACACGATCACGCGTTCCAGTCACACTGCTTAGTCAGGCAACACAGCCATCTAGCGCTGCACAATCACCCCACATAACAACACAGCACAGGCGAAAAGAATCAACCGATGGGTAGAAGCTTCGAAGTCCGCAAGGTATCGATGGCCAAAACGGCCGGCCAGAAAACGAAAGTCTATTCGAAGTACGGCAAACAGATCTATGTGATGGCGAAGAACAGCGGTGCCGATCCCGTCAACAACTCGTCGCTGCGTGCTCTGATCGATAAAGCCAAACGGGATCAAGTCCCGGCGCACGTGATCGAACGAGCGTTAGAGAAAGCCAAAGGTGTCGGCGGCGAAGACTACGTCGCGGCGAGGTACGAAGGATACGGACCGGGCGGATGCGCAGTCATCATCGACTGCCTCACCGACAACAACATGCGAACGATCACGGACGTGAAGAACTGCTTCACCAAGACCGGTTCCAAATTCGGAGCCCCCGGATCGGTTGCTCACTCGTTCGATCACTTGGCCGTGTTCGCGTTCGAAGGTTCGTCAGTGGACGATGTGCTCGAGGCGCTTTTGATGGCGGACGTCGACGTGACGGATGTCGAAGAACAGAACGGTCAAATCCTCGTCTTCTCGCCAACGACCGAGTACGCCAAAACGAAGCAGGCAATTCTCGATGCGTTTCCGGGCACCACGTTGGCCGTCGATGAAATTTCATTCATCCCACAAACGAGCGCCGACGTTCCGGAAGATGATGTTCCCATGTTCGAGAAATTCATCAGCATGCTGAATGACTGCGACGACGTGCAGGAAATCTATCACAACGCGAAACTGCCTGCCTAAGGCTGCGTCTGGTCGCGATCCCAAAGCCATCGGGTGCTGGCACGGCATACGGGGCAAGCAGTGCCGCCACCAACACCCTCCGGCGTTTCCAGTAGAAGGTAGCTAAGCGGTGGCGTCGAGATTGCCGCCGCCACGCTTGATGTAAATCCCCGGAAAGATGTCGGCTTGAGAGTTCTGCCCGACCGAACCACTCTCGCTGCTCTGTTCTTCGAGCAGCTCCATCAACGCTTCGATGTCGGTCAGCTCTGACGTCGATGAGGTTTCCGAAGTTTCATCGGAAGGAGGTGGGCCGCCACCGGGAGGAGGGCCGCCCGCACCGCGAGGACCACGCCCCGACCCGCCCTCGACGCCCTGCCCCTGTCCGCCGCCGGAACCGGGGGTCCCGAGTTGGCTGACGAAGCTTTCGCCGTCGAGGCCGCGACTGGACAAGATCTCGCTGAGCGCCGATTTGACGTCGCTCGGGCTGACTTGGCTTCCCGAACTCGCTAACTCGGCGACGGCGTCACTGAGTTCTGATTTGATCGCGGTTTGGTCGTCACTCGATACGCCTTGTTCATCGAGAAACGATGTCAGCGATTGCTCGAGACGCTCCGCCGGGCTTTGCCGCGCCTGGGATCGTCCCGCCGACGAGGTGGCATAGCTTTGCGACGATGCCGCTGTGGATGAAATGGATGTCATTGGAAATTCCTTTTCCTGAAAGGTTTGAGTAGAAACGCTTACGAAATTCAATGCGTCGCCACGACGTTCGAAGGGCCAAAGAATTACAAACTTGGCGTGGCAGATCGCACGTCATGAGACGCGTCGAACGGTGTATCGAGCGATTTGGCGACACAAAACCCTGCCATACAGGGCGATCCTCGGAGGCTGTGTCACAGAAATTGTCAAAAATTTGTCCCCATTTCCTCGGATTTCACGCATTACGGTGTGACACTGCGACAGAAAATCGCTCTTTCGATATAGCGACCCTGCTCGCCGATCGTCCTGGACGGTTGCTCTTTTCTCTTTCTCGAAGGTTCCCGCATGTCTTCCGCCCCCGCCGAAGCCGCGTCCGCCAATGTCTCCATCTCGGAACTGATTCTGCAGATCCGAAGTGGGCAACGACAATCACTCGGGGAACTACTGCAGCTCTACCGCAACTATCTCAACGTGCTCGCGACGACGCAGCTCGACGCACGCCTTCGTCGTCGGATGAGCACGTCGGACCTCGTGCAAGAGACGATGCTCGCCGCCCATCGTGACTTTGACCAATTTCGAGGTCGCAGCGAAGGCGAACTGCTCGCGTGGCTGCGTCAAATCCTCAGCCATCATCTCAGTCATGCGATTGAGCGAAACGTCTACGCGCAAAAGCGAGACATTCGCCGGGAAGTGTCATTCGACCGGGTCGCCAAACGAATCGACGACAGCATCGCGGGATTGTCCAACTTGCTTCCCGATCCCATGGCGACGCCGAGCGAGATCGCCTGCCGACGGGAATTGGCGACGGAACTCTCTGACCAACTCGCCAAATTGAAAACCCGGTATCACGATGTGATCGTCTACCGGAATTTGCAAGGATACTCGTTCGACGAGATCGCGCAAAAGATGGATATCAAACCCGGTGCCGCGCGCATGCTGTGGTTGCGAGCGATTGCTAAGTTCAAAGAAGTTTGCGATATCAACATCGCGGGTGACTTGTCGTGATCTCGCCACTCCCTCGCTTCGATACAGTGCCTCGCTCCGATACAGTGTCACCATCCGAACACGAGTCTTCGTTCGAAACCGACAGCAGCGATTGGTCGGACGATGAGCCGTTGGTGATGCGGCGTTTATCGCATCAGCAAAAAGACCGTCTTGCTGAGATGCTCGAGCAGTACATGGCCGAGATGGAACGCGGTGTCGCTCCGTCGGTCGAATCACTCACGCGAGCCAATCCGGAACTGCGTGAGGCGCTGCGTGAGTGCGTTGATGGACTGCAGAACCTGCATCAACTCGCCTTCGATCAACCGGTCGCAACGACGAACGAACGGTTTGTCGATGACGCCAACCTGCTCGGCGACTTTGAACTGCACGAGGAAATCGGACGAGGTGGGATGGGGGTCGTCTACCGCGCGACTCAGCGTTCGCTGCGACGCGACGTTGCCATCAAACTGCTGCCTCTCGGATCGATGCTCGATGAGCAAAAGCTAACGCGATTTCGTCACGAAGCCGAAGCCGCCGCGTGCCTGCAGCATCCTCACATCGTGCCCATCTTCGCGGTCGGATGCGAAAAAGGGACACACTACTATGCGATGCAATTCATTGCCGGCGACTCTCTCGATCAGGTCATTCACCGCGTCAACCGTGGACGTGCGTCGAGTTCCTGGCGAACCGTCGTCAAACAAGCGATCGCCGTCGCCGACGGTTTGCATGCGGCACACGAACTCGGCATCGTTCACCGTGACATCAAACCATCGAACCTGATCGTTGACCAGGATGGCAAGGTTTGGATCAGCGACTTCGGGCTCGCTCGTGTGCAGAATAATGTTTCGTTGACTCAGTCGGGTGACGTTATCGGCACGATGCGTTACATGAGTCCCGAGCAAACGCGTGGAGAATCCGCACTCGTTGACGGCCGCGCCGACGTCTATTCGCTCGGCGCGACGCTCTACGAAGTCCTCTGCGGCCATCCCGCTCACGACGGCGAAGACGCTCCCGCGATCCTGCGGCAGATCGACGAGGATGCGGTAGTTCCGCTGCGAAACCGGTTCCGCGAAATCCCGCGAGACCTCGACACCGTGATCGCAAAGGCGATGTCGAAACGTCGCGACGACCGATACGAAACTGCTCGTGACTTTGCCGACGATCTGCAACGTGTTTTGGATGGCGAACCAACCGTCGCTCGGCCACCGTCGCTGCTCGATCACTGTGTCCGCTACGCCGTGCGTTATCGCGGCTGGGTGGCTATCGCGAGCGTGATTGGCATGTTGACCATCGCCGGTTTCGCCATCGGTACGTTCCTGCTCGCTGCTGAGAAGAGTGTCTCGGACGTGAACGCGCTGCGTGCCATGGCGAACGAAAGGACCGCTCGCGAAGCCGTTTTCGGACTCGGGTCCCAGGTTGCGGAATTGCTCGCTGACATCCCTGCGGCAAGTTCCGAACGGCAGCAACTGCTGATGCAGGCGCTTCTCTACTACGAACGACTCGCCGCACAAACCGACACGGGCGACGATCAAAATTTCGAAAGACGGATCGACTTGGCAACCACGTACGGAAAGATCGGTGAACTCCAAGGCGACCTCGGCGAGAACGATCGAGCGATCGAATCACTACGGCGTTCCGAACGACTCTTCTCTACCATCGCGGCATCCCGTCCGGGTGACGCCGACGTCGTGTTGCAGTGGACGATCAGTCAAAACAATTTGGCCCAGCAATACGCAGTCAGTGGTGATTTAAAAGAAGCAGCGGACTGGTTCGGCAAGGCGATCATCAACCAAACCCGAATCCAGGCCGATGGCAACGTTCGTGTGACCAAAGAACTCGCGACAACGCTGAACAACCTCGGACAACTGCTCAGCGACACCGAGAACGTCGAACAAGCCGAGTCGGTTTACCGGCGTGCGATCGATTTGCTCGATGGGCACGCCGAACTCGCTGAACTACGAGGAACCATTCAATCCAACCTCGCCGGTGTGATCAGCAAACGAGATCCGGCACAGGCCTGTATCCTCGCCCGACGTTCTCTCGACGCGCAAATCGCTCGACTCGAGAAAAACCCAGGCGACGCTGAGGCAGCCACGCGTGTTATCCTCACGCTCAACACGCTCGCGACGTCGCAAGCCAAACAATCCAAGCACCGCGAAGCGATCGAGACGCTGCGGCAGGCGATCGACGTTTCGCAGCAGTTGCGGGCACGATGGCCGGAACAACCGATCTACCGACGCGACCTAGGGATTAGCTTGAACCATCTCGGCCTCTCGCTCGCCGCGATTGGGAAACTGCAGTACGCACTCGAAGCGTTCGACAGGGCCAATGAACACGCGGTCGTGCTGCAGCAATCGTTTCCCAACGATGCAGAAATTCGCAGTATGAGCGGCGGCATACTGAACAATCTCGGCTTCCTGAGCGAACAACTCGGAGAACGACAGAATGCTCGCGACTATTTCGCTCGGGCGATCGAACAACAAAAGAAAGCGGTCTCGTTGGCTCCTCAGGTTCCCCGATACCAAGCATTCTTACAAAAACACCAAACCAACCTGCACGACCTAGGAGGCGAATCATGAGCACGCAAGACGACTCGCGGATACTGCGACTCGAGCGATTGGAATCGCGTACCCTGTTCGCAGGCGACCTGGTCAGCTTTGATTCCGGTTTGGACTCCGTTGATCGCACGCAATCGTCGGACGATGCAACTGCGATCGAATCCAGTTCATCTCGTCAGACCGCAGACAACAACGATGCCGCGTCGCGATCCGCTGAGGGGCGTCGCGTATCGAACAATCAAGCCGCACGGTCCAACGACCGCGGTACCGATCGGTCGACCAACGATCAAATCCGCAGTTTCGATGGGCAACAATCACGTCCATCACAGGAACGTGAGGCCGGCGAACGAAGCCCACGCGGCGTCCAAGGACGTAGTAGTCACGACCCGGTGCAGCGTTCCGGCGATCGCCGTTCGGGAACCAATGATCGCGGGACAGCGGAATCCATCTCCGACAATTTAACGGTCGGCGATAGCACGACGTCGAGCACGTCGGCATCCGGTTCTACGGGCAACTCACTGCAAAGCAACCCGTCGGATTCGGTTTCTGAGACTCCTTCGACGAGCGACAACCGACTCACATTCACCGTCGCGACGGGAGGCAACAGCGGTGGCGGCACGGTGTTCAACAGCCCCGCAGCGTCTGAGCCGATCGCTCAACAGACGCCGCTCGTTAACGAACGCGTACTCGCGGCGACCGATGCGGCGATCAGTTCATTGACAAACGCCGAATCGTCTGCGGGGACAAACATCGTTTCTTCGCAGGACTCGGTAACGACCGTCGACGAAGAAGCAATCGTTACCGATCAAACGGTTGAGAACAACGATCAGAACACGTCCGAGTATTCCTTTTACGAAAACAACGAAGAGGATTCGCAGGGCGAAAGTGGATGGCAACCGTGGGTACCGCTTTGGAGCTTCGGTCAATCCGACACAAGCGATCCCGTCGATCAATCGCCCTGGCAACTGCGACGTGCCACGCTGCCGCTGCTGCGCAGCATTGTCGAAGCGTCTCCGAGCGAGCGAGTCGAAATTGCGGACGATTTGATGAGAAACTGGTTCAGCGGTCCGGGTGGATTGATCTCGCTCGACCGAGTCCTTCTGCCGACACCATCGGTTTCCGTTGAAAACCTTTCGATCGACGTGCAGTTGGAATCCGCAGTGATGCTACACCGGTCGCTCGCAATGGTCGCCACGGGTTCGGTACCACCTTTATCGGGGCCAGTCCTCGATGCGATCATGGCATCGATCGACGCGGCCGCTGAATTGCCACAGCAACCAATCGCGGACGCCATCCCAACGCGCATTCGAATTTCGGGTTACTCGGCGATCGCGGCCGCCGTGTCGATCGCAACCGCGGTCGCAGCGAGACAACGTTTCAAACACCGTACTCAAAGCGAAGCAACAGCAACTCGGTCGTAAACGGTCGCCCACGATCTGTGGCGGATCTTGTTAAAGATCCTCATGCTGCGGGATCTTTGACAAACGATCGATTGCCCATAGGTGGGTGTTTATCCCGGAGGGATTTCACGCCATTCGCCCCAGGTCGCGTCAACGCACCCGGGGAGATCGAACATACGCAGTTCTGACGGCCCCGAAGGTGATCGCTTCGCTCGACCGCCTGCCAGTTGCGAAAATGCCCTCGGCGTAAAGAGACTTGTGGGTAACCAGGATTTTTCACAAGATCCACTACCGCCTACCCGGACACAGAGCTGATATCGGCTACGTTGTTTTTCAAATCGATCTAGGCATTGACCAATCGATCAATCATCCCGATCAACTTTTGACTGTTGAGTGGTTTGGTCGTGTAGTCCGTGCACCCCGCAGCGAGACATGCGTCACGGTCGCTTTTCATCGCGTTGGCCGTCAGGGCGATGATTGGCAGGTCGCAGCCGCGTCGGCGTAGTTCGCTCGTCGCGTCGTAGCCATCCATGATGGGCATTTGCATATCCATCACGATCAAATCGACATCGGGTTTCGATTCGTTCGAGATAAAGTCGACCGCTTCCCTGCCGTTGGTGGCTGTTAAAACTTCGCCGCCCGCTTTTTCGATGAAGTGCTGAGCCAGGTATCGAATATCACGCCGATCATCAACAACCAACACCTTCGCCGACAGTTCGATTTCGTCGCCCCGTTCCTCCGATGTCATGTCGAGCGACAGATCAGGTTGAATCAGAGGAACCCCATTGGCGACCTCAATCGACAACGTGAACACGCTGCCCACACCCGGTGAACTTTCCACCGTTACCTCACCGCCGAGTGCGTTGGCGAGTCGTTGGCAAATCGCCAGCCCCAATCCGGTACCGCCGAATGATCGTGTTGAGGTATTGTCGGCCTGCACGAACGGGTTGAACAAAGTCTCGTGATCTTCCTCATGGATTCCGATGCCCGTGTCGGCCACCGCGAAATGCAGACGGTTGGTTTTCTGGTCAAAATCCACCGTCAACTTCACGTGACCTTCATCCGTGAACTTGATCGCGTTGCCCACGAGGTTGACTAGGATTTGACGAATTCGAATCGCATCGGTGTTCACACTGGCCGGCACCGGACCGTTGAACGCCACCCGCAGCGGCAGCTTCTTTTCGGCCGCACGGACGTCCATCAGGGAACGGACTTCCGCGACAATCGCCTCCGGACGAACGGGCTGTCGCTCGATTTCGAGTTTGCCGGCATCGATCTTTGAAAGATCCAAAATGTCGTTGATGATACCGAGCAGAAAATTGCCGTTTCTGCGTATCGTCTCAACCACCTGCAGGTTATCAGGATCTTTCAAGTGATCTCGCAGGATGTCCGCGTGGCCAATGATCGCCGCCATCGGAGTTCGGATCTCATGCGACATGTTCGCCAAGAACTCACCTCGGGATCGGTTCGCCGCCTCTGCCGCCCGCTTCGCACGCTGCAACGATTGTTCGAACAGCTTTCGATCGGTGATGTCTTGCATCGTCCCGATCACCCGCGACGGCAAACGATTCGACTGACCTTGCCCGAAAATCACACACCCCGAGTTCACGACCCACCGGATCTCGCCACTCGGTCGAATGACTCGATGTTCGAGTTTGAAAGTTTTGGGTGCGTCAGTACACAGCAAACTCTGAAACAGATCTCGATAGCGGTCACGATCGTGGGGATGGATCAGTTCGAACATGTCGGCACGCGTGAACACGTCGGCGCTGTCGACACCAAAGATCTGATAGATTTCATCCGACCAAACCGTTTCGCTGGTCCGGGCGTCGAGATCGTATGTTCCAAACTCGGCAGCCTTGGCGGCGACGTTCAACCGGTATTCTTTCGATCGAATCTCTTCCTCGGCGATCTGTTGCTCGGTGATGTCCACCGCCGCAACCATCCCGCTGACCGGGACTCGTTTGCCATCCACGGTTTCGAAGAAGATTCGTTTGCGAACGTTCACCCACTTGACGTTCCCGTCACGGTGTACGACCCGGTGCTGCATCGTGAACTCACCGGTTCCGTCCGCACGCAGCGATTCTTTGACACGGTGCTCCACCTCGGCGACGTCCTCTGGGTGAATCCGCTGATGGACCTCTTCGCGAGTCAGTCTGGTATCCGGGATGATGTCAAACAGTTCGCCCGCCTTGGCGTCCGCGACGGCGGTGTTGTCGTCGTAGTCGATCTCGATGATGCCGAATTCGGCGACCGAAACGGCGAGCCGTAAACGTTCTTCGCTCGTGTTATTGGATCTCACGAATATGGCCTAGATCTGATCGGAACTCAAAGCGATTGCGAAGTTGCCCGATCCGACCACACAATCGATCAGAACCGGAGCGAAAACACGACGGGGCAGACGAGTCGCCAAAGGGAAAACAAACACATGGAAGAATATGCGACGACCATCATTCAGCAATGCCACTCAAAACAATCGCTGAGCACGTCCCGCCGCAGACCTGCATCGACACGGACAATTGCCCGAAAGCCACACTGGCATCGAGTTTGCTAAGCCTACGACGCGAGGTACCGGCACGGCGCAGACACACGTGTTTTCCCAATGCTGCGAACATCTTGTTCGATGTCCGGCAGTGTTTCAATGGTGTCTAGATTTTCGCCGGAATCATCCCCTATCGACAGTTCCCGCATGAAAAACATCGTTTTCTCCAACCCAACCGTTGTACAATCGCAGGGACGATCGCTAATCCACCAAACTGCTCGGCGAACGATCAGCCCCCCCCCTTGCGGTGGCAACGTGCCAAGACGCGATCGCGTCTTCCTAGTGTCGTTGCAACGATTCGCGAGATCCACGCGGAACCAGCGAAACGAACAGGTGTCTAGCTTGTTCACCGAATGGCTCGCCTGTTTCCCGATTCATTGTTTACCTGTAAATTTTTCAACTAACTCACCCGCTGATCATAGATACGTCTCGCCGACGCGCAGAGACGCCGAAGTCACCGCCCATGGCAGATTCCAGCACGATCGATGCTTCCATCACCGCCCCGGAAACCGAGGGCGGCAATGATCAGACGCCCGTGAAAATTCCCATCGTTGGCATCGGTGCCTCGGCTGGCGGTTTGAACGCATTGGAAACCCTGTTCGAGCAGTTGCCGGCGACCACAGGCGGCGCGTTCGTCGTGGTCCAGCATCTATCGCCGGCATACCAAAGCCACATGAGCGAGCTGCTCGGCCGGCGCACCAAAATGAACACGTGCCAGGTGGCCGAGCGAACCATCCCCGAACCGAACACGGTTTACCTGCTGCCGCCCGGCAAGCACGTGGTGTTGCAGAACGGGATGTTGCGTTTGCAGGAACGGGAAGATGACGGCGAGTTGAACTTGCCAATCGACAAGTTCTTCCATTCACTCGCCGCCGAAGACAAGCGACGAATCGCAGCCGTCGTGCTATCCGGCACCGGCAGCGACGGCAGCGAAGGAATTGTCAGCGTTGGCAAGGCAGGTGGACTGGTCATCTCGCAGGACGAGGACAGTGCTCAGTTCAACAGCATGCCACTCAACGCGATCAGGACTGGGTCCGTTCACGTCGTCGCACCGGTCCCCGAGCTCGCCGATTCACTGGTGCAGTATCTCGGCGGCGCTGCGGTGGATTCGGTGGTCGCGCAAACCGCCCCATCGATCGAACGCAATGATCTCGCACCGGTTTACAAACAACTCGAGAAAGCATGCGGCATCGACTTCGGCCAGTACAAACACGGCACGTTCACGCGTCGGCTGTCGCGGCGGATGATGTTATCGAAGATCGACCAACTCGATCAGTATGTCGATTACCTCGAACGTGAACCGGCGGAGCTTTCGCGTTTGGCGGACGACCTGATGATCGGTGTGACGCGGTTCTTTCGTGACCCCGACGGCTACCATCGCCTTGCCAACCGCTGCATCCGAACCGCGGCGAGCAGCAAAGCCGAGGGCGACGAATTCCGGGCGTGGATCGCGGGATGCGCAACCGGGCAGGAAGCCTACAGCATCGCGATGTTGATCCATCATGAACGCGAGAAACTGGGAATCGATTTCGCAATCAAAATCTTTGCCACCGATGTGCATCCCGACGCCATCCGATTCGCTCAGCGAGGGATTTTCCCCGACAGTTCTCTCGCGGAAATCCCCATCGAGTTTCGCGACAAGTATTTGGTGCAACTCGACGAGGGTTTTGAGATCGAATCAACAATTCGCAATTCGATCGTCTTCGCCCGGCACGATGTTTTGCAGGATGCGCCGTTCACCAACATGGACCTGATTTCGTGTCGGAACCTGCTGATCTATTTGGTCGACGACGCACAGTCTCGGGTACTGAACATGTTCACCCATGCGATGCGGTCGCGTGGGGTTCTATGGCTCGGACCGAGCGAAACGCCCGGCGACCTGGACGATGACTTCGCGGTGTTGGACAAACAATGGCGGATCTTTCAAAAAGAGCGCGAGACACGTCTGCCGCTCGACCTCCGACTGCGGAAACGTCCGCCGACGAACGCATCGTTGTCGTTGCGGACACGGTCCTCGCGAGCACCGTCGGCGGCGTTGATCAGTTCGTACGACCGCCTGCTCGAACAGTATGCCCCGGCGGGCATTTTGATCGACGATTCGATGCGGCCGTTGCAAATTTTTGGAGACGTTTCGCGGTTCACCAAAACACGTGCCGGGCGACTCAATGGAACGATCGACGATTTGCTGATCGAATCGCTCCGCCTTCCCGTTGCAGTCACGGTGCAACGTCTTCGGTTCCAGCAAGCTGCGATGATGACCGAGAGCGGTGTCGTTGACGGCGAGCGGGTAACGGTATCGGTTCGTTCGATGCATCACCCGACACAGTCGGAGACTCACTACTTCATCTCGTTCACCGAGGAGTCGCGTCAGCTTCCGGCGGCGGTGCAAACAATCCGGCCAGTTGCGAATTTGCCGGCCGAAGGCGATCCCACGCCGGAAGCAAACGGCGAAGGCAAGATCGACTCGGCCGCGTTTCAACGCAGCACGTTGTCAGAAGAACGGATCCGCATGCTGGAAATGGATCTCGATTTCACTCGAGAAAACCTGCAGGCAACGATCGAAGAAGTTGAGACCACCAACGAAGAACTGCAATCGAGCAACGAGGAACTCACCAGCAGCAACGAAGAACTGCAGAGCACGAACGAGGAACTACACAGCCTCAACGAGGAACTGCACACGACCAACGCCGAAAGCAGCCGGCGACTGCAGTTGCTGACCGAAATGACCCGCGATCTCGAGAACGTGATGCGGGAAAGTGACATCGGGATCGTTCTAATCGACGGCGAATTGAATATCCGCCGTGTGACTCCCGCAGCCGCCGACATTCTTCTCATCCGGCGCAACGAAGTCGACGGCGAGAAACTCTCTGACTACGCACGCGCGTTTGAGGGCATCAATCTGGTCGAAATGATTCGCAGGGTTGAGACCGAGAACCGACCGGTCGAGTGTGAGGCAGTCGATCGACGCAATGACCCAATCCTCGTGCGTGCAGCCCCGTACCGAGAGCGTGAGGGATTCATCTTGACGATGACGAATCTCAAGAGCGTTCGGGAAACGGCCGACAAACTTCGAAAACTCACGTCGATCGTCCAAGACAGCACCGACGCGATCATCGGTGTCGACTTGAAATCCACGATCACCAGTTGGAACCGGGGAGCCAGTCGTCTGTTCAACGTCGATCTCGACCTGGACGCTCAGGTATCCCATCAGATGCAACTCAGCGATGTGTTGCCCGAAGACGTGAGCGACGTTTGCGAGGCTTTGCTTCGTGAACTTTTGCGCAAGGGTGTAACCGGCGAAAGGGAACTAAACACGAAAGTCGGTGACCGCCAACTCACCCTGCAAATTCGTGCGACGCCCATCCTGGATGATTACGAACGGGTTTCCGGCGCCGCGATCACGCTCTACGACATCACCAAAATGCGAATGGCGGAAGAGCAACTGCGGCTGCGTACTCGCGCAATCGATGCCGCTAGCAACGGGTTCCTGATCGTTGACGCGCAGCGTGATGACATGCCGATCGTGTACGCCAACCAAGGGTTCGAAACCCTGACGGGTTACCGACTCGAAGACATCACGGGACGGAACTGCCGCTTCCTTCAAGGGCCCATAACCGACCCTGCCGACGTTCAGAAGATTCGCGATGCGATCGCGAATCAGGAGAGTTGTCGCGTGACAATTCTGAATTATCGTCGCAACGGAGAGCCGTTCTACAACGACTTGATCGTCACCCCGGTTTGCGATGTCAACGATCGCGTCACGCACTTCGTTGGCATCCAAAGCGACGTTACGGAAGTCGTCGAAGCAAACATCGCGCTGCGAAACAGCGAGATCGAATATCGCACCACTTTCGAGAACGCCGCGATCGGTATTGCCCACGTGGGTCTCGATGGAGAATGGATCCACGCAAACGAGAAACTCTGTCAAATCCTCGGCCGCCCGCTCGAGGAACTGAAGTCGAAGACGTTTCAAGACATCACGCATCCCGACGATCTTCAAAAAGACATGCATCTGTTCGCACAGATGAAGCGTGGCGACATCCCAGGCTACACGCTCGAGAAACGCTACATCCGGGCTGACGGCGAAACCGTCTGGACCAATCTGACCACGTCGCTGCGCCGTGACGTCGAAGGCAAACTCGAATGCTGCATCTCGTTGGTCGAGGACATCACCGAGCGCAAACTGACCGAACAGAAACTCGCCGCGTCGCGTGCGATCATTACCGAGGTGATCGAACAAAGCCACGACCCGTTCATCAGTTTCGACAAAGAAGGCGTGATTCAGTTCGCCAACCATGCCGCGCGGCAACTCTCGGGCGTCGAGAGAGACCTCGTCGGCATGCAATATTCCGAGCTCTTTTCCAATCACGCCGAAGCACCGTTGGTCGCAGCCCTCGCGCGAGTTCACCTGTCTCAGAAGGGCGAAACCACGGAGTACTATTCACGCGAACTGCAGCGTTGGTACGACGCTCGCGTGTTCCCGGTCGACGACGGTGCCGCGGTTTACATGACCGACGTCACCGGACGCAAGGAAACGGAGGCCTACCTGGAAGCCGCACGCATCGCGGCGGAAGAAGCCAGCCAAGCGAAGAGCAATTTCCTGACCAATATGAGTCATGAGATCCGGTCTCCGATGTCCGCGATTCTCGGATTTGCCGACCTCTCGCTCCGCGACCTCCGCGAAGGAAAACCGGTCGACGCGATGCACTTGGAAACCGTTATCCGAAACGGCCGTTTCTTGTTGCGGATCATCAACGACATTCTTGACCTGTCGAAAGTCGAGGCGGGCAAGCTCGACGTACGACGTTCTCGCTTCAAACTCGTCCCGATGCTGGCCGACATCAACGAGCTGATGCGGCACCGCAGCGAATCGTCTGGCGTTCCGCTCCATTTTGAATTCGTTGCCGAGATCCCACAACGGCTGCGGAGCGATCGATCGCGTGTCGAACAGATCCTCGTCAACTTGATCGGCAACGCGCTGAAATTTACCCCGCAAGGGAGCGTCCGGGTCGTCACCGAAATGGACCAGGACGACCCGACAACGGTCTGCTTCCGCGTCATCGATACCGGAATCGGCATCTCGCCCGCGAACGTCGAACGTCTCTTCCAAACCTTCACTCAGGTGCACGATCGAAAGATCGTCGGCATGGAGGGAACCGGGCTGGGATTGGTGATCAGCCAACGGCTCGCGAACCTTCTCGGCGGAAACATTACGGTGACCAGCGTCGAAGGTCGCGGCAGCGAATTCACGCTCTCCTTACCGGTCGACGAATCCGAAGAGATGGTCCGACCCACCGAAGCGGACTTGCGACCTCGCCGCGCCGGTGGCATGAACCTCGACAGGATCAACGCTCGCATCCTCGTTGCCGATGACGCACGTGACATTCGGCTCGTGACGACACGATTCCTGGCACGCGCCGGCGCGGACGTTTCCGAAGTCGTCAACGGTGCCGAGGCCATCAAAGCGGTACGCGATGCTGAACGAGAAGGGCGTCCGTTTGCTTGTGTCTTGATGGACATGCAAATGCCCGAACTCGACGGACGACAAGCGACGCAGCAGATTCGCAACCACGGAATCACCATCCCGATCATCGCACTCACCGCGGGTGCGACGTCGGAGGAAATCAACGACGCCCTCGCATCGGGTTGCACCGAGTTCGTCGCCAAACCGGTCGATGCGGTCGATTTGGTCAGCCGCGTGGCCAAACTGACCGGCGGTTAGATTTCTTTACAAACGGTGCGTTTGAGACCGCTAGGGCGCGCCCCGGTGGCACACATTCGTGACACATCGCCCTGATGCAGCGTTTGGATGCGGCGGTACAACGTTTGCATAGACCAGATGCATAACGAAGATTTGCCTTTCGCTCACGCGACGGCAACAATGCATATAGGGGCGGCGAACACTCGCTACCCTCGCACAAACCCGCGATGGACACCTTTAACGGCGGACTCGGCGACAACCCCCGTTGTCGACGAACAGCCAAGGTACTCCGGCGGACGTGCCAATATGCCCAATCGGAGACAACCGCATCGGTCTCTCGTTTGGTTTGTGTCAAACCGCACACACCCTCGACTGCATCGTCGGTTGACTTCTGTATCGCCCGAATAAGGCGAACGAGGCCAAACTCTCACTCGAGGGAAACGTCATGGCGGTCATTAACTCCTCCGACCCGTTGCACGCGGGAACCGAGATCGAGTCGCTTCACGAAAATCAGAACGTGGCGAAAGCGCTCGACGAAACGGCCCAACTGCTGCACGACCAAAAGGCGAATGAGTTTCGCGTGCGTGCCTATCACGCCGCCGCAAACACGATTCGCAGTTTGCCCACCTCGCTCAGAGCGATGGTCGAACACGACGGCATCGAAGGATTGATCGCATTGCCAACCATCGGCAAATCAATCGCGAACCTGATTCATCAGTACCTCCAAACCGGACACATGTCTCTGTTGGATCGGCTGCGTGGCGAATCGCACTGCGAGGCCTTGTTCACTACCGTGCCGGGGATCGGCCGTGAATTGGCCCACCGCATTCACGAACACCTGCACATCGAAACATTGTGTGAACTCGACGCCGCGGCCTGGGAAGGCAAACTCGAACAGGTTCCCGGGATCGGCGCCAAACGCGTCCAATCAATCAAAGACGCATTGGCGATCAGGTTCGCCAAAGGCATGTCCGACGCCGCAACTGAGAAAGACACGAAAACGAATGCCG
>NZ_ANOH01000189.1 GCF_000346505.1 Aporhodopirellula sallentina SM41
GTGAAACAGAAACCTGCAAATGCGAAGGCTGCACCTGCCAAGGCTGCGTGTCGAAAGACAAAGACTCTGACCTGCACGCGGCATTGGTCGACGTGACTGCGTTGACGAAAGCGGCATGTTGCCAATCCGGGAAGTGCGCATTGGTCGGTACCAAATGTGGTTGCGACCAGTGCAAATCCGATTGCAAATGTTGCAGCGAGGAGAAATGTGAATGCAAGACATGCTCCTGTGCGAAATGCAAGGATCCGAGCGTCGGTGCCCACGCGGTTGCATCGGTGAGCTGCGGTTGTGGCTCCTGCGATAAGGGCTGCGGTTGCTGCACCGGCGAGAAGTGTGAGTGCAAAGGCTGCACCTGCAGTGGTTGCGTCGAAGGCAAAAAGACACACACCATTTTGGTGAGCAAAACTGCGAACGCATGCTGCAAAACCGGTGGCGCGTGTGCCCACGACCATCACGCCGAGACCTGCACCTGCGGAGCATCGGCGATCCAACCATTGCCCGAAACTCCTGTCTTGGACAACTAAAGCGTTTGAAAGATTGACGTAGCCGATGTCGCCAAACTTCGGGGAACTGAAGTCTAGCGAACCCAGCCAGAAAGATCTGGCATGTCAACTCTCAACGTGTTCTGCTTCGTTCGCAGTATCGATAACCAACCGTCTCGCGACACAACGCAAGACAACGACCTCAAACGGGGCGAGCATTCTCAAGATGCTCGCCCCGTTTTTTCTATTTACGCTTTCATTTAAGACAAAACCCCAACAGCCACCACGGCAAAAGCCAAAGACACAACCACCATCCCGCCCCCCACAGCACGGATGGCCGCTGGACTTTTCACCCCCACCAATTTGACCAACTTTCGTCCACGCGGATCGGATTGATAGAAGCGTTTTGGGATTCGCAACAACGCCAACCCGATCCAGAACGCAAAAACCGACGCGGGCATCACAAGACACGCCATCCCAACCTGAACCTCGTCCCGCCCCGGGATCTGGTGTAGCCAAGCCACCAGAACGGCAATCACGAGAGTGGCAATTGCCAATGCAAATGCCTGCCACTTGGCCGCCTTCCAGATCGATTCGTCCGACGTGACCGCACGTCCCAGCGAACGGTCGATCTGCGCCCGAACGCCAGCAAGACATTCTTCGAGTGCTCGTTCGACACGCACGCTAACCACACTTCGCCCGAGCACTTTCGTCATGCGGTTCGGGAAAAACGACCTGAAGAGCAAGAACAGCAGGTTTCCTAGCCAAGCCTCCTCGATGCGGTCGACGCCGTGGCGACGACGCACATCGACTGCCTGAATGTCGTCCAAAATCTCAACGCCATTGACCGTACCGTGCAGCGAGAACCCGCATTCTCCCTTGCTCGCGCTCGCACTGAACCGAGTGATCTGCACGTGCAACTGAACGTCTTTGTTCGAAACATCGCGGATCGAGTGGACATACTGCTCGATCGAGTTCCGCACGAGATCTTCTAGGACTTTCTCGTCCGACAGAGCCGTTTTCGCGTTATATCGAACCGAAACAACCGCCATCACATCCCTCCTTCAAACCCAACGTTCTTCTACCCAAAGGCAAACGCCTCGCACCTCCACGCGAAACCGGCACGGCAAAATCAAGTGCGTGATTGGTGGAATCGTGTGATCGGGTGCTGAAATGCTGCCCGGAAATCAGTTGCAAACCGGACCGCCACCTACTTTTTCGAAGTGATTTTGTAGAGGTCGGGACCGGTCATTCGGAAGGCTGCGTCGTGTGGGCAAGCGTAGACGCAACTCGGCGTGCCATCGATGCTCGTGCAGAGGTCGCATGTGGTAGCACGTTGTTGGACGATCGGCTTTCTGCTGCCGTCTCGTTTGGTTTGGTAGACGGTGCGTAGTCGTCCTTTTTCATCAACCTCTTGCTTGGGGAACCCGTGCATGTTGATATTGCCGTAGGGACAATTGTCTGCACACAAACCGCAACCGATGCAATAGTCTTCGATCGCGATTTCGAGAGAATCACCGTTCCGGTGGATGGCGTCGACGGGGCAACCGACGAGGCAGTACGGGTCCATGCATGACCGGCAACTGCTCGCGACGAGGAACTTGTCGAAACGCAACCCGTCCCGAATCAATCGTGTGACGCCACCGTGGGTGTCCGCGCAGGCTTTGGTGCATTCGTCGCATCGGGTGCAGCGTTCGAGGTCGAGCACCAATAAACTTTGGGCGAGATAGAGACCTTGTTCGAGGAAGTCTTCCGCTTGAACCTCCTGCAGTTGTTGCCGGGATTGAGTGTCCCGTTTGAGTAGATCGCCGACCGTTTTGATCATCGTCGCACGTATGCTCGGGAATTGCCGAACGAGGCCACGGAAGTGTTTGCCGCGGATTCGGATGAGTTCGACGTGGTCGAGTGCCGTGCACGTTGCGGTGCGCGTTCCCGGTTGTATGTCATAGTCGAGTTCATCGGCGAAGATCTTTCCGAGATCGCCGAGCAATCCGATTTCACCGAATGCGTTGCCGGGGGCGAGATAGTTGAGGACGCGTTCGTCGCCTTGGAATTCTTGGGTGATTTTGACGAAGCCGAGTCGCGTGATGTAATAGTTGTCCGCGGGATCGCCTTGGCGAAAGATCACCTGTCCGGGATCAACCGATATCAAATCAACACGGTCTCGAAGCGCGTTGGCGACCCGTTCTTTGTCACGGTCTTCGAGAGACTCGAGGATCGGCAGCGACATGAGCTGGTTCTGTAGTGCACGTTTGCGATAAACGTGATCGAGGATCTCGCGGCTGGTCTCGTTGCGTTGCAACATATACAGGATGTTGCGTTTGATCTCGAGCACTTCGGCCGGTTCGACCGCGACAACGGTTGCTGAACGAGGGTAGCGGTTGAGGCAGGTCATCTCGCCCAGGATGACGTCTTCGGCACTCACAAAAATTCGCTGGTTCTCGCCGATCGCCACACCTGAAAGATCCGACAGGTGTGCTTTCCCGCCGACGGATTCCACCACGGTTTTCAGGCCGCCGAGCCACCCCCAAATGCCGTCGGCGCGGCGGTTCCTTACTGCACCACGCGCTGAACTTAGAAAGACTTCGAACTCACCACGTAGGATTACGAATGCGGTCGATCCGTATTCTCCTTCGGTGCACAACCGCTCGCCCGGTTGCAGTGTTCGACGCACGACAGCGGCACCGTTGAACTGAAGAAACTTGTAGGGGATTCCGCTGAAGAGTTCGTATTTGATCAATTCATCCGCGGTGACAATCTCGCCTTGGTTGCCGTCTTCGGCCAATTCATCTTTGACGCGGCGGACTTGGTTTTGGATAAATGCCGGTTGGAATTGCAACGCTCCGGTCGGGCAACTGACTGCACATTCACCGCACGACACGCATGAGCTTTGTCCCATCGGGTCATCGAGGTCGAACGCGATTTTGGTCTCGTAGCCTTTTCCGGATCGACCGATGACATCGTTCAGTTTGATACCGCTGCACCCGCGGCTGCATCGACCACAGAGGATGCACTCGTCGTGGTTGACCGCGATCATTTGGCTGCTGAGGTCTTGCCCACGCGAGGTTTCACGCGGCTGGAAACGCGAAGACTGAACTCCCAAACGATTGGCGACCTCGACGAGTTCGTTATTGGTAGGGGCGGAGTTTTCGGCGGATGCTGTCTTGGGGGCATGGTCTGCCATCAGCAACTCGACAACCGTTGATGCGGCTCGTCGCACCCGCTCGGCGGCGTCAGGGTCTTTGTCGCTGCTGACTGTGTTGACGATCATTCCGTCGGTGACGCGCTGCACGCAGGAGGGGACCAATTTGCTGCGTGTCCCGCGTCGGGTCATCTCGGTGACCTCGACCATGCAAACGCGGCAGACACCTACCGGCGGAAGGTGTTCCCGGTGGCAGAGCGTCGGAATGGGGTGAACCTGTCCGGGCTGATTGACGAAGGCTTCGGAGGTGGCGTCGTAGATCGTGGTCGGCCGCGGGATCGGAGTGCCATCGTTGTCGCGTAGCACTTTGCCTTGCGAGTCGCGTTTGGGAACTGCGAGGGGGACCGTGACGTCAGTGCCATCAATGGTCAGGGTGACCGTTTGGTCGAGTTCGGCCGCGGTAACTTTCTCAACGCGAACCAAGTGCCCGTCGAAATCGCGTGCGAAGAGAGCTTCGTCATCGATCCGCGGTTCCTCCCCGAGAATCGAAGGCAATGCCATCGATAGGTTGAGGTTCGACGAGGAAAACGGGTTCGGTTTAGGCGAATCAGGTGATGTCATGATGGGATGGCTCTATCGGTTGCGGCACGCTTCTTCGGCCAGCTCGGGAAAGTACTTCAGGAACGTGAACAGCGGGTTGCTGGCGACCTGGCCGAGCCCACAGATGCTGGTGGCTTGCATCACCGATGACAGTTCATCGATCACGGGATACATCGTGCCGAGTTCCACAAGATCGATTTCGGCGGACAAGAGTCGTTCCCCCATGTCGGTGATCTTTTTCGAACCGAGACGACATGGCACGCACTTGCCGCACGATTCGTTGCGGTAAAACCTGCTATTGGCAACGGCCTCGGCAAGGACATCGCAACGATCGCCGTAGACCACAATGCCTGCGCCGAGCATGTAACCGAGTGCACGGGACACCTGGATGTCCAACGGTATATCACGCACATCAATATGCGTGACAGTGTCATCGACGATCTTCTCGATGGCGCGGCGGTTAAGATGTTCGATCGGAATACGAGGCGGAAGCAGTCCGCCGGACGGGCCGCTCAATGCGACTGCCGCGATGGCTTGTCCGTCGAGCATGCCGTCGCAGTGTTTGTCGATCAGTTCGCCTAGCGAGATCCCGGTGGGAACTTCGTAGACGCCGGGGTTGTTGACATCACCACTGATTGAGAACAAACGTTTTCCTCTAATTCGATCGGCGACGTCACGCGTCAACGCGGTGTCGCGTTCACCTTGGCGAGCGAACCAATCGCCGGAGTCTTTGAGGATCGCGGGAACCCAGGCAAACGTTTCGACGTTGGAGAGCAACGTTGGTTGGTCGTGAAGCCCGTTGGTCATCAATTCCGGTGGACGGTTGCGAGGCTCGGCGCGTTTGTCTTCCATCGCTTCGATGAGCGCGGTCTGTTCCCCGCAGATGTAGCCGCCTGGGCTGGGGAAGACTTCGAGCGTCATGTTGGACCGCGAGCCAAAGATTCCGTTGCCGAGTGCGCCGATTTCCTCGGCTCGTTTGATCTCTTCGCGGCAGCGTTTGATTTGTTCGGGGTATTCATGCCGAACGTATATCCAGCCGCGATTGGCCCCGACGACGAGGCCTGCGATGATCATTCCCTCGATGACCGTGTGAGGCGCCGCCATGAGAATATCGCGGTCTTTAAACGTTCCCGGTTCACTTTCGTCGGCGTTGCACACCACGTATTTTTGACCGTTGGAAGCTTTCGCCTCACGCACGTCCGACCACTTCAGGTATGCCCGACCGCCGGCGCCTCCCATGCCCAACAATCCGGCGTGCTGCAACGCGGCGATGACGTCGTCGGGCGTCCCCCCCTGAGTGACGAACCTTTGCACCATGTCGTAGTTTCCCTGGCCACCATAGGGATCGATATCCCATTTTCCGATGTGCGGTTTGGCGGTGTCCCAGTCGCTATCTGGGGATGTTGGTCGGTTGTTGATACGAGCGTCAACTGTTTTCTGCAGCCTGCGGTAGTCCACGCAAGCGTGCAGTTCTTCGTCGACGATGGCGGCGGGGGCACGGTCGCACCGGCCCAAGCAGGAAACGCCGCAAACCTCGATTTCATCCCCATACTGCTTTGCCCACGCGGAGAGTTGTTCGGTCATCGGAACCGAACCACGTAGGTGACAGGCCATGTCACGACAAACGTTGACCACCACCGTCGGAGGCGGCGAGGTTCGGAAATGAGGATAGAAAGAAACGACTTCGTTAACCCTGTACAGCGGAACGTTGCACTCCTGCGCGATTTCCTCGAGGTCGGTTCGCGTCAGATAGCCGCGGCGATGTTGTCTCTCGTGCAATGCAGGAATGATCATGGTGTCTATCAGGAAGAGCTGCCAGTTAAGGCGTTACGGGGGACGTATTGAACAAGTCGAGCACCTTGCGCCGAAACAAACCCGCGTCGAACTTGTATGGCGAGCGAGCACGTGATGCGTTGGGCGGGGCGACGTGCGCATCGAAACGCAATAGCTGCAGCAGTTCACGTAGCGTTTGTTCGGATTGGTCGATGTTGACAATCGGATTGGAACGGTTTGACAGGTCTTCGCACGCGGCTTCGAGTTGTAGGTAAGCGATCGCGGCTTCGTGCCAGTCGACTGGTGGTCTGCCTTTGAGCAGGTCGACGATCTCTCCCAAGGCCGCACTGGGTGATGAAGGCTCCGCCGCCGTTCGAGTGGCTAGGTTGGAGAAATGCTCGGCGACCTTGCGCCCGGCGACTAGGAAACGTCGAGGATCGCTGCGGTGCGGTGACAGGTCTTTCAAATAGACAGACGAATCGCGAAAGTCGAGTTGCGAGATTGAATGCCACGCATTCCACACCGGTAGTCCATCACTGATGTGCAGGGGGGATCGAATGAGGTCGCTCGATGGCAACTGGTACGATGCCATCGTCAAGGATTGGTGACAGGCAAAACAGTCATAGTCAGCGAGTTCCGGCCAGGGGACCGATCGCGGTCGTTGAAGATGATCGGCAGCCCGCTCGGAGGACAATGCCGCCGCCGCGGCGAAGGACACGGCACGTCCGACCTTGCGAACCCGTACGGCGGATTCGGCTAACTCCCGTTCTGACCGTTTTTCGCGGTCCCAGTGCTTCGGCAAGTTGCGGTGGTAGACCAACATGTCGAACCGAAGAGCGGGGTGTCCCGCCGCAATCAAATCATGATTGACGTCCCGAATGAGACCGTCATCGGTTCGGGATCCGACGTGGCATCGCACGCAGGTTTGTGCCCGATCGAGAAGCCGAGCGGTCTCTCGAAAGCCTGTTTTCTCGCGGTTTGGACGTGTCGACCAAGACCGAAGATAGTGCTGGTCCACCCAACCGTTCGCTTCGCCGTGGCAGGATGCACATGTCACACCGCGACCAAGAATCTCCGCGGGGATCTGTCCTGACGGTTCGCACTCTTTAGGGGAAACCGTCGCGTGGCAGGAGATGCATCTTTCCCGCAGAACGTTGTGAAAGGCGACTTCGGAATCTTTCGCCGAGGGGGCCAGCCGCGCGACTATCCGGCGAGAGTCACCGTCGAGTAACAACAGCCCAGACGTCGCGTGGGGATCGATCGAGCGGTGTGTCGAAAACGAGTGTGTCCATGCGGGCGCGTTGCGATTTGTTCCGCCATGACATGTCGATGTGGCGCACGATTCGGATCGGTGGAACGCGTCGATCTCCTGCGCGTTCGCCTTTTGTTCGTTGATTTGTCCGTAAAACGCGAACGGATTCGCGAGCAGGGTAACTACCGTCAGAATAAAGAGGAGACGCACTACGGTGTCCCCTTATTGATCGAGGTGATTGATTCGTTCGGGCGGTGAACGTCCATCGGTGAGTGATATCGATGGCATAGGATGCATTCGTCGGATGCCCACGTCGGCATGTTGCCAATCAGTTCGGGAATTGAAATCAAACGGTCGGATTCATCTCCCGATCGTTGCAGCGAACTCGGCGTCGGTGTATCGGCCGCCCGGTGGCATCCTTCGCAGCTCTCAATCCCCGCGATCATCACCTCTTCGTGGGTATCGGTGGGCAATGCGGACTGCGTTAGCGAATCAGAAACCGGATAGGCAGCGGCATGGCAGTAACGGCAGTCGATTTGCCGGTGTACCGCGTGGTCATAGAGTCCTCGTCGTAACCATCGCGTGGGGATGAGCGTCGCTGCGGTGTCGGAAGCTGACGCGAGGATCGCTTGCTCGGATATGGATTCTTCGTCGTGACACGTCATGCATTGGTTTCGTACGCTTTGTTCTGCTGCGGCGATCTCTTCATCGGTCGCTCGCCAATCGATGCCCGAGGCGTCATGGGCAACATTATCGTGACCAGATTCGCGATCACCCGTTTGACCAAGACCGGGAGAAGGTGTCGTTTTCGAGTCGTCGCGTCGGTGCCGCGAATCGCCGGTCGCTCGGTTTCCATCGATCATCGATGCGATCTGGGTTCGCATGGCAGATGAGGGGACGCCGTGCGGAAGACGTAGTGGATCAGCGGTGCTCGGCATCACACCCGGTGAAATCGCATGGCAGGCCTCGCAGTGCTTTTCGAATTGGATGGGTTCCATCGAGCGTCCGAGCAATTCGAGATCAACCGACTTCAACTGAGTGCCGAGTTGGTCGATGACGGACTGTCCGACCGATTCATGGCAACTCGAACAATCCAACTCAACGAGGTCACTGTTGGTTTGTCCCTCGCGTACGTAGCGGGGACGTTCCGAGGGCGACAACCGCGATAGGGTCATGCCGCCTTTCGCGTCGGCGGCAACCTGGCCGGGCATCATATGCAACGCGTGGCTGAAACGGATCTTTCCGGAATCGCCTTGCTGCAGCGACGTGAACTCCCCGTGTGTACTTTTCGTGAAAGCGGCAACGGAGTTTCGTACCGCCGGATTGGAATTGGCGACCGGGGTCAAATCGCGGTGGCAATACAAACACTCTCGCCGTGCGATCTTGGTCAGTTCAAAATCACGACCCTGGTGTGCTCGGTGACAGACAGAACAGTTTTGGTCGCGAGCGGCGAACTGAGCGGTCATTTTGGACCGGTGGTGATGACCGACCTGATGGCATTTCTGACAGGCGTCTTCGAGATGTTTCCTCGAAACGTCTGCGTCCACGCCGATTAGAGGAAACCATTCCGACGGAGCATTGGCGTCCATCGGGGTGAAATCCGTATGGCAAAGCTCGCATTGGTTTTCGAATGATGCGTGCGGTGACGAGAGTGCTCCCGTGTTGAAGTGATGTTCGAGCAGGTTGCGGCCCGGTTCGTTGCTCGCGATAGCGGTTGCCATGCTGCGAGTAGAATTTGGGACAAAGTAAAACAGGTATCCCGCATAGGCCGCCGCGGCGACGAAACCCACTACGATGCAGACAGACCTCCATCGGTCCAGGCCCGTTCGACGTCGGAAGTAGTCGAGCTGGATTCTCTGGGATCGTTGTTTGCCAGTAGGGTTTTGCAACGGATTCAAACGCACTCTCCGCCCGATCGGACAACTACCAATATTTCAGTGCCGTCCAAACATGAACGACCAAGAGTATCGAAACAGAAATGGATAAACCGATGTGGAGCGGAAGCCACGCGTGCAACCACTTGTGAACGACCCGTTGGGTATCGAATTGCCTCCGCTGATCGCAGAGTTGTTCGAGCGAGTCGATGATGTCTTGGCTGGGATCGCCGCAATCTTTGCGAAGCCGGTTAAACCAAATCGTTGCTTCACGCCGGTCGGTCACTGGGCTAGTGATCGAGGAACCGTGAAGCAGGAACTGTTCGATGTTGTCGTATGCTGTCCAAAGTCGGTCGCGATCATCTCGGCTGTCGTGTGCCTGTTTGGTTTGCAGCGTGCGTCCCGAGGTGCGGCCTTTCCCGGCTTGCCGGACGGCGCCGATGACGATCGTTTGCGTCAACGACATGTCCATATCCTCCATGTCGAGTTGAACCTGCTCGATCGCCGTTCGACGTTGGCCGCACGACGCGATCAGCAATCGTTTGGCATCGTCGGTCGCTAACCCGGCGACATGATCGATTTGACTGTAGATCGTCTCGGCCGGAAGGTTTCGCAGCAGCCACTTCGGCAAAACGTTTTGTACGATCCATCCATAAACTCCGCTGAAGATGGTCAGCGAGAAAACGGTCATGAAAGTTGCCGGCAGATATCCACCGAGATGAAATCCCGAGTGAACGACCGCGAGTGGAAAAGATGCCAAACCCAGCCAGAGGTGTGCGGCGAGCCAGTATTTGGTCGGAAATAGCCGTAGCCGACGAAGAGCTTTGCGTGGCCAAAGAAGCATTTCGAACGCAATGATCGCTCCGGCGACAATGCCGCAGACCAGCCCAACGGTACTGCCGCCGCCGAGCCACTGTCCGGCCGCTCTGGAATCGATCACGTACCAGATCACTCCGCCCGCCACCAATGCCAGTGCAATTGCGGCAAAGGGGAGATGGATTCGGATTTGGTTTCGTTGGAGCAGCAAGTGAAAAGGCCAGGCGAATCTTCGATTGAGAAAAGCAGTGAACGGCGTCGCAAAATTGCTCGCAGATTTCCGCCCCTGTAAACATCGTTGTACTTGGGTGGGAGTGCCGTTCCAATACCCTACGCGAGGTAGTTTTCGCGATTGTACCGATTGTCGTCTCTATGCGGTGCTCGATCGTCCGCTTCGCCGGACCTTCGCGGAAGTTCTTCAAGACGGTTTGCCGATCCGTCAATTACTGTGTTCTGGTATGGACCGTGTAATCTTGGGACGATGGCGATGAAATTCAACTTTCTTGCAAACATGCGACGGACCTGGGTTGGGGCATGCGCCGTGTCCTTGCTGTCGTGCGGGTTCGTCGTGGGAGAGCTCTCGGCTCAATCGGTTTCAGTCGCTACCGGTCTGGAAATCGCTCCCGGTATGCAGAGTCGCAATGCTCCGTTGCTGCGTAGCGATTTGAGCGCAAACGGGGCACAGTCCTGTGCGTCAGCAGGGTGTCATGGCGGACCGCGACCCGGCGTTGTTCAGGCACAGGTGGCTCGCAGCAACGAGTATCCGATCTGGCTCGAGAACGACCCGCATTCGCAAAGTTGGCGAACGTTCTGCAGCGACGAGAGCGTCGCGATGATGAGGCGGCTGAACATTCTGAGCGGTAGCGGCGAGGTGATCGATCAGGCCGGTTACGACAATTGCTTGGCATGTCACAACACGACGCGGCGTTTTACACCGCCCGCGCATGCTGCCGGTGGCGATCCTTTTGAGACGTTTCATTCCGCAAAGAAGAAATCGTTCCAACGTGAAGGCGTCGGTTGTGAAGCGTGTCATGGTCCATCTCAACAATGGATTGGTGTCCACTTTCAAACAGGATGGGATGCTGACTACGCATCCGATAACGGATTCGTGAATGCGGACGATCTGCTGACCCGAGCCCGCATGTGTGCCACCTGCCACGTTGGCGATCAAGACCGTGACATGAATCATGATCTGATCGCCGCAGGTCACCCGCCCCTCCGGTATGAGTTCGCGACCTATCATGCTCGTCAACCCAAGCATTGGCGTGATACGGAGGCCGACGCGGCATGGCGATACGAAGCCCAACTCTGGCTCGCCGGTCAGATTGCGGCGATGGATGCGTCGCTCGCGTTGATGATCGAACGATCTCAGAGCGGTCCACATGGCGGCGGTCCAGCGGGGAGCCAGTGGCCGGAGTTGTCCGTCTACGATTGTGCCGCGTGTCACCACAACCTGGGTTTTGAGAACCAACGACGTCCCGATCTGCCGCTGGGGCGTTCTCCTGGTGTCGCATTGGTCTCGTCATGGAACGACATCGGGATGAGGTGGTTTTTGATGTACCGGATGCGTGGCAGCAAGGCGATCGACGTCGACTACCAACTGCTCGACGCGATTGAGGATCTTCGCACGACGTTGCATACCGACGAGATCACGGACGCTGACCTCGTTGCGAGGATGTCGGCGCGGGTTCGCACATTGTTGTCTCAGTGGGTGGATCAGGTTTATGCGGTCGAGCGATTTGAATTCGAGGCCGGTGAACTCGCCCAATTGGTGACTCAGGCGGCGGGCGATCAGGAGACATATCGAACCTGGGAATCGGCCTCGCAGTACTACTTAGCCGCAGTCGCAGCCCGAAACGCATGGCCGCAGGGAGCGTCCGGGCCAGCATTTTTTGTTGCCAATCGGCTCCGACTCGGATTACGCTATGCGGACCGGATGCAGACCCCTCGGTTTGCGGAGGCCAATTCCGATCGCGGTCGCCAGTCTCATCCATTGCTGGCGAGAGAAGAGGCCGCGAAGTTGGCCGTCGAATTGGCCGCGTGGCTCGGGCCGGTCGATCAGCCGGACCTCGGCGAGTGGGCTGAGGACTCCGAAAAAACCGATCGGATGCGAGAGGATTTGCGAGCGGTGATCGATCGAGTCAACGATCAAATCGCGAAACGAAACGCGGAACGCGGCACGAGGGCCGGTATCGAAGGTACTGATAACAAAGGCCCACGCGATGGTGATGTCGAAACGCCCAAACCCAACCAGCCAGAGCAACGTGATGAAAACGCCGCACCGAAACCTCGCGTTAAGACACGAGAAGAATTGCTCGAGGAACTGCGACGGCGACGCGCCAACCAGGCCAACCCGTTTAGTGACGATTGACCACCGTGTGTGGATCCGGAATGGTTTGTATGCGGTCCTAACGATCGTGATCTCCGGCCTGTTGTCGAATCCAAATGCCGATGCACAGCAACCGCCAACGATTGAGGATCGACTCAGCGATCCCGTCTACATGACCTGGGTCAGCGAGCCCGCGGTCGCTGAGTGCATTCGGTGTCACTTTGACGGTCCTGGCGAAGCTGAAATAGCCTCGGGGCAGTCCAGTCAATTGAACGCATTCAGCCGCCGGCAAGAAATGGACGCTTGGGTGCAGCGTGACAAACACACCATCGCCCGGCGTCGCGTGGAACCGTTCACCGAATCGCAATTGGAATCAGAACTGCTCGAACTCTACGACCGGTTGCAAAATCGTATCGACGAGGTGGTGTCCGTCTATCGCAACAAAGGATACCGGCTCGATTACGACAACATTGGTTTGAAAGAGATTCCGAAGGAATGGGTTGGCTCGAGCAATGTATTGAGCCGACGTATCTGCGACAAAATGTGGGGCGAGAACGTCGTCGATACTCCTGAAGGTTATGCCCTGTTTCGCGATGCCTGTTTGACGTGTCACGGTGGTGTGACGGGCGAACAGGTGCGTGGTGAAGGCGTTTTGAGTAAACATTCAATCGGGATCGATTGTCTATTTTGTCACCAAGAAGGCAATCAAATCGCGTGGCAAAAGACGCACTTCGACAATGAAAAATGGCGTTTGAGTTCGCCTGCGCAGAAACGTGCCCTTGGCATGAGCGACATGGTCAACACGGCGAACCAAGCGTCGATGTGTTTGGATTGCCATGTCGGAAACCGCAAACGCAACATGTTTGTCACGCACCAGATGTACGCGGCGGGGCATCCTCCGTTGCCCTCGGTCGAAGTGCAAACGTTCTCAGATCAGATGCCGCAACACTGGCAAACGCCGTCGCAGTTGTATGAGAACCTCGGTCAGGATCCGACCCGTGCGGAGTATTTCACGATCAACTATCCCGGTGTAGTGGGGGCAGATGCTCTGCGTGCTGAGAAAACGTATTGGGACACACGCAAGGTTTTCATCGGAGCAATCACCGCTCGGAAAAAGGCGGTGCAGTTAATGGTAGACACCGGCCCGACGAAGGATTGGGGGGACTATGCGTTGTTTGACTGCGCGGCCTGCCATCATGAATTGCAAACCGAAAGTCTTCGGCAGCAGCGATATCTCACCGCGACGCGGGAGAGCGTTCCCGGACGCCCACGCCCGCACGAATGGCAAAGCGTGCTGCTCGACGTCGCCTATCGACTCGGAGGGAGAAACCGGTACGCCGAGATCGCGAGTTTGGAATCCGAACTCGCGAAGTGTTTCGACGAAAAGCCTTTTGGAAATCCGGAGTCGATTGCGAACGTGGGAACACGACTGCTCGCCAAACTCGACGAGTTAACCGCGACGGTTCAAACACGCCGTGTCGATGAGAGGTTAGCTCGAGTCGCGTTGAAAGCGATTGCCGGAAGCGACGAGGCAAAATTGCTAGCGTACGACTCGGCACGTCAAGCGGTGTGGGCGATCAACGCGATTTCATCTGAACTCAATCGCAGCAACTCACCGCTCGATGCCGAAGTCCGAGCCACCATTGAACAGCTCAACGATAGTGATATCACTGGGCTCGATACCGATCTACCATCAGGACGCAAACAATACATTTTCCCCGGGCACCTTCGGGCTGAACTGGCCCGCCGAGCAACGTTCCGTCCCGACGCGTTGGCGGATCTGTTGCAGACGATTGCCGACGAGTAGGTGCGGATACTGTCGACGAACTGTTGCAATCTCGCAGGCTACTTTGTCGGTTGGATACGGTAGATCGTTTCGTCCATGACATGATCGGTGACGTACCACGGTTGACCGTCGGGACGTAAGTACATGCGACGGGCTTCTTCGCGGGATAAAGGGCGGGCTCCGACGCGGCCGAAGACAGCGATCTGGTTGCCGCTTTCGTCCACCGCACGATCACGATCGATGCCCCGGCTAATCGCCAACGCGTGTCCCTCTTTCGGGAGTTTGTAGGTGGCGACCAAGTACGGGAGCGGTCGTGGACTGAATCCGTCATTGCCCGGAACCTCGGGGCTGGTCAATTGGACGACCCGCAGGCCGTTCTTTCCATCGGCGACGTACGCAAATTGGCTGACATTGGTGATTCCCAACTTCACGTCATGTGCGTCGTTGATGCAGCCGTTCGCGTCGTAGACCTGGTCGATGAACGCTTCGCGAGGTTTCTTGAAATCGATGATTGCCAATCCGTGATGTCCCGCCGCAACGTATGCGTAGGTACGGGCAATGTAGACGCCGTGAGCGTCATCAAGCGGGATTTCGTGAACGACGTGCGGGTGTGATAGGTCGGTTGTGTCGATGACTTTGACACCGTGTTCGTCTGTGACGAGACCATAGCGGAACTGCACGGCGACTTTATGCGGATGATGCAGTTCCTCGTGCCCGATCACATGAGTGACATGAGGGCAGGTGGGGTCATCGAGGTCCACGACAACCAAACCGGCTTTGCAGCAAATATATGCGTACGTGCCGACGATACTGACCGATTCGGCACCGTCGAGGATTCCATCAGGATTGAATGTGAGTGCCCGTTCGAGGAAGTTGTTCAGCGGGTTGCCGTCGAGCAGCGTACCGGCACCGACCAAAATCAATCCTTCCTCTCGGTCACTGATGAAGATGTAGCCATACATCGGATGCACGGCTGACTCTTCGTTTGTCGGATCCTGTTTGCGCGTCGGGTCGGGAGCGATGGTGGCGGGCGAGGCGACGCCCGTTGCGAATTTCGTGCGGACGTAAAGGCGTTGACCGAGCGGCGACACCGGTGCGGTCGTGATTCGCTCGCTGAACGCTTTGTGGTCAATGAAGGCAATGTCAAATACGCGGAGCCCACCTTTGCCGCAGGCGGCGTAGAGATATTCGCCGCGGTGTTGTAGGTCGAGAATTTCGGGTTTGCGGTATCGCAGTGACAACGATTCCAGGATGTCGCGGCCTGGATGCTCGTGAGAGTGTTCGAGTTCGCGGTCGTGCTCTACGTGGTGTTTGTAGTTTTCTGGGTAAGCGACCTGGTGTAGCGAGCTCCCGATGACCGCCTGTGGTTCGGTGTTCTCGGTGACAACAACGGCTTCGAACCCGTGTTCTCCGGCGGCAACGTAGCAATACTTGCCGATGAAATTGGTGAAGCCGGTGCCCTGCATCAGCAGTTGTGACATGATCGCATTGTTATTATCGGTCGCGGAGAGGTGGCAGTCCGTGCAGCTTTTGGTTTCGTAGACGCCACTGGCCGCGTGATTCGATTCGTTCTGCCAACCGGCTCCGCCACGCACCGTGTGCGGCACATTGGTGCTGAAGGCGATGCCTGACATCCCGTCGCCGCTGATTGTTTGTTGCTGAGTGTAGATCGCTTCGCGGTTCGCGTTGTAGCTGGTGACGTGGATCGCGCAGCTACTGCGTGCCGGACCGATACGATTGCCGGTCACGTTGCCGTCGCGAGCGAGCATGAACACGTCGTCGCGGAGCGTTTGGAAGTTGTAGCTCGTCCGGTTGCGGGTGACGTCGCCCGCGCTATGCAGTTCGGGAGATTTAATGTTGGCTTTCTGTGGCAAGTGGCATCCGAAGCAGCTCGGGTTCCACGAACTGTGGCAAGCGATGCACGACATTTTCTTGCCGCTGTGGGCGCATCTTTGAAGGTCCTCTTGCGATGTTCCGCCCCACGTCGGCACACCGTCGTCGCCGAGTCGGACGCTCTTGGCGGCATGCGAGCGAGGGTTGTAGTTGTTGTGGCCGGGGCGAACCGTGTCGGCCGTTTGAGTGACCTCCCACCACAGGTCCGGCTCGACGGTGCTGCGTTGAATCAGTTTCGGTGCAGCGCCGGGTTCTCGAATGATCTCGAAGCGTGGTTCATTGAAGGTGGTCCGCAGAGCGAGCAGGTTACTGCCGCCCTGGGGTGCCGCCGGGCCAGATGTGGGCAATCGCAGTGGCTGACCGGATTTGATTTGCGATTCGACTTTCTCGACCAAGGATTGCTCTGCTGTCCCGTGACAATCGACACATTTGATTTCAATCGCGGCGCGGACTTCGTTGTAAAGCAGCGTGTTGCCGTGGCTATCGTTGTAGTAGTGGCAGTCGGTGCAGTGCATCCCCTTTTCCATGTGGATGTCCATCATGTGGACGGGAGTGTCGGGGCGGCACTTGCCGTATTGCTTCTCTTCCGGAGCGGTCGGCTTGACGGCTTCTTGTAGCTTTGGAGTCGATGTGTCGGTGACGACATCATTTTTCCAATCGAGAAGTTTGCCTTCACGGTTCTTTTTGAACACCGCTCGATAGACCCAACCGTGGCCGTGGAAGTCGGCGAACTGTGTGTGTCGCAAATGCGGGTTGAGGTCGCTGACGTTGGCGAGGAATTCGGGATCGGACCAATGTCCCCGCGCAGCCGCCTCGTTCGGGTTGGATTCGGTGGCTCGGATGTAATCTTCCGCGGTCAGCTTCTTCTGCTCTTCCGGATACATCAGTTCGCCGTCGGTCTCGTTGTCCCACCACATGTAACCGAGATAGCTATTGAGGACGTTGGTGCCCGGGTGGACGTGGCAGACCATGCAGGTGCTCGTGGGCATCCGCAATTCAAATTTGTGCTGGATCGGATGGCCGCTGTGATTTTTATTGATCGTCGGGTCAACGTATTTCACCCATTCATCGCGCGCCGCCGCTGCGGTCCCGCGGTTGCCGTACTTGGCGAGAAAGCCGCTCGCCGTTTCGCTGCGGTCGTTCGCGTAGAGAACGTGGCACGCGCTGCATCCACTGCTGCGATAGTCGCCGGGATGGTCGTTCGTACCAAGAAAGTTCAGCGTCGGATCGAGGAGGCGTGTTTTCGCGAGGCCGACGTAAACCGGATCGGTCCGGTTTTCGGTGCCCAAACCGCGAAGGCTGAGTCGTTCGCGTGGGCGTCCGGGTTCTTCGAGTCGTTCGGGGATGCCGATTTCCGGGCGGAAGCGACCGCCACGTTCAAAAATTCGCAGCACGTTGCCGGGCTGCGAGACTTGGTACTTCACCAACGGTTGCAGACGCGGAAGGATTCCTTTGTCGCGTGTTTGGGCCGACGTCGGTGCCGGGACCGTTTGCATGATCTGCGGGGTGCCGTTCATCGAATAGGATTCACCGAACCGGCTGTATTTTTCGTCGGTGCTGCCATTGTTATAGAGTGCGGCGCCCCACAACATGCATCCGTGGGTCATCATCGATTTGCGAAGCTGCAGAACCTCGTTGGCGTGACACTGACCGCACGCGATGTGCGCGACACGCAAGTCACCTGGGTTGACGAATCGCACGAATTCGGGCGATTCATGATTGAGCAGAGTGTACGATCGGACCGGGTTGGCGCTGTTTTTCCACGCCGGTGCAAAGCGAGGTTGCACATGGGCGTGTTTGATGTCGATGGCGTCTGCGTTGCCGCCGTGGCAGTCGGTGCAGCCAATTTGTACTGAGTTCTCCGGGTGCATGTTGCCGACGTCGGTATGACAGGTGATGCACCCGTGGCTTTTGGCATGGGCAGCAGCGGCGGTTTGCGTCGACAGGTTGTCGAATCGCAGGTCGTCTGGGATCGGATACGATGGGTTGTCAGCAACTCCCAAACGTCGAGCGAGGTCCCAAGGGTCGCCCGACTTTCCCGCCATCCCAGGCTCGTTCGCGCCGTCGACTCGCGGGGTTGGGAAGCCTCCGTGATAAGAATTTCCGCCATGATAAGACGGCGTGCCGTGCGATTGTGGCGTGGCGAGGTGACCGTGGCTCGATGGTGCCGGTGCGGGCAATTCGCCGGAGGTCGGCCGGACCTTATTTTCTTTGGCAGCGGGGTTTTCTTTGGCAGCCGGTTTTCCTTTCGCAGTCGGGTTCTCTTTGACAACCGGGGTTCCTTTCGCTGCGGGCTGCCGCTGAGTTGGCGGCTGATCGCTGAGTGAAAACTCGACGCCGTGGGAATCGTTGTCGGACGCGGGATCGCGATTTTCGGCCGTCTGAGTGGCTTCCGCTTCGGCTTGTCGTTGCAATTCGAACGCTTTGAACAGCGTCGATAAACGGGCGTCGGGCGAGGACGCCGGCGGAGCTTCCTCGGAACGCGATGGAGGCGATGTTGCCGGAGGTTGTGCGGTTAAGATCGCGTTGGAGCAAACGATGCTCAGGCCGATAAGTATGCAAACGCATCCTAGGATTCGGCGTGACGTGTTGATTCCGTTCATCGGCTGGCTGTGCCTTTCGTGGCATTGCTTGTCGACCTTCTAAGGTTCGGCAAACATCCCCGGTGGCCACCGCCGTTTGCGAACTCAGAATTCCAATACAACCTCTAGGAAGCCTGCCACATGCGTATCAAGCGTGCCGTCGACACGCTGGAATAGATCCGCGAATCCGTCCCCGCCAAACAGTGCGGCCAAACCACCCAGACATACGATGTTATTGTTTAGCAGGGGGCGGTATTCAAGGCCAGAGCTAATATCGGTCCCGATGAAGTCACGGACTTCGCCGGTGAAGAGGTACGTTTCCAGAGATGACGTATCGTCGAACCACAGCAGATTGACGTTGTTGATCGTCTTCATCTTGGGCGTCAAATCAGCGTCGAGGCCGAAATTGACGAGGTGCAGGCCAGGGTTGACGAAGTTGCTTTGACCCTGGAATTTGTTGCTTTTCATGCTTGGCGTGAGGCTCAACCGGTTGGTCAACTCGACGCCAAAGAGGCGAATGTCTTGGCGGCCCCAGTAGCTAAATTCGGTGCCGGCGAAGTTCGGATTGGGCAGGATTGCGTCGAACCCGGTTGCCTTCTGGTCGTTGGGGTCTTTGTCGCCACTGCTGTACAAATACGAAGTTCGGAACCGAACCCAATCGCGGTCATACGAAAGTTCGATGGCGGCCATCGAAGCACTGATGTCCACCCCGCGGCCTGCAATCGGGTTCAGATCGTCGCGACCGAACGCGTAGTAAAACGCGGTTGAATAGTTGAACCGCTCGATGTGTCCGTTGGTGGCGGCGCCAAAGTAATACGCACGAACCTCGTGCGGTTGGGCGATACCAGCGGGATCGGGCCGCACGAGAAAGTCGTTCTGGTTGATCTCGAACGAGGGCCCGTCGTGGTTGGCGTGGAAGGAGACGTTGGCGTTCAGGCCTGGGTACAGAAAGTCCTGCCGGTAGTAGTTCGCGATCAATGTGTTTTGATGGCGGTCTTTGCTGAAACGATTCAGCAATGAGTTGGAGTCTTTTTCGGTTTGATCGAACCAGATCACGTTGAATTGATCGCGGTTGGATTTGCGTGTACCGAACAGCCGAACTCCTCGGTTGATGTCGGCGAACAGGAACCCGCGGAAGTCACTGACGAAGGGTTGGCTGCCGACACGCGTGGAAACGAAATCGTAGTAGGGACTCAAGTCAGCGAGTTTGGCTTCGAAGAACCATTCCTCCAACGCAAAGTCATCTCGAAACCGGCTCGTTCCCGCACGGACGTCTGGGTTGACGACACCCAACTCGTCCGCGGTCAGGTTGTTCATGTTGTAAATCGTGTTGAGCCGGATTCGCCAATCGTTCGGTTTGAACGCGGCGTTCCCATGAAAGAGGTCTATCGCGACCGAGTTGTAGGACTGCATCAAGAACGAATCCGGGTCACCGAAAAACGCGGCGGCACCTGGATTTCGCGTAGCCTCAAATGGAGTCGTTGGTGTGGGGAGTTGTCTGCCCTCGAACAGGTTGAAACTCTTTCCGGTGAGCTTCAAAAACGTGTGCTCGCCCAAGATCGGGTAATCGCCTTTCAGCACATTTTGGTTGTACGGATCCCACCAAACCCCCTTCACACCGGGATAATCATCGAGCATCGGATGCCCTTTGCCGTAGCGGTCGCTATCCTGTTGTCCTATCCGCCACAGGTCCGTGACCGGGATGAAGTGGTTGCTGGATTGACATTCGGTCGGCACGATACCGCTGCGACCGGTGAAACCGTATGGATGTCCGCCATCGGTTCGGAACAGTGGCGACGTGTGATCCTCCCCCGGTGCAACCTCTGGCAATCGGTGGGCAGTTTCAAGAGGCGAGCGGAGCACCGGTGGAGCGGTGTCGGCCGGATTCCACGGTTTGGTTTTACGAACGGTGCCAGACTGCGATCGGTTTTCTATCGCGTCGGGATCGTCGCGGAATTCTCGTTCGATCGGATACTCTCGCAGTGCATCCACAAACAGGTCGGTGTCGTTGATGGCGTCCGTTTTGGTTTCTTCCGCGTCACGACTGACCGCCTCATCAACATTTGGGGCAACAACGTTTGGGGCAACAACGTTTGGGGCAACAACGTTTGGGGCGATAATGTTTGGGGCGATAATGTTTTGCCCAACGGCGGCCGTGTTATCGCCGAGGTCGCTCTCACCACTCGGCCGCAGCAATAATTCCAGACCGTCGGCGCGGCTCGCAGGCGTGTTTGCGCAAACGCAGACAAAGATCGCAAATATGACTGCGATTGGTTGTCTGATTGGTGGTTTGCTTGTCTTGAAAGGCATCCTTCCATCCCCCCGAACGGTCCGGTTACTCCTCTCGTATCGGTTGTGCCGATGCGACTCTTGTTACCGAATTGAGGAACTTTGACGATTTTCTTGATCGTTCCGAATTTTGGTGGGCATGGAATCAAATTCTGGCTACCAAGTTCGAAAAGGCTGGATTAGCCTGGGTAGCTACTCTGAGGTAGTTCTGATCCACCGTCTGATTCGCCGCGATGAAACCAAAAACGACTCGCCCATCTCATCGTAAACTCCGTAAACTCCGTAAACTCCGTTGCGAGCCGTTAGAAAAGCGGCAGTTATTGACCGCCTCTTTGGGGGCGGATGTAACGGACGTGACCGCCATGGATGTTAACGAGGACGGGTATGTGACGGCGCGAGATGCGCTCGCGGTGATCAATATTCTCAACGATCAGCACGGCAATCGCATTTCTGGCGAGCCCATCGCTCAGAACCGGGCGGACGTGAATCTGGACGGCGAAGTCACATCGGTTGATGCGCTGCGCATCATCAACCATCTCAATGTGATGGGCAACGCCGAGCCCGCCTTGGAGACGTTGACGCTGGAGCAGTTCAAGGACCTTCCGAAGGATGACGTTACCGAGAGCGGTGTTTTTGAAACTAAGCTCGCGGAGAATGACAGGCTCTCTGACAATTTGCTCACGGCGAAAGATGTCGAAATTCTGCTGAGCCGCGCTTCGATGGCGACCGAGAGTGAGGATGCGATCATCGCGGTTGTCGATCGGTCCGGTCGGATCCTCGGTGTGCGGGTCGAAGACGGTGTGTCCGCAAACTTGAAGGGCGACGATGAAAAGCTCGCGTTCGCGATTGATGGCGCCGTGGCCAAGGCTCGTACGGCGGCGTTCTTCAGCAGCAACGCGGCACCACTGACGAGCCGCACAATTCGTTTCATCAGTCAGTCAACCAACACCCAACGAGAAGTCGAGTCGTCGCCACAGAACACCGATCCGAATTATCAGGGACCCGGCCTCGTCGCTCCGATCGGTGTCGGTGGTCACTTCCCACCGGAGATCCCGTTCACCCCGCAAGTTGACTTGTTCGCGATCGAGCATCAAAGCCGAGACAGCCAAACGCATCCGGGGGAAGATCGCATTCGTGGAACGGCCGACGATTTTGAATTGCAGGCCCGCTTTAACGCGGACCCTGCATTCATCCCTGAAGTCGCCGACGATTTCTTTCGCACGTGGCCAGAAAGTTTCGGGGAACAATCGGGGACCGCTCCCGACGCGGTCCCTCGTGGGATCGCCACGCTGCCTGGTGGAATTCCGCTGTACAAGCAAACGAAAGACAAAGACGGGAAACTCATCACGAGTCCTACTAGCCAGAGCGTGAACCTGGTCGGTGGGATCGGCGTTTTCTTCCCCGGCGAAGATGGCTACGCGACGTTCGAACAAGGGTTTGAACACGGCGTCGGACAGACCGAGAAAGAACGCACTAACGCGGACAAGGTGCTCGAGGCGGAGTTTGCTGCGTTCGTCGCCGCGGCAGGGGGAGAGATCGAGGTCGGAATGTCGGCATTTGATCGCGATCTTACCGAGTTCGAGAATCGATTTGCACCGTTGCCTGAGGGGTGCGAGTTTAACTTCGTCGCGCTCAGTGGACGGATCGACTTGGTGGGTTTGACCCTTGAAATCTACGGCCCCACACCGAGCCCGCAGTTTCCTGTGCCGGGTATCGATCGGTTGTTGCAGTTCGGGCGACAACTCGGAGGCGGAATCGATTCAGGAGATAATGTTCCTGTTGGGCTCTGGGGTGAAGATTTAAATGGGAAACCGGTACCGGAAGGATGGTTGGTCGTGCCTCACGACAGTCCAACATCGAGTGGGCTGACTGCAGAAGATGTCCAGCAAATCATTGAAACGGGAATCGCGGAAGCCGAACGAACTCGAGCTGCCATTCGCCTGGATATCGACGGCGGATTTCGTCCTGGGGAGACGACCAGTATGGTGCTGTCGGTGGCCGATACCAACGGTGAACTCTTGGGGCTGTACCGGATGCCGGACGCGACGATCTTCTCGATTGACGTCGCTGTGGCGAAAGCTCGTAACACGGCCTACTACGCCGACCCGGAGGACATTCAATTCGCTGATCGCGTCGACTTCAACGGGGATGGTATCAAAGTCGATACTTCGACTTCGCTCGACGATCGCACTGGCGACACGTATCCCGAAGGCACTGCCCTGACCAATCGATCGTTCCGGTTTCTCGCGGAACCTCGCTTTCCGACCGGTACCGAACTCGATCCATCTCTCGCGGTGGGTTGTGATCAGTCACCGACGATTTGCACCGAAGTTGGCCCGCACAGCATGCTGCGTCTGCCCGGCATCAATCCTTTGACGGGCGAGAACCTCATCGACGATGCACCGCTGGCATTTGATGTTTATGCGTCTGAATCTCACGACAGCACAAAGGCGTTTGATGCGTTTAACGTGATGACCAACTTCCGCGATCCCGGGGATGACGGTGTGAAAGTGTACGGTCTGCCTGACCTGACGGTTGACACCAAACGAGCAAACCAGAATGGTGTAGTTTTCTTCCCTGGCAGCTCGGCACTTTACGTCAATTCAAACACGCAACTCGCAGGCGGCTTCGGCGTCAGTGGTGACGGTGTCGACCAAGACGACGTGGTGACGTTCGCTGGGCAAAACGGTTTCGAACCGACTTCGGAACTACGCGTGGATGCGTATACCATCGGAGGCGTTCGTGTCCCATATCAGAAGTTCAATCGGAACCCGTTCGGCGCGTAAGACGGGCACCTCGTACACGCAACATTCGTAAGCGACTTTGCCGGTCACGGGAACTGGATCGTTCAGGCGGCCGATCGCGTTCAGGTGACCAAACGCGGTTGGATGTATCGCGATGAAGGCAACGGTTCCAACGGTTCGATTCAATGGAGGTAGTCGAAAACCATCCCTGTTGCCCGGGCGTTTGTTGTTATGCGTGCTTTCACCGGTTTGTTGTTCGTTTTGGTCGTTCCGATAGTCGCGTTGGCGACGGACGCGGAGTGGGTTACCGGAAACGACGTGAGTGAAGCTTCGTTCGTCGACACGCACATGGTCGAGGGCGATCTGACCGAGGTCACGGTGACGGACGCGTGTCCAGGGTGTCATCGGTGTCAAAACGGTACCCAGGCAAACTGCCCCTGCCATGGTGTCGATACCGATCCGGGTTTTCCACGAAAGCCCCGCTGTACCAAACCCGGTGATCGCGATCGAGGCGACTGCCCGCCGCTGCGATACCGGATGGATGATTGCAAGCGATCCGGGGATTCCCAGTGCACCGCCCCGTGGGCAATTTGCGGTCGGCCTCAAACTCGATTCGGTCGATACACGGCGTGGTTTGTCGGTGGCGGGGCAGCGTTTGCGGATGTACCGGGATTGTCAGATCTCGGCTGCAAAGATGACCTGATCGATCGGGGACGCGGTCGGTATGCCAACGGATGCGGCCAAGATGGGGAAGGCACTTGGGGGCTGGACTACGAAGGCTTCGCCGGGCACGCCAAAGTGTGGCTGAAGTACACGCGTGGGCGCAAACAAGGCGGCGAAGGGGCGTATGAAACCGACGGCGAACCCAAAGTGATTGCGAAGCTGAAGGACGTCTTGCTGCACTAGTCGTTATATGTCCGTTTCATTTTTGCCTATCTGAAAACCAAGCTGCGTCGGAATACTCGCCTGAATTGGCGAGCGGTCGAGTTTTGGCTAAGGTGAGGGGAGGCGAGACATCGCAGAGTCCCGATGAAAGTTGCCGGGGTACGCCCTCCATTCACTTTTTTGCCACTCGCGAAGACTTTCTATGATATTGCGTCGAGGCTACGAGTTCACGACCGGCTATCGATTGCAGGAGTACCTCGGCAAAGGTCAATTCGGCGAGGTTTGGCGGGCGTCCGGCCCCGGCGGAGTGTTATTGGCGGTGAAGTTCATCGATCTCGAAGGAGGTCGGGGGCAGAAGGAATACGAGGCGATCAAGCGGATTAAATCGATCCGTCACGCCAACCTGATGCCGATCACGGCGATTTGGAAGTTGGACGTCGAAGGGCAACTGATCCCTGAGCCGCACAACGATGACGAACAAACCATTGACGCGATCGATATGGAATCGCGAGGGCAATCCGGGTTTGTCGTTACGGCCGGTTCCGAGCCCGCGACGTTGGTGGTGGGGATGTCGCTCGGCGACGCGAGTCTCGAACGGTATCTGCCCGAAAAGGACGACCCCAATCCGCAGAGCCGAATTCCCGCGAGCGAACTGTTGAAGTTCATGGAAGGGATCGCGCGCGGGATGGATTACCTGAATTCTCCGGTGCACGACTTTGGTAAAGGTCCGGTGTCGCTGCAGCACTGTGATGTGAAGCCAGCGAACATTGTGCTGATTGGTGATTCGGCTGTGCTGTGCGATTTCGGGCTCGCTAGAATCCTGTCTCGCAACCAAGTCACCGCCACCGATCCGTCGGGAACGCCCGCGTACATGTCGCCCGAGGCGATCGAAGGGAAACCGTCGCGCACGAGCGATCAGTACTCGCTCGCTGTGACCTATTATCACCTTCGCACCGGCACGTTGCCTGTCGACAGCAATAGTGTTCACGGCGTTCTGCAGGCTCATATGTCAGGCCGACTCGACTTCGGTCGATGCGGTGAAGCGGAGCGTGCGGTGCTCCGGCGGGCGACCAATCGCGATTGGCGGCAGCGTTTCGAGAGCAACTCGCATTTCATCAGCACAATCCGGGACGTGATGGTAAAGTCCGGCGAGCTTTCGGCAGGACAACAACGACATCCTTTTGTCGAGCCGAGGGAACACCGCAAAGCAAGTGGACCGTCCGGTCCCGCCGCCCGCGGGATCGAAACATACGATCAAGAAGATTTGACCGACGGCGTCGTCAAGCATAGCAAGGGAGGCAGTCCGATCCTCACCGGTGCGCATGCCGATGATGCGTCGCATGACACCTATGTGGCGCAGTTTCCTGCAAACCAGACTGCGGACCTGCAGCCAAACTTTGACGCCGACGAGGTTCGGGCGGTGATGAATCCCGGCGAGACCGGGGCGAGTCACGCGCTGGCGTCGGATGGTCCACGCGACGCATTCCAGTTCGGTCATGCCGTATCCGACGAACCGGCAACAGCGAGCCCGCATAATTGGAGGAAAATCGCAGGTTCAGGGGGGGCAATTCTTGCGGTTGTGCTCGCCGCGATGTGGTGGATGCGGCCTACGGACGATGCCCCGCCTGTCCCAGTTCCGATTTTGGAGATCGGCGATGATTTGGAGCAAACCAAAAAAATGTTTGCGACCTTTGTGGATCAGCATCCGTCGTTTTTAATCGTCGAACCGAAAACGATCGACGCCCATCGTGACGCGGTTGAATCCATGCTGCCAATAAAAGTTGGTGGCCCCTTTGTAACGACGGGATACGATTCGAAACCGAAACGATGGGGCGTGGTGCCGTCAAAAGCGAACGAAAACGCCAGCAAACCAAACGCGAAGGATGCGAGCGACGCCACGGTTGCTGATCTGTTTCCCTCTGCGGACATAGTCGACGCGGCCATTGACGATCTCGGTGAGACCGTTCTCTACGCGAACGCGGTACGCATGTCCGCCAACGGCGAGTGGTTGTACGTCGGTGCCGGAGAGAGTTTGTTCGCGTGGCGCACGCAAACGTTGATTACCAATCAGGTGGATGAGTTTCCGGTGCCTCCGAGTCGACGTTGGGATTTCGATGCCAACGTGGTCGCGGTCGCGGTTCATCCTAAAAACCCAACGCTCGCCGTGGTGTCGCTCGAGGAGCCCGTTTTGGAGGTGGTCGATGCGAGCAGCGAGTCGGCGACAGATTCGGTCGCCCGCTCAGAGGTCAACGACATCGTAAAGGACCTGTGTTTCGTCGCGTCGGGCGCGGCGATCGTTGTGCAATTCGAATATGGCGAAATGGCAGCACTGAGATGGGACAACTTGATCGGAAACGACGGCACCACCGCGGCAGTACCGACGACGCCGTTCGACGTCCGGGATTGCCGCGTCATGTTTCCGAAACCGGATCCTGCATCAAAGCAAATTTGGATCGGCCACGCGAACGGAATGTTAACCAAGCATCGCATCGAAATGGGTGAACAACTCGAACTCGAGTCGGTGGTGTTGATCGATACGATTGCTCAAAAGGGCATCAGCGCGATCGATGCCGTGTACGACACCGAGGGAAACGACACCGTGATCCTGTCCGGTTCCATCGACGAATCAATTGCGTTGACGACGCCCAATGGCGAGAACGTGGACGCGCCCATGCTGTCGACCGTTGTTCCGCTCAGCAGCGGTCCGGTTCGAAGTGTTGCGTTATCGGCCGATGGCGATTGGTTTGTCGCGGGAGCGGATGGAGCGGTGTGGGTCGGCCACGTCGAACATCCACATGACTACTTGACGCGCCTGGAAGTTGGAAATGTGTCGGCAGAGAGTTTATTGATTGACGAGCAGAACGACGTGCTTATTGTCGGTCGAGGTGACGGAAAGATATCGGTGTTCCATTGGACTCATGTCCGGTTACGTTCTTTGTTGCCCACAAATCGGCCCGATGATCAAATGAAAGAACGAGACAAGCTCCCGTCACCGCCGGCGAGTCGGTTGACGTTTCAAGGAAACGGGGTCTTTCATTCGATTCCGACCAGGACATCGTTCAGCCTGGGAAGATGATTGTGGCGAGTCGTCTTGGTTTGTTCGTCCCATTGCAGCCAACGTCGCAGCAGATCGGATTCAGGACGTTCGGGCCAACCGGATAGCAAGGCGATCACGTGTTCACGCGAACGTTGAGGATCGACACTACTCGCATCGATTCCCCAATCACCCGCGTACAAACCGGACAACATCCAGTGTCCCCGTGCTTGGGTTTCTTCGGGCATCCCCGGTGCGATCATTTGCCGGTAGATTTCGATCGCGGCATCAAAATCTTTTCGCGCGATCAGGCGATAGTCTGCTTCGATTTCCAGTTGCAGAGCGGACGATTTGATTTCTTCTTTTCTTTGATCGGCCAACCGAAGCGCTGACCGGCACTGCTTCATTGCCTCCTTTGCTTGGTCCTGCTCGCCGGCACGAAAGTAGGACGAGGCTTGATTGAACGCGACGTTCGCCAGCAACCAGTTCGCCATCGGATTGGCCGGTTCGATCTGGATCGCTAGCGACGCTGCGGCTTTCGCCTGAGCCAGCATTCGGTCGGATTCGTCGCTTCCGATCGGAAGACCGAGGGCCTGTTCGAGAGCCCCCATCGCGGTTAGCAAATTCTTGACCAACGGCGGGTTCGATGAGACCGACGCGAGCCATTGATTACTGTTCCCCTTCTTTAACACCTGGTTGGCAAATTGAGAAAAGACCGCGTCCGCTCCAGGGGATTTAGCTGCTGCGGAAAGCACAACGTTCGCCAGACCATCGGGCGAGCCGTTGTGGGAGACTCGCACGATCGGACGACCGTCGTTTTTGCGGAAGGCAACTGAGGTGATTGCGGGATTGTCTTGAATCCTTCCCCATACGATGTAGTCGACACGCATGCGGGCGGCCAATCCGCGAAGGGCCTCGGGGCCATTGAGCCCTTCGGCTCGCATTCTACGAACCTGTTTCTCGACATCGAGAACGCTTTTGACGCGAATTCCTGGGATCGTTGAGAACTGCGACGCGAGAGCGGTCGCGACTTGGGTAGCGGGACGGTCGGGGCCGAACGCCATGCTGTCGAAGGGTTCATGCGGCAACACGGCGATCCGAACGACCTGCTGATTCGCCGATGGCTGTTGGTATCCCGATAGATCGGTCTGCGTGATGGGCTCAATCGCGGTGAACTCGGGTTGCGGTTGGCGTGCGACTCCTGCGAGCGCCTCGCGGATGACGGGATAGGACAGGTCGAGCACCATGCCGCCGGTTTGCGAAGCCAACCGGTCCATCACACGCCGTGTTTGGCCGATCGAGGTTTGGTAGGACTCCTTGGTATCGCTCGTGCTCGTGCAAAGGACACAGTGGATCTGTATTCCACGTTGGGATGCGAGTGATATGAGAAGATCGTCGGCGAAACGACGGGATGCTTTGGGGAATGCATCGTCTCGATACGTGATGTCATAGGGTGGTGCGTCACCGAATAGCAGAATCCACTTCGACACCGTCGGGTCTTCGCTCCACGGCAATCGCGTGATCGCCTCATGGAGTCCGAGATCCATCAACTCGTAGAAGAACGGCGCACCGCTTTCGGGACGCAATCGTTCGATCGCGCGGGTGATTGTCGGCTCATCCGAAACGAACTCGGCGAGAGGCGTTTCTACTTCACCGGAAGGCGATCCTGCATCGCGGTAGATCACCAACGCCACTCGCACCTCTTCGCCACGAAGGCGACGCAGGTCCGCGATCATTCGGTGGATGCTCTGCCGGACCCCTGACAATTCGTCGGTCATCGAGTTGGTGCCATCGACAACAATCGCTACCTCCAATTCGGTCTTTTGTTCGGCGACGTCAAGGAAATTGCGTTGCAGCAAACCCATCGTTTTCCGCTTTGGAACGGAAACCGGAGAGAACATCGTTTGCATTGCGGCGGAGACAACCGGTTCGGGTTCATCCGCACGGATCCGAGCCTCCGAAGTCAGCAGCAGTATCGTGGCGAGAGATAGAAAGGACTTTTGCAAACTGGTCATGGCACGAACCGCATCGTGAATGAGGAAGTGGCGTTGCTCCATCCGTTTGGCGGGGAAAACGCTCTCTACATAGGGTATCATAGCAGGCGACTGCAACGTTTCTGTACTGAGGGATTCATGCGAATTTTCATTTGCCGCGTATTGCCTGTCGCTCTGTTGGTGGGCGCAAACGTTCAACCCGCACGCTGTCAGTCGACCAATGTGAACCGGTTTGAAAGGGCAACACTTCCGCACGAAAGTCGACTGCCCTCGGATCCGCGGTCGAAGAACCAAACTGCAATGCCAATAAGCTCAAATTTGCCGAGCGAGTCACTGTTGCCGGCAACCGGTCGAGTTGCACGGCTGACCCAACCGCCGTTTGGAAACCGCGATGAACCGTTAGAGTCGACAAACAGCGGCGAACGTCCGAACCAGCACCTCAACAATACGCCGGTAACGATGCCGCCTGAGTCGAGTTTGCCGGGGCAGTTCGTCGGCGATCTACCCGGCGATGACGCGGCCTCCGGCAATGAGCCCCTTTCCGGCAATGACGATACTGCCGTCCCTCGTGACTCACGGGCGAGAACGGACGTGGGGGACGGGGAGGAACGCGAAACGAATGCCGACGATCGTTTCGATCAGGAAATGATGGGAGAAGATCGGCCTATCTTGCGTCTGAATTACGCCGGTCATACCGGACGAATCCGAACGATTGCGATCAGTGATGACGGAGACCGCTTGGTGACGGGCGGTGATGACAAGGATGCACATGTTTGGCAAAGAGACCCTCGGGACAATCGAAAGTGGATTCATCAACGTGCAATTCGTTGGCAAGTTTGGCGTGGCCCACGCGGGGCGATTTATGACACCGATATCTCGAGCAACCGCGTGGCCTTGGCCGGCTACGGTGCAATGGGAGGAACCGGAGAAGTATGGGTGGCCCGTTTGTCAAACGGCAAATGGATTCGAACGCTGTTCGACTATGAGAACGCACATCGGCAGGCGGTTGATACTGTCGCGTGGGCTGATGATGGGAAGAGACTCGCGTCGGCTGATTTAGCGGGACGCGTTGTTGTTTGGCAACCCGATCAGTCGACCGGCCTGTGGAAATCACTCAACGTCGTCGACGAAGATCGAGGTCGCTTGAGCGAGTCGGATGCAAACCGACTTCGTAGCTTCCGTGGTTTTCATCCATTGGTATGGTCAGGCGATGAGATCGTGTCTGCCCACTTTGTGCGTTTTCATTCCGGGGCGGTCCCATACCCGGTCTGGCAATTGAAGGCCACACGATCGGATGGCGAACGCACGCGAATGGTTTCCTCGGCCGAGATACCCGGGCTGATTACCGACCTCGATGTTTCCGGTGATGGCAACACGGTTGCCGCGGCGTGTTATTCCACTCGCAGCGTACGGGTCTATCAGAAATCTCCCGCGGGTGATTGGTCTGCCATGCGTGAAATATCGGTCCCGGGCCGACCGCTGTGGGTTCGGTTGCAATCCGATGGGACACATTTGATGATTGCGACAGAAGCAGAATCTGGAGCCAAGCCGTTGTCTGCCTCGGTTTCAATTCATGATCTGCGATCCACGACATCGGCCGTGTTATCACAAGTGTCGCTAGCTGAAACACCATCGGCAGGAATTTTTGATCCGATCGAAGGAACGGTCATTCTCGCGGTTGGGGCGCGTTTGCAGATTCATTCGCTATCCGATGAAGGTGCAATGGCCCGGACACCGACTCAGATTATTCAAACACCGACATCGCCGATCACCCGCATCGCGGTGGCGAAAGGATCGGGAACGCCTCGCGTCGGGATTTCCCGATCGAATGAGCAGGGCAAACGGATTGAGGAAGCGTTTGATCTTCGTCAGATGTCGCTCGATACACGCCGGGGCGATGATGAGAGTTTTGATGACGACGACTACCTCACGCCGCAGCGACTTCCGCAAAAATGGTCGCTGCGTTCGTCCGCTGATGCAGTCAATACGTATGATTGGTATGTCGACGATTCGCGAGTCGGCCGATTCGAACTCAATCCCAACCGTCATGGCAGACCGGTCTCGATTAGCACGTTCAATCCGCCCGAGGGCGAGGACGCGTTGTTGATCGTCGGGACCGATGGCAGCAACGGTGTCTACGTATACTCGATTGCAAAGAAGACAAATCAAAAGACGATTTCGACGCCCCGTTTAAAACGTTGGTTCCGTGGGCATTCCGGTGCGGTACGTTCGACCTCTGCGACAGGCACCGGAGACTATTTGTTTTCAGGCGGAGACGATGGGTTGGTCAACGCATGGAACCTGAAGGACGTGTTGACCGCATCGGATGGCGTCAACCGGTGGGGTGGCGAACTCGATGCCGATGCAATCGTCGATGAGATCGACGAAGCCGGTCCGTGGTACTTTCGAGGAGTGCGAGTTGGTGATCGATTGATGCGAATTTCTTGGCCGGGTGAAGATGGGAGCGACCGAGATGCGACCAAGCCCAATGAAATTCTGGACGCGTTGCAGAACGTTCCGTTGGAAACACAGGTTGTGTTTGAGTTCGAGCGTCAGGGGGAACTGATCGGTAGGTTCCAAATGTTTCCCGCGTGGTACCCGTTGGCGACAATAATGATTGATGCCCAGCGTGAGTGGGCGTTGTGGACGCCATCGGGGATCTATAACGCATCGCTGATGGGAAACCGGCGTTTTGGTTGGCAGCTCAACCGCGGGCTTGGCGAGGATGTTGATTTCTACACGGCAGACCAATTCGAGAAATCGTTGGAACGTCCCAACGTCATGCGACGGCTGTTTGATGCCGGTAGTTTGGCCTCCGCGATGCGATTGTCTGTAGGAGGAGGCCCGCCACCGGGAGAGAATGCGATCGTGAATCAAATTCGCACCCGCCCGCAAATCGAAATCGTAACGCCGGAAGATGGACAAATTGTCCTAGGCGATTCGCTCGGTGTGACCGCACGTGTTGTCGAAACGCCCGGTGTGCCTCTGGCGATGGTTCGCGCATTCGTCGACGGAATTCCGGGCGAAGAAATTCGCCGCGATGTTGATGAGTTTGAATGGCGGTTCCGTTTGCCTCGTCAGGGAAGAATGGAACTGAAGGTGATCGCGGTTAGCGAAAGCGGTTCGTCGAGTTCCGAATCGATTTGGTTGTCGCGACCGAGTGAAGACATCGAGACGCCCACTCTGGTGAAGCCACGGATGCATGTTTTTGGGGTTGGCGTTGGCAAATACGCGGACGCCAATATTCAGTCGCTCGATTTCCCGGCGGCCGCCACGACAACGGTCGCCAATACGTTTCGTGACCTTGCGGGAAAGCACTACGAGGTAACGACGCAGCAATTGGTTGACCGCGACGCGACGCGTCCCTTGTTCAACATTTACGCCGAGGCAACCGTGCAACAGTTGCGAGAGAAGGTCGGTCCGGACGATGTTGTCGTTCTTTACTTGTGTGGTCATGGACTGCGGGACCGTCGCACAGGCAGGTGGTATTTCGTGACCGCCGATGCGTCGTATCGCGATCTGATGGACGACCAATATCAGGACTGTCTATCGATGTCTGATTTGTCTCATTTCTCGAGTTTGCCGTGCCGAAAATTGGCCATTTTGGATTCGTGTCATAGTGGTGCGGTGCAAACGAGTCTTCGTGGCGACGATCTCAAGGCGGCGCTTCGTCATTTGCAACAGGACCGCGTCATCACACTGACCGCGAGCGAAGGCGGCGAGGAGGCAGCCGAAGTCGCCGAGACTGGGATGGGGCGATTTACATATCGATTCGTTGAAGCCCTCCGGGGTGCCGCGGACCAGGATGGCAACGGCATCGTTACGCTCGACGAGACGTATCGTTACGTCAGCGAGACCGTTTCCGCGGACGCGCGGGCTGACTCGATGCAACAACACCCCACAGCGAGTCCGGTCGATTTGATTCAGCGGCTCGATCTGCCGTTAACGTCGCTCTGAACCGTCAATGCTTACCAGCCTTCGCTAAAGTTCGGATCCGGAACAGCTTTCGAATAAAGTGGTGGATTGGCAAAGTTGACCGGTTTTCCGGGTTGTTTTGATTGCTCCTCTAAAACGGGGGGTGTCGATATTAACGTCACAACGCTGTTGTATCTCAGCCGCAGCGGCAAGTGTGACGCTTTATCGAGGGTGGACTGTGACTACAAGTAAACCGGTGCGTGGTAAGAAGGGAATGAGGCTTTCTCGCCGTGCGGTCCTTGTCGCCGCGATGGTGGCCGCTCCGTCGTTTCCTTCTGGCGTCGTGGCGGGAGATGCGCACTGGGTTGGCGACTGTCCGCCGCCGGTTGTTGTGTCTTCGCCCGATGGTGTCCCGTGCGTTCCCGGTGATTCGACGCGTCTGAACCCTCATGTTTGGAATGGCGATCCGAATTGCCCTCCACCTCCGTCGTTGGTGCCATCACCGAGACCGATTGAGGGCGTCGCGCCGATTCCATTGATGCCGCCTGAATCTACGCCTGGTCAGACGACCGATGATTATTTTCGTCTGGACACGGATTCTCCATCGTCGCCGGATGCATCGTCGGTTCCACCACAGGAATCGCAGCCACCATCGAGTTCGCCGGAATCGTTTTCTCAGCAGGATGATGCCGCACAACAGACGCCGGACCCTTTTGCCAACGCAGCCCCCGTGGATGCCCCGGCCGCCAACAACACTGATTTCAACAACATCAGTGCATCGGACTTGTCATCCTCGTTTGCGAGCACGCAGAGTTCGTTTAGTTCTGCACCAACGATCATCGGTGACTTCCAAGGTGGCGGACTGGCGCAAATCAACGCAACGATCACGCAAGCCTACTCGTTTCACGCGACAGGGACGCGGGGGGCTCTGCCAACGTTCGACCGGCTCGGAGGTGGCGGCTTCAATCCGGACGTGCTCGCGGCGTCGGGAACAGGGCAATCGATTGGTGGAAGCGCGTTTACCAATCAGTTTAGCATTGTCGAACCGATTCCACCGACGGATGCCGATCTGGCGCCGAGTTCCGGATTCCTCTTTCAAGGAGGAACGGCGACCTACACCGAAACCAACGCAACTCAAACAGCGAGTACCGCCGACTACACCGACTTGGGCAATGGCGACCAGTGGTTCATTGAATATGAATACCAACAGGTTATTGGCGGATCGGAAGGGGCGGTCCGTCCCGCGCCCAGTCCCGGTGTTTCGGTTCGTCGCGTGAAGATATCTGAGAACTTCAGCCCTGAGGTTCGTGATCGAGGGTTCGTCAACTACAGTTTCTTCAACGACACGTATGGTGGACTCGGGGACATTAGTCGTTTTGTCGTTGGTCTCGAGAAAGTGTTGGTCGATGATCTGGTTTCGATCGAGTTACGGTTGCCGATCGCGGCGACGTACGCCAGCTATCAGAACCTCGATCAGCCAGAAGATCGCGACATGGAGATCGGCAATTTTACTTTGATTTCCAAGTTTGCTTTGTTGCGGACGGAACGACTGCTTTGGTCCGGTGGGTTGGGGATTGGCACGCCGACTGCCGACGACACGCGTTTCACCATGCGTGGTCACGATATCATTCAAATTCACAATGAGTCGGTTCAGATCCAACCGTTTACCGGATTGTTGTGTCGTCCCAATTCAGACTGGGCATTTCAGGCCTACATGCAGCTCGACGTCGCAGCCGGTGGTGACCCGGTATACGTGAACACCAATTTGTCGAATCCGAATGCGGGCAATTTGAACTACGCTGGTGATTTTCGTGATTCAACGTTGATGCACCTCGACTTCGCCGCTAGTCGCGGGGTGTACCGGAACCGAGACCAGCAAGCACGCCTCAACTCGATTTTGGCAAACGCCGAGCTTCACTACACCAGCACGCTCGAAGGCAGCGATACTGTCAGTGCCCCGAACTTCACGTACACGAATCTGAAGGATCAGTTTGACATCGTGAACGCCACGTTCGGTTCACACTTTGTGTTCAACAACGGATTGATCGTGACACCCGCCATGTCAGTGCCACTGCGTGATGGGCTCGACGAGCAATTTGACTATGAGGCGATCGTTCAAGTGAACTACATCCGCTAGAACAGTTGGTTCGGTTCGAGCATCAATTCGTCAACGACGTCGGTGTGTCGATCGTCATCGCTGTTTACCATTGCGGAAACAGGTAATGGTTCAGACGCGGACTCCGATTGTTCGCTGAGAATCACGTGATTGATTACCATCAATGCGTCCAGGGCTGTCACTTTTCCGTCGCGATTGACGTCTTTTCTCGATGGCAACTGGACTGTGGTTTGCGATGTTGATGATGAATCGCTTTCGATCGACGTTGCCTGCAACGGTTCTGCCAACCCCGCGTCATTGGCGTTGATCTCGTTGATGATTTGCAACGCGTCGACCAAAGTAACTCGTGAGTCTTGGTTGACATCAAGGTTGTTGACATCCGAGGACGGATTGAAGTCAGCGACTGCGGTGACGTTCGCGTTAACGGTGACGGTCTTTTGATCCAATCCGAGGCGAAGGAATGTGGTAGTTCCTCCGGATTGATCGTTTGACTGTTCGGCAACGACGAGATCGCTCTGAACATAACTGTCAACCGACGCAAATGCGACCGCGGCGGGATTGGTGACCTCGCTGGTCGATTTCGCCAGGAAGAAATTCCCATCTCCATCGTTGAGAAGCAAGTCAATCGTGCCGGCTGCCGGGCCGATGCTACCTGACGAGGACGTGCGAGGTAGATTGCGAACGACAGCCAAATCGATTTGCTCGTCTCCGTTGATATAGCCGGCAGCGATCTTGCTGGTGCCTGCCTCCAATTGGAGCGAACTCCGCTCGGTGATTCCGTCGGCACTGATTGAGTAGGTCGTGACCAAGCCGTTTGTGCCGAGTACAACCAGTTCATCGCCAGAGGAATTGGCGAGATAATCGACGTCCGCCACCGCGGTATTAATTAGCCGTGATGACAACGGAACGTTCATCGGGCTCGAGAAGCTTCCATCGCCCTGATTGAGCCGAACTTGCAGGCTTCCGAAACTGCTTGCCCCAAACCCGTACCCGCCCATGACGATGTCACGGTGGCCGTCGCCGTCGAAGTCTCCCGAGTTGACGAGGAGGGCACCGTCGGCACTCCCGATTGTGCTCACGGTTGAGGATCCGCCGAACTTCAAATGGAAACTGTTGCTGAGGTAGGATGCGACAAGGACGTCTGCAAGGTTGTCGCCGTTGAAGTCGTCGACGATCACATCGATCGGCCCTTCCCCCGCAGTGAATTGATCTTGATTTCCGTTAGTATCGAACGTGTAAACCGCACCCGGATTTGTCTTTAACAAACCGTTGTCCGCGGTGGTCTGGCCGACGCCATAGGCGGCGACTGCGATTGTGCTAATTTTGCTCGACGTACTACTTTGGAAATAACCCCACGCGTGGACCGCTTGAGGCCGATTACCGAGCGGAATCGAAACTAACGGCATGGACAAGTCGAAAGACGACACGATCGTTAGATCTTGACTGTTCTCTGCGACGGTCAAATATTCATCGAGTCCGTCATCGTTGATGTCATAAGCAAACGCATCACGAATCACCTGGCCTAACTCCACGCCGGTTTCGATGTTCGGGAATGTTTCCGGCACGGCTAAACAGGAAGAGTCCGGTACGATCAGGGTCACGGTTTGATTTCCGCTAGGCAGGGTATCAAACGTGTAGTCACCACTGGTGTTGGTAGTGACAAACGTTTCGTTGGAATCATAGAGACCGTTGTTGTTCGCATCGATAAAGACACGTGCACCTACCGCTGCTTCATCTAGGTCTTCCGTCCCATTTCCGTTGGCATCGCAGTAGACGTGTCCGGTGAGCACGACGCCTGCTTGAGTGATCGTCGTTGTGACGGTGTCACTGTTGTTGAATAAATTAGTGTCGGTGGTGCTCGACGACACAGTGGCGGTATTTGTCAGGGAGCCAATGGCACCAGCATTGACCGTGGCCGTGATGACAAACTGAGCAACGCCTGCTGGAACCAGTCCGGTCAGATTGCCCACCACGATTTGGCTGTCTTCGGACAACGGCCCATTCGGTCCAGAACCGCTCACAAAGGTGACGTCCGATGGCAGCACGTCATCAACGGTCACGTCGGTAGCGTTCGATGGGCCGTTGTTCTGAACAAAGATCGTGTACGTCAGCAGTTGTCCGGGGACCGCAGCGACGGCATCGACCGTTTTGCTGACTGCAAGGTCCGCTTGAGGTGTCAACGTAACGGTCGTACTGTCGGTATTGTTGGTGGTATCGATATCCGATCCGCCCGACACCGAAACCGTAGCTGAATTAGTAAGTGTGCCAATGGTCGCTGCAGAGACATCGGCGGTGATCGAGATAGTTCGGATTTGTCCGACCGGGATCGATGAGTAGGTAACAAAAGCCAATCCGGTTGAATCATCGAAATCGGACGTGGTCGCACCGGGCGCGTCTAGTGAAACCAGGCTCATTCCCGCAGGCAACGTATCACTGACGCTGACCAAAGACGCGTCGGTGTTGCTGTCGCTGTCGTGCCCTACAGTGATGGTGTAGACAACGCGATCCGCACCAGGCACAGCGGACGAACGATCTGCTACTTTTTGGAGCGTAAGGTCGAGAACGGACGCTAACACGTCGTTGTCAACGAGGTTGCCGATGGCTTGCACCGTCGATGCGTCGAAGAACGGTGAGGTAGTCGAGGCGGTTACCGAAAAGGTTTCCGTCGGTTCGATGTCACTATCGTCGACGATCGAAATGTCATAACTTTGGCCCAATACGTCTCCGGCAGCAAACGAGAATGATGCCGAGTTTGCGGATAGGTCCCCGGGAATGTTCGCCGGGTTGCTGCCACCGGAAACAAGATTCGCACCGATAGTGACTGGTTCCGGTATGGCACGGTCAGGCTGGACGAACACCGTCAGCTGACCGTCACCTTCGTCAGCCGAAATGTCGAATTGCGACTGCGCGTTCGTTATCGCGATGGAAACAAACTCGTGGGCGCCCACGTCCGCGTTCTGGTCGAGGCTGCTCGAGCGAGAAACGCCTCGGGCGTCGATTATGGTTGAGAAACTGTCGACCCGGTCGTGCACCTGAGGGATTTTCGACGACGTTGAACGCGTTTGAACGGTTCCTCCGTTGTCGGCCAGTGGCAACAGGGGAGTGTCGAACATCAGAATGTCCGTTGGATCGTCGAGTCCTGGAGGAGACGAGTTATTCGTGTTGTATCCAAGCGAGTTGAATGAGAACGTTGGATCGAAAACCCCCACTCCATCGGCAAACAGCGTCGCGAACAGATCGATGGAAGCCCCCGTGGCAGTGATGTTGGACGGGAAAGTTGGGTCGGTGTTGCTAGCGAAAGTCGAGAACGCGATACGGCGAGTCGCGCCTGGATCGGTCGTGTTGTAGAGCAATCCTCCGCCCGTACCGGTGAGAGATTCGTTGTCGCTGATCGTGACGTTGGTGAAGTCCAATCCCGCTTCGATCAACCCCACGCCACCACCGTCCTGGGTCGCGACGTTGTTGTCGATAGTGACTCGGTTTGCTGTCAGCACTGGCGTTCGTTGGACTCCTTGAATACCGATGCCGCCGGCACGCCCACCCACTGGCACGGACGAACCGTTTCCGGTGACGGTGGTGTCTGTTAACGACAGATCAACGTCGGCAACACCAATTCCTCCGGCGTCGCCTACGGCGGTGTTATTTTGAATCGATGAGTTCGTGATCGTGATTGAACCGTTCACTGAGTTGCCGATCGCAGCGATGCCTCCGCCTGCACCCGCCGTCGGGAACGGTACCGCGGTCGAGATCGTGGAGTTATTCTCGATGAGTACGGAATCTAAGGTCAGGTTTGGATTGACCGCTGCCAATCCGCCACCACTCGGTGCCGAGTTTTCTCGAATCGTAACACCCGAAATGCCAATTGCCGGTAAGTTCGCCGGATCAGTGGCGACGGTCACGATCCCACCGCCACCCTCGTTGTTGAGTATGCCTCCAGTAACCGTGTTCAGTTCATAGAGTCCACCTGATATCGAACCAGGGTTGTCGACGATTTCCAATCCGCCACCACCTGAGTTTGCTTGGTTCGATCCAAAGTACGTATCGATGATCGAGAAAACCGGGCTCGTTATCCCGGAACCAAGCAAGTACACACCACCGCCACCACTGTCTGAGCCGAGCGCCTGATTGCCTGACACGGTCGTCGACGTAATCGTAAGTGCGCCTCCATCGACATACACACCTCCGCCGCTCTCACCGGCAACGTTGCTGCTAATGATCGATGACGAAATTGCTAGAGAGCCTCCGTCGGAGTAAATGCCCCCTCCTTCAAAACTCGAAGTGTTTGAAACGATCAAGTCAGAGTCTTGGATCGTAAGGCTCACATCCGAAGCGTAGACACCGCCACCGAGACTTGCGGTGTTGTTGGAGATCTCGACACTGTCGATGATTGCCGACGTGGTCACACCACTCGTTGAGTTTTCGATGTAGATCCCACCGCCGAGGCCGCCTGAGAGGTTCGCTGTATTGTCGTGAATGACCGCTTGGGTGATTGCGATCGATTCGAGTTCACGCAGTTCCAACCCACGGCCTTGTTGATTTGTGTCGATGTCGACCCCATTTATGGTCAAGGAGTCACTTAATCCGTCGCCACCGTCGACGATCAATGACGCTTGGTAGCCGGGGTCAAGAGTTGTGATGTCGATTACATCGTCTCCACTGCCGCTGTTAATTGTCAGTGAACGTGACGGGTTGGTGAATACAACAGATTCTCCTAAGGTCGAATCGATCAGGTTTGCCCCGTCGACGTTCTGGGCATTGGAGAGGCTGATGGTTTCGCTGCCCCCCTGGAAATTGAAGATCCGATCGGATGCGTCGAGATTATCAGCGATGGGTTCTAATCCGGTGTAGCTGACCAACGCACCGTCGATGTCGACCGATCCGTCATTTGGATTTAGGAACGTGTGGGTAATCATGCTCGTTGATCCACCGGTGAGGGACAGCTCATCGCTGTCTCCGATTCCCCCGCCTCCATTGAAGATGAGTCCATTGACCGGAATGGGATCTCCCCCTGACAAGTCAACGGTCAGTCTATCGCTGCCGCCGAGGGCATTGATCGTCAGTTCGTTGATGCTGCCCTGAATATACGACCGCATGAGAACAGAGTTGATAAATACTTCGACTCGAGGTGGCGATTGTAGCGAGTCGAGAGACACAAGAATCGAGTCATCCGAATCGGTTCCCGCGATGATGTTGTCTGCAATCTCTGTTAGTGTCACATCGTTTCCGTCACCCCCGGTGTAACTGATGGAAAACGGGAGACCGCCAACGTCGACCGTGCTTCCTTCAGGCAGGCCTGCGAAGGTTCCCGAGACGGCATCGATACCATCGTTGGAAATGATCTCGATTGTTTGCCCCACGTTGGTCGCCAATGAAGCGGAAGTGACTAGCGTTGCTCCATTGAGCGTCACTGTCCCCGTTACGGCGATTTGATCAAAATCGATTCCCGGAGTGGTGTCAAAGATATCGACGTTGAATGAGGAGGTGTCAGAGAACGTCAGGTTCGCATCGATTGCCAACGTGCCCGGTGTGTCATCTCCTCCAACGGACAGTTCGCCATCGATGGCGAGCGTCTGGGCGGTGAAGCTCGCTGAGCCGATGTCTCCGGTTCCTGGCGTCGTGATCTGCCCCGCAGGTGAATTGAGCGAGATAGTGCCGCCGTTGGCATCGATCGAGATGTCAGCGATGAGTATCCCACTATTTGCGGTGGGCGTCAGGCCAGCATTGAAGGTGACATCAAAACTGCCAATAGGCGACGAGATCGAACCGGATGACAGTATCAAACTGTTGTCGGCATTAAACTGAAGAAACAGGCCGGCGTCATTCGCGACGTCGATATCCCCTGAGTACGAGATGTTCCCGCTATCGGTAGATCCGAGTTCCTCTGTTTCCACGATCACGTTGAATCCGGAACTAAGATCCGATTCCAAATCGAATGTGGAAATCTCCGCGAATCCAGGACCACTCGTTCCGGCGATGTTGGGACTGTACGTGACCGTGTTGGACGGAAAATCTTCGGCCCTGGTATAGCTAAATGCATTCCCAATCGAGCCGACAATGACATCACTGGCGAGTAACCGACGTGACTCCAACGATTCCAAACGCAATCGCCTCGATGATTTCCTGCTTCGTGCAGATCTCGGGCGAGATGGAAGGCGTTTTTGACGACTCATATTAGATTCCAGAAAAGCGACCAAAAAGGCCGAGTAAAATGCAATGGCGGGGGGGCCCGTTGAGGGTTTTTGCGTCCCCCAGTAAAGTTGGGATGAGAGTTGGCCGCAACCAGGTATTTCGCGCAGTTTGGTAAATTCAGCGGGGCGTAAACGTTCCTGAATCTCGAAGAGGCAATCTGATACCGGACGCTAGAAACGGTAGGCAGGGACGTCCGCCTCCACGCATGGGCAAACGGAACGGCCAATACATTCAGCCGCTGATTGCTGCGTTCTCTCTCAGTGGACACTGGATTCCAGGTTGGAGCACGAAAGAAGCGGCTTCGGACGCCTGGAGTCCGCTCATTTTCATTTCTCGGACATCCACCTTTGAACCATTTTCGATTCGCTGTATTCCGTGATGGGAGAGAAGTATTTGCAGGGAAACTTCCGCTGCCTGTGGAATTGGGGCGGCAGCGAGAAGATGACACGAGCGTGTATGCCGTCCAGGACCTGGGAGGTCGGTATCGCGTTGCGATCACGCCGTCGGATGTCCTGTCGGTCCCTCGTGAAGCGTTGCTGGTCGAATCCGAGCCGGGAGGCATCCGCATTCGGAATATCCATCGCAACCTCACCTTTGAAATTGGCACGCCGCCGCGGCCGTTTGTGCCCGGCGAAAAATTCGCCTGCATGCAATCGGTGATGCTCGAGCTGCCGAGCGGGTTCACGCTGTCTTTTGATGTCCCGACATCTGTGATCGCGGCGATGCCGGATCCTGATGACAACGATGATACGTTGCGCACCATGCAGTGTTCGTTTGATGAGTCGGAGGCTGCAGAAGAGCCGGCGAGCTTGAACGCGTTTTTGCAAGACGAACAGAGCGTTGATCGTGGCAAAATGATTGTGGGGTTGGTCAACAAGGCACTCGAGGTCGTTCAGAAGTCAGCGGGGTCGGATGAGTTCCTGGAGACGGCGGCAAAGAGTGCTGCGCAAATGATCTTGCTCGACAACGCGTATGTGATCCTGCGAGATGAATCGACATGGCGCGTGGTTTCCTCCTATTCGCGGCAGCAAGACTCTTCATGGATGCAGGAAGACCAAGAAGACCTTGCGATGGATCTGCCCGTGGGGAGTACCCAAATTTTGGCGCGGCTGTTGCGTGATCGACAGACGGTGGTGTTTGAGCCAAAAAGCTATCTGCACACAGCTGGCTCGTCGCTGTTGTTGCTAGACCGGGCGGTTGCTTCGCCATTGTTGGACGCGGAACGAAACATCATCGGGGTCCTTTATGGCGACCGGAAATTAGCGAGTGATTCGAACGATGTACCCATCGGTGATTTGGAAGCGGCACTCTTGGAAGTGATGGCCGGAGCGGTTTCGGCGGGGATCCTCCGCGAACGTGAAGAACAAGGTCGACGCCGTGAACAGGAACTGCGATCGTCGATGAACCAGTTCTTCTCGCCGGAAGTGCTCAGTCGACTTCAGAAAAATGAAAACCTGCTCGAAGGACGTGACGCCGAAGTTACCGTGCTGTTTTGCGATATCCGCGGTTTCAGCTTAATCAGCGAACGAATAGGGCCACGCAAAACAATCCAGTGGATCAATGATGTGTTCACGACGCTTTCCCAATGCGTGCTCGATACCGATGGGGTCCTCGTCGATTACATCGGTGATGAGCTGATGGCAATGTGGGGGGCGCCCGACGTGCAATCTGATCATGCGGCGAGGGCTTGTTGTGCCGCGCTCGCGATGGTCAGTCAGATCGAAACGATTCGCGAACGATGGAAACAGGTTACCCCGGAACGCTTCGGAATCGGGATCGGAATCAATACCGGAATGGCTCAGGTTGGCAACACGGGCTCATCCATCAAATTTAAGTACGGACCGCTCGGCAATACCGTCAACATTGCCAGCCGGATTCAAGGCATGACCAAACAGTTCGGTGTGACGACTCTCGTGAGCGGATCGACGCAGGAGTCTGTGATGGGAAACCCACTGAGGACCGCAGGGAACGTTTATACCAATCTGCAGTTCCGGCGAATCGCCGAAGTACAGCCGGTCGGGGTAACGTCTCATCTCCTCATTCACCAACTCTCCAGCGACCCCAATATTGGCTGGGTCGAAATGCGTGACCGATACGAACAAGCTCTCAACGCGTACTGCCAGGGACGCAGCACCCAGGCAGCGGCGGAATTGATCGACCTCGTTGCCGCTTTCCCCGAGGACGAGCCGAGCCTGCTGCTGCTGCAAAGAGTTGTGGATTCCATTGCCGCCAAAGAATCCAAAATCGACACCGTCATCCGATTGCAACGCAAGTAGAGTCAGTGGAGGAACGTCGCTTCTCGAACACTCTTCGTGAACCGCAACGCAGCAAAGTTGCTGCGAAAGCTGGTGTTGCAGGAAGCTCCGTCGACCTCCGCGATCGTTGCTTTTTACAATCGTCGGCCTGGGATCCAGGTAAGGCCTAGGTGGGCTCGGTCGCTTCGTTCGGCTGCGTCGATGTCTTCGATTCCGAAACCGTAATCGAATCGCGCGATTAATCGATCGCTCATCTGATACCGCAGACCAACGCCGGTCGACAAGGCAAACGTGTAGGCGTCTTCGCCCGGTTGAGGTTGGTCGACGTAACCATTGCCCATGTCGACAAAGCCGTAAGCTCGCAGTGTTTGGGGCTCTTGAAGGGTGCCGCACCGATAGGTTTTGGGACCGAATTCGAAATTGGCGATCCAGCCGTGGTCCGCATTGTAGGCTCGGCTGTCGGTGCCACGTATGGTGTCGAATCCACCCAAACCGAGCGTCTCGCTGAACAGCAATCTCTCTGAAGAAACTTGGCCATTAAACCGCGAGGTCAACATCCAATCGTCTCGTATGATATCGGCTCGTTCGTATCTCATTCGGCTGTAAACGAAATCT
>NZ_ANOH01000190.1 GCF_000346505.1 Aporhodopirellula sallentina SM41
GTCGGCAGAATGCAGTCGCAGATCGGAGGGCTGAGCGAGTTTCATTGTTTGGCCGATGGTCAGCATGCGTTCGGGCCTGTTGATTTGGAAAGGGTCGTGTTTCAGGCGATGATCAGTCTGAAAAATCCGATCCATGAGTGTCGCGCGGAAGTCTCCGTCGGTTCGATGCCTCAGGTTCACGGAGTGGAAGCTCTTCTTGTCTCGATGTTTCAAAACCTGGTTGAGAACTCGATCAAATATCGACGTACCGATGGGCGTCCTCGCATTCGCGTGGAATCTGAATCGAATGACGAGTATGTTGTGGTTCGTTTGATCGACAACGGCATCGGTATTCCAGTTGAGGCCCGTGAAAAGATCTTCAAGATGTTTGAACGATTGCACTCACGGGTCGACTATGAAGGTTCCGGGATCGGTCTGGCGATTTGCAAACGAATTGTGGACCTTCATCGCGGTGAGATTGAAGTCGAATCCGCTCCGGACGGGGGCACGGTGGTGGTTGTCCGGTTGCCGCGGTTACGGCGTTGATGTTGGTGGAAGTTTGATGGTGCGAGGGGGCATGCCATGGGCCTGACTGATAACAAAATTCGCATCATGTTCATTGATGACGATCCGATTGACCAAGCGTTGTATCGACGAATGTGTCGCCGGGCGGACGACGTTGAGTCGATCGAGTTTTTTTCCTATGCAGACGATGCGTTGGATGAACTCACTCGGCGCCCTGACGCGTTACCGGATCTGGTCTTTCTCGATATGCGCATTCCAAGAATGTCCGGGATCGAATTTTTGCAAGCAGTCGGATCGCTCGACGGTGCGATCCGCGATCAGCTGAATGTCATCATCGCAACGACTTCGATTCACCCCGACGACAAAGACGCTGCCACAGCGTTCCCGTTTGTGAAAGACTTTGCCACGAAGCCGATCTCGAAGGAACAACTCGAGAAGATAGTCAGCAGGCTACGCAAGGAACCTTGATCACTTTTCGATAGCCGCAGGTAGTGGACCTTGTCAAATCTCCTCATGCAGGACCACTACCGCCCACCCGGATGCCAAGCGGCATGGGGATGCTAGTTGTGCGTCAAAGCCTCGTTTTCGGTGCGCCACGCGAATCGCCGAAAGTCTTGGCGACTTTCGCTACGCCCTTGAACCCTCATTCTTGATTGTGACGCACCACTCGAACGCTTTAAAGATTGATGTAGCCGATGTCGCCGGATTTTGGTGGTCTGAATCCGGGCGAATCCAACGACAGGGATCGGACACGTCCCATTCAAAAAGCACTAAGAGAGTTTCTTCACCATCTTTTGATGTTTCAGTGTGACTTCTTCAAATTCGTCACCGATGGGTTGGTAGCCGAGCTTCTCGTAGAAAGGAAGACACGTTTGCCGAGCGTTGAGATGAATTTCAGAGAAGCCCTTTTCGCGGATCTTCTCTTCACAGTGTTTTAATAGTTCAGTTCCCTTGCCCGATCGTTGTTGATCCGGTCGGACCGCCATTTGTCGAAACTGAACAACACCGGACGATTCGGGGCGTGCTACGAGTGTCGCGACCACCTCGTCTTTGTCCATGACGGCGAAGTGCAGTTGGGCGTGTTCGCCGTCGAGTTCCTCGGCGGTGAGTTTGAGGCCGAGCGGCCCCCGAAGGACGTCGTGGCGTAGCTCGAGTGCTGATTGATATTCCGGGGAACACCATTCAATTTCGATGATTTTCATGGGGTATTTTCGCCTGAAAGTCGTTTTCCCTCCGTCGAATCGGCCTGTAATGTACCACAGTCCGAGCAATACGACTCCATGGGGGATTATCGCTCGGTGGTGTTTTCCGAGCAGGCAAGTATCCTGTGTAAAACCGTCTGATGACGTGAACATAATGCCTCTTCTGCATCCTGAAAATAGCGAACCATGCAAGTTCTCAAAGCGGTAATCACTGCGGCTGCGCCGAATCAAAATACCCTTCCTTTGCAACAACTAGTCGACCGCAACGGCGAAGAAAAAACGGCGTTGCAGTTGATCGTTGACGAGACCCTTTCGGCGGGGGTGGAAGAGATCGGCGTGGTGATCCAACCTGCCGATGAAGAGAACTACCGCAAGGCGGCCGGCAGCAGCATTGGTGCGTTGCGGTTCCTGCACCAGGAACATCCACTCGGTTACGCCGACGCGTTGCTCAAAGCGGAATCATTTTGCGGGGATGACCCGTTTCTACACCTGGTCGGGGATCACCTCTATCTGACCGCGTCGCAAACGAGTTGTGCGTCGCAACTGGTCGCTGTGGCGTGTCAGCATGAATGCTCTGTGTCGGCGGTGCAGTCGACCCGCGAGCATCGGTTGCCGTACTTCGGAATCGTGGGCGGCAACAGCGTGCCTCGGCATGACGGTTTGTATGACGTTCGTACGGTTGTCGAAAAGCCAACTCCGACACTCGCGGAACAAGAGTTGATCACACCGGGGTTACGCAGTGGGCACTATCTCGGCTACTTCGGTATGCATGTTTTGACACCGACGGTGATCGAATGTTTGCATGAGGTGATCGAAGATCCGAGTTTGGAAAGACCGACGCTGTCTGATGCCGCGGCAAAGTTGGCGTCGCGTGGGAAATACCTTGCGTACCAAGTTCATGGAGAGCGATATAACATCGGATATCAGTATGGCGTTCTGATTGCTCAACTCGCGCTTGGTTTGTCGGGACGCGACCGCGACTATCTGCTAACCGAGTTGGTGGAGTTGTTGGCCAAACGTCCTGAAAGCAGTGTCTCGGCTGTGCCGAATGCTCCTGCCGCATCGAAAGGAGTCGATCAATGAATGCGACGATGCAGGCAGACGCTTTTATCGAAACGATTTTGTCCGAAGACGCTGAGGTTCGAGACCGCTCACTCGAGTCATTATGCGATGGGAAATCGCTCGAACACTTGATGAAGCACGCTGATGCGTTGGATCAGTTTCGGCGGAGTGAGAGCAATTTATATCGGCGCGTTCGCGCGTTGTTCTTCCTCTCGTCGTTGTATCGCTATCACATCCCTGCACGCTTTGACGCAATGGGGACAGGCAGCATTCCATTTGACGGCTACGAGCATCTGTTGGGGCGACGTTTTCAAGAAGCGATCGATTCGTTTCTGAGCGAACAGGCCAAGCTGGGGGCGTCCGATACACTGGCTAGTGCGCTCGCTCAGGCGTACCACGAACTCGGTTTCCAAACGCTAGCGGATCAAGTCCGACACAGTGTTCGAACGGTGCGAGGAAACCAATGGATGTTTCGTCTCGGTCATGTCGCCGAACATCCGCTGCGTTTACGACGCGAGTTGGCTGCGGTCGATGACCCTGATGCGCCGTGGCCGATTTTGCGCGAGACCACTGCGGTTCGCATGGACGTCTCGCACAGTGCGTGGAGTGATATCTTCTTTCTCGGGATGGATTTCCCGCAAGGCGCCCGTGTTCTTAATGTCTCCGTTGATCTCGGCGTGCGCGGCCGGGATGCCGAGGTTCGGCCACCGATTGAGACGTACCTACGGGTGATTGATCGCCCCGTTTTCCGTTTAGTCAGCGTGGATCTCGGGGCCTCGGCGGAGGTCACGTCGGTTGCCGAGATGTTTGACTTTGCCCGTGACTATCTCGGGTTGTTGAAGGCCGCTGTCATTGCGTCCGGTGTGGTTCCGCCTGGTCTGGAGGGTTGTGGGGCGTCGATGGAATCGCTGCTCGAAAGAGTAGTCGGACGCGGACGAGGATTGGAATTGGTCAGCAAAATCAATGACATTCCGAAGGGATCGCGGTTGGCGGTGTCGACGAATCTGCTCGGGTCATTGATCAGCAACCTCATGCGAGCAACCGGCCAGATCCGGACCCTCGAAGGGGCACTTTCCGAATCCGATCGCCGGCTCGTTGCCGCGCGCGCGATCCTCGGTGAATGGATCGGAGGAAGTGGCGGCGGGTGGCAGGACTCCGGCGGAGTGTGGCCGGGGATCAAATTGATTTGTGGCCAAGAGGCCGGGCCCGACGATCCCGAATATGGGGTCAGTCGTGGTCGTTTGATGCCAGACCATACGGTGTTGGAAAAGGATCGTGTCAGCGACGCCTCTCGTCAGAAGCTTCAGGATTCGTTGGTGCTCGTCCACGGCGGGATGGCTCAAAATGTCGGACCGATTCTCGAGATGGTGACTGAACATTATCTCGTGCGAGGTGATGCGCAGTGGATCGCCCGTCAAGAAGCGATGAACATTTACGATGAAGTTGTCGAGGCACTCTGCGATGGCGACATCCGCCGTCTCGGCGAACTGACAACGCGAAACTTCGAAGGCCCATTGCAAACGATCATTCCGTGGGCAACTAACCGCTTTACCGACTTGATGATCGAAAGCTGTCGTCAGCAATTCGGTGAACGGTTCTGGGGGTTTTGGATGCTCGGCGGAATGTCTGGGGGTGGCATGGGATACATCTTCGACCCGGCCGTCAAGCAAAAGGCACAGGATTGGTTGGCATCGGAGTTGGTTCGTGTGAAGCGTTCGCTCGAAACGTCGCTGCCGTTCGCGATGGATCCCGTTGTTTACGATTTCTCGATTAATGACAATGGCTCATCGGCTGAATTGCTTTGCGACCAGAAAGCCACTTTGCCGCAGAAGTACTATGCGCTGATGTTGCCTGAATGGGTTCGGACGCCGCTGCGTGATTTGTCTCCTCAAACCCGATCCGAGCTCTCACGGATTTCCAATCGTTGTGGCGATCCATCCGATGCCGGAATGGATGCGGCGGAGTTGCTGCGCAGCGTGCTGCCGACGGCGACTCATGCGGCAAAGAGTGATTCCTCACCCGTGCGTGAGACCACACTGAATGAGATTCTGCACCGCAACGGGTTCGATCGAAGCCAACACGAAGAGATTCGCGACGGCATGCGTACGGGACGCTTCGGTTTAGCGGCAAACCGGTTGGCTCGCGAATTGAAGATTACCGACGTCGAATCACAGCACTACATCGAGACACGCGATGGAATCGATCCGGCGATGGTAGGGATCGGACAGGAGGCGATCGCTGCGGGAGAGGTTGGCGTGGTGACGCTCGCCGCAGGAGTGGGCAGTCGATGGACGCAAGGTGCGGGCGTTTGCAAGGCACTCCATCCGTTTCATCGGTTTGCGGGGCAGCACAGAAGCTTTCTGGAAATTCATCTCGCCAAGAACCGCTTGGCGTCACAGACACATGGTGGTGTGATTCCACATGTGGTGACGACGAGTTGGATGACAGACGAAGCGATCCGCACGGCGTTGCATGAGAACGGCAACTATGGGCATGACGGCCCGTTGCATGTCTCAAGTGGTCGGAGCGTGGGATTGCGGATGGTGCCGACGGTTCGTGACCTGCAGTTTTTGTGGGAGGAGACTCCTCAGCAGGTTCTCGATCAACAGCAGCAAAAGATGCGGGAAAGCGCGCGTTCAGCGATCGCGAACTGGGCTCGATCCATCGGCGAAGGCAGTGATTATACCGACAACGTTCCTGCGCAGTGTGTCCATCCGGTAGGGCACTGGTATGAAGTGCCCAATTTGTTCCGCGGTGGCGTGCTGTCGAAAATGCTTCGCGAACAACCATCGCTGAAGTATCTGATGTTGCACAATATCGATACGCTCGGGGCCAACGTTGATCCGGGGCTATTTGGTTTGCACATTCACTCCGGTGCAACGCTGAGTTACGAGGTGATTCCTCGTCGTTTGGAAGACCGAGGTGGTGGACTGGCGTTGGTGTCAGGGCGACCGCGACTCGTCGAAGGTCTTGCGATGCCGGACGATCGAATCGAATTTGGGTTGCGGTTTTACAACTCGATGACCACGTGGATCGAGATCGATGGGCTGTTGCGAGCGTTTGGGCTCGACCGAGATTCACTCGATGACACGCAGAAGGTCGACAAGGCGGTCCGTGAAATGGCCGCTCGTTTGCCGACCTACATCACCCTCAAAGATGTCAAGAAACGCTGGGGGCACGCTCAAGAGGATGTGTTCCCGGTCGCCCAATTCGAGAAACTGTGGGGCGACATGACAACGCTGCCCGACGTTGATAGCCGTTTCATCGTCACGCCGATGCGTCGCGGGCAACAGTTGAAAGAACCTTCCCAACTCGACGCGTGGAACCGAGACGGCGGATCGGCGTACGTCGATTCGCTCTGTCAGTGGCGGTAAGCGGGGTGGAACCACTGGCCGTGAATGCAGCGATAACAATCGATGGAATGTTATCGCTGCGTGCGAGTTTCAGCAGTGAAAGAGCTGCTTTTGTGATTCGCTATTCACCGTAACGAATGTCGCCGCGTCGCAGGCGGGTTTCCCATTTTTTGATATCACCACGACGTGAGTTGGCGTTTTCCTGGTCGGCTCGATAACCGAGCGTGTCGCCGACGATCAGACGGAGGTTTTCAATCGCGAGAACGCGAACCGCCATTGACGAGGAATCGAGGAATTCGACGAGTTTCGCGTCGCCACCGTTTTCCAATTCTTCCGGCGTGAATCCGACCAAGAGTTTGTACAGATTCTGACTGTCGGCGAGTTCGGCGCGTTCGATCGCCACTCGGATCGCTTCCGCGGTTTGTGCGTCCGAGGCGATCTGTTGACGCAGCATGTTGAAATGCTCCTCCCAATACAGACGTTGCCGCGGACGATGAAGAATACCGTCGGTGCCGAAGTAGACGTCCGCCCGACCGAGCAGCAAGAGTGTTTCCGCAGCAAGTGCGGGGACTTCTACGCGGCGAAACGCCATTGCTTCCCGGAGTGCCTTTTCGATCGGTTCGTCGTTACCGACAAACTGCCGCAGTCCTTCTTGGGCTGATTCGACAAGAACATCACGCTTCGCCGGAGCATCGATCCAGCTAGGCAGTCGATCGACCGTGGTGAGTGCCGCCGGTTGCACGCCGGAGCCTTGCAGTTGTTGACGTGTTTCCAACGTCACGGTGTCGTCGGTACTGGTGACTTCGCTGTTGGCCATGACGCTCGATTGCACCATGACGTTGCCCTGCACGGCGATGATTCGATAGACGGGCAAACGCGTGTTGGGGGCCAACGGGTTGGACCCTAGCCGGCGCAGGTGTGTCAATTCCACCGCGAGTACCGTTTGGGCCTCGGGCATTGCGACGCGAATTTGTCTCGCGCCGAGCAACAGAGTGGCCGAGACGTCTGGTTGCGTTGACGCGAGCAGTAGTCGACCGTCAATGACATGGGTCACCGAACCGATCTGTTCGTCTTCGCCCAAACGCAATCGAGTAGGCCCCGCGAGCGTCCATTCCAATCCGGTTTGGTTATTCAGAATAGGGCGGAACAAAGCAGGGGCGACAACCACCTGTCCCGCGCGAATCACGGATGTGGTCGTAGAGGATTCTTTGGGAGTGGCGGGAGGCGCGTCGGCATCGGCGTCTGCGGGCGGCGTTGTTAGGCGTGCCCAGTTGTCACCGTTGCGGACGATGACCAGCGAGTTGGGGATTGCTAGCTGAGCAACGATGGCAGCTTCCCCGGTTGGAACCGGCGCCACGACCGCCGCTTCTGCATCGGAGGCGTCGTCTTGTGCTTCGCTGTCGCTGGAAACCTCTTCGACGACCGGCATCTCGCTGGAATTGTCGGTCGCGTCGGTTTGTTCTGGAGGTGATGTCTCCGGTGCAGTGGCGGGTTCTGAGGCGGGCGGCTCGGTTGATGCGGTCGGATCGACATCGCTGTCGGGCATGCCGTCAGTCGTTTCGGCTGGCGCCTCGACGACTTCCGAATCAGGTGTCCCGGCGCTGGGGGCGACGGATGTCGTTTCCGGTGCGGGTTCGGTGTCGCTGTCGGCGGCAGGGTCACCTTCAGTTGTGGGAGACTCCATCGCGTCCGATGCGGTCGGGGCGGAATCCGTTTCTGGTGGAACGCTGGCTTTTGCTGTGTCGTCCGGGTCGACGGCCGGGAGAGAAGGCAGTACGACGGGTTCGTTGTCTTCGACGGCAACCGCACCGATCTCACGCAAGTTTTGTTTGGTCAACGGGGCAAAAATCTGCCCGAGCACATAAAGAACGACACCCGCGAGAGCCAGCGTTACCAACCACGGTGTGATACGGGATGGGCGGATGGCTCCGCCGTAGCCATCGGTTCGTTCGAGCATGGCTCGTGTGGCACCGGCAACGATCTCCGCTTCGCTGCGTCCGGCGTCTTCGTCGATGTCGGATTGCTTGCGAATTCTCGCGGACGCGTCCGAAACGCCTGAATCGTCTGGACCGACCGGGCGGATAACCGTCGCGGCTGCGGACGACCAGTCTTGGGGTGAACCGGTCGCCACACCCGACAGTTCCGAAGTGACGGCGTCCGGTCCAGAGCCGAGGTCGAGTTCTGCGTCGTCGGAAGCCGCGGGGATTTCCACCGAAGAGAACGCGGCCGTGGTGGCGGAGGTTGGTGTTTGGGACGTGCCCGCGTCAGCGGCCGGTTTGGTCTGTTGTTCCATCAGGCGCAGTTCGTCGCTCAGCGGCAGATCGTAGATCCGGTTGCGCAGTTTTTCGCTGACTCTCGCCGGTTGGCCGAGCACTACCGTGAGGATCTGATGGCAGGCGGCCGCCTCGGACAACGAGGTGTCTGATTCCAAACACAGTCGTTCGATTTCGGCGATCTGTTCTTGTGACAACGTGCTGTCGAGATACTCACTCATCACGTTGGCGTTTTCGAGCGGCCCGATCGCGTCGGGCGAGAGAGCCCCGATTTCTCGGCGATCGACGGAGTTTCGAATCCGCGCGATGAGCGAAGTCGCTATACCGCTTTCTTCGATCTTGGCTTTGAGAGTTTCGGTATCTTCCTCCTCGAGCATGTCGTCGAGGTAAGCCAGTAGTGTTCGCAGCGTTAAACGCATGGAGTTTCTCGTTCAGAAGGTCACAGCACAGACGGTCACGAAATCATGCGCCGTCACTGTATTAGTGACCGCAGAGGGTGCGGTCCGTGCAATAAACGAGAAACTTTCTAGGAAATCTTGGCTTAGTTTCCGAGAGTCGTCGCGGCCGGCCAGAGCACGACGTTGCCGTCGCGGCCCGCGGTCATCATCAACGTCTCGTCGGTATTGAAATCGACCGACATCACACCGTCGGAATGCCGCAGTAATTCGAGCAATTCCCGACCCTCGGGGCCGATCATGCCCTCGCGATCGGATGGGGCGGCCTCCGGTGGTTTCGAGTACAGCGGGTCCCAAACCCGTACGCTGCGATCTTGAGATGCGGTGATGAGGCGAAGCGTCGAGCGGGAAGGCGTTTCCGGAACGATGTTCCCAATCAACGCGACGTCATGGATCGATTCCGCGTGCCCCTGAAAGATTGCATCGGGGGCGTTGAGTGCCGAAGAGGTCCTCGACAGATCCCACATCCGAGCCAAACGATCTCGGCCCGCCGCGGCAACAAATCGCCCGTCGGAGCTGAAGCATCCCGCATGGATTGCACCAACGTTGGCATCATCGAGAAGGACTCGTGACTCATTGGCGGCAATGTCGCGTAGCAACACTTTCCCTTGGCTGGTCGTGATGAACAGCGAACGCTCGTCCGGAGAGAGCGTGATCGAAAGGGGACGGTCGATGTTTTTTGAGTTGAGTTCGCTATCCGAATTGATGTCGGAGTTGACATCGAACGAGGACACTTCGGCAAACTCAGAGGATTCTCTCTCGAACGTCCAGCGACGGATGAAGCCATCGTCGCCTCCGGTGTAGAACTCGATCGTTGGCGTTTTCGCAGACGAACTACCAACAAACGAGATGCACTGCACGCCGCCGGTGTGGGGCGACTCCAGTTTGCCGATCGCTCTGCCGGTCCGCGTGTCCCATAGTTTTAGGCTTCGGCTGCCCGTCGCGACGAGATCACGTTGCGGGGCAAAGGCGGCGACGCTCAGTGCACCGTTGATTCGGTAGCTGGTTTCGAGTTGCCGTGACTCGGTATTCCATCGGAACGCCGAGTTGCCGTGCATGGTGACTAGTTCATCGTCTGACACAGGAACCGCGTCGGAAACATCGCCGATTCGCGCGGGAAGGCCTAGCACCGTCACCCGTTTGGCATTGCGAACGTCCTCGACGGCTCGCCATCGTTGCACTCGACTCGGTGAATCACCAGGCGGGTTGATGGACACGATCGCTTGGTGACCGGACTCGTCCAACGCGACCGATGCGATTCCGGGGCGACCGCCTGAGCGGGTGCGATCACGTGATGCGACGGTCAGCTCCGTCAATTTCATTTGCCGCGCCGGGGCGTCTGTGTTCTTATCGAGTTCCCACCAGATGGCACGGTGCACCGTTGAATTGATTTTTTGCAGTTCTGATGTGGTGATGACTCGTCGTCCGTCACGTGATTGTTTGACGTTCGTGACAAACCCGTCGTGTTCGAGACGTGCGTCGATTTCACGAGATTCCAGGTTCAACCGGGAGAGTCGTTGGTCATCCGCGGCGAGCCACACGCTGCGGCCGTCTGGTGTGAATTCGGCATCGTTGATTCGTGTTCCGAGTAGATCGTCGATCGGGGAACCAATGGGTGTTCCTGTTTGGCAATCCCACAGAATCACCCGCCCTGCTCGATCTGCCGTAACCGCGCGGGAGGCATCGGGCGAGAGTGCGACCGCGGCGATTGACTCCTCATGTCCGGCCGCATCGGTGTCTTGGAGCCTGTGGTTGAGCCGGACGCTGTTGGTCGCTGGATCCATTGCCCACACAATCGCGTTCGTTTCGGTCGAGCTCGAACCGGTGAGAATGGCGTTTGCGTCACGCGAGAGCGAGAAGGCTTGATTGAGACCTGTGCCCGAGATCGTTTCGAGTTCGGTACCGCGATCAAGGTCCCAAACTCGTATGACGGAATCGGCACCACCGACAAACAATCGTCTCGATGTCACGTCGACGCCCATCGACATCGCGCGAAACGACGAGCCCTCGGCCAAGTCCGCGATTGGTGAAAACGATTGGCTCGCATCGTCCGAATTCTCGTCCGTTTCCGATTCTTCGTCGGGTTGCAGTTCAGCCAGCTTTTGAAGCGTGAGCGTTGCCGGATCGATCGCCAAGACCTTCGATGTGCGATCCCGGCTCGCGGTGACTATTTGGAGTCCGTCAGGAGAAATCGATGCGGACCAGATTTCATCGTCATGGATTTTGGTTGTGGTTGGTTCGATTCCGGCCGGTGGAGTTTGATTTGCGGATGTTTGCTTCGAGACAGTTTGGTTTTGGGGTGCCTGGGTTGTTACCGAGACGTCTGGTGACGAAACTGCGGCTGCCCCGTCCCCTCGCCAAAGTCGAAGCGACTGATCCGCGCCGGCCGTTAACACTCGATCGGCGGTATCAGGTACGAACACGGCATCGATGACCGGACCACCATGCCCTTTGAGCGTTCGGGTCAGTTCCCATTGCTCGTTTGATTGAGAACCTGTTCGCCACAATCGTGTGAGATAATCGTCACCACAGGTCAGCAGCGTCGTTCCATCATCAGAGAAGCGAACGTTCCGCACCGATAGCTCGTGCGCGCTGGATGTCGCCGCTGTCGATGACGAACTGCGTTTGGGTGTCGAGGCTGTTTCGGATGGCTGTGCGATGCGGCGAACGAGCCGGTGAAAACGCGAATGCAAGTCTGCTTGATCGCTATTCCTATTCGAGGCGTTGGGACGCGAAGAACCAGGCCCCGATGCCCGGACGGCTTGCTTGACGAGTTTGGCCACATCGTTGTTCTGCAGTTCGTCGGCCGACCACACAAACACATTGCCTTCGATATCACCGGATGCGACTGTCTTGGTGTCCGGAGACATGGCGACACAAGCGACCGGCTGAGTGTGTTCATCGAAGACGCCAATTTGGTCGAAACGCATCGGCGTGTCGGTTCGGGCCTTCCACAGAACGACCTGTCCGAGTCCTTTCTCGGCGATGGCGGCTGCTAACCGGAAGCCGTCCGATGTGGGACTCGCCGAAAGGGCAACGACGGGCGCGATATGCCACATCGTTTCCAGTTCGTCACCGGATGCGATCTCCCAAATGCGGATGGTTCGGTCTGCCGAAGCGGATGCCAGGTATTGATCGTTGATCACCTTCACGTCTGTCACGCGATCACGGTGTCCCCGGAGCACCTGTTTCGCGGGAGCGTCTGTGCGACGAGGGTCCCACAGCAAAATGTTGCCGCCTTGCGTTCCGACGACCGCGAGTGAACCATCGGAGTTGACTCCGACGCAGGTCGCGTTCACCGTTTCTCGCGAGCGATTGTTGTCTGCCGAGGGCAGCGAAACGGGGGTGAGCGATAGGTTTGCTTTTTGAGGATTGGAAACGGAATCGGCTAGCTGCAGTGATGCGAGTGACCCGTTGTCGAACCGCACGAGTGCCGACACGTCGCCGGACGGTTGCGGCGGGATCGCGATATTTGCGACCACCGCAGGCGTGACCGCAGCCGCATCGGCTTGATTGGCGAGCGATGAAAGGTACCGTAGTTCCCAAGGTGTCGTTGCGAGTGATCGCTCGCCGATAAGACCCGCGATCAATCGTCGGGCTTCGGTGAACTCATTGCGATCGATCCGTGCTTTGGCGAGACCAACGCCGGAGACGTATGCTTCTCGTTCGGCTTTCGTTCTGGCGATTTGAGCGGCGCGTGCGTTCCGATTGGCTCGGTTGGCATTTTCCTTCGCTTCTATTTCGTTTGCCTTGGCGATTCCCGCGTTCTTGTCTGCTCGGTCACGCTCTGCTTTCGCGATCTGCAGGTTTTGGATAGCGGCGTTTTTTTGTCGCTCCGCTTCCTGTTTTCGTATTTCCGCAATTTCGGCGCTTTTCAATGCCTTCCTTGCGTTATTATTCGCACGAGCTGTTTCACCCTGGGCGAGGATTCTGAATTTTTCGGATGAGTTGTAGTTGGCTTGTGCGCGATTGCTGGCTTCTTGGATGAAGTACAACGCGATCGAGCCGCCGATCAGGATGAACGCGAGCATCGCTACGGCGACCTTTTTGAGTAAAGCAAATGCTGCCTCTCGTTTTTGCCGTTGCCGCAAGGCTTCTTGCAACCGTTCGATCAACCTGGTGTGGTCGGTGTTCTTCGCATCGAGCAACGAGAGACCAAGGTCGTAGTCTTGGTTGTCGTAGGCCGCCTCGGCGTGCGAGATCGGGGTTTGTTTCAGTCCGTCGCTTGCTTTTTTGTTTCCGTCCCAAAGAGCGAGAGCCTCTTCGAATCCGAATTGGGCTCGGGTGAACTGCGGATAGGACTTTTCTTGGATCGCTTGCTCAAGGTCTTCATGAGCGCGTGCTGCCAACGAAATGCTCTCCGCGTGTGAGCGGTACTCACGGATCGCGGCTTGGAACTCCGTCGTGTTGGCGTAGCGGTCTTTCGGGTCGGCGGCCATCGCTTTGAGTGCGATGTTCATCAGTTCGCCGTTGTGCTTCGGATCGTATTCGCGGATGTCGTTATTGGCGACCGCTCGCAAGCACTGACTGACGTTGGCTGCATGGTGAGGCGGTTGGCCGGTGATTACCATGAACAGCGTCGCGCCGAGCAGGTAGATGTCAGCCGCCGGTCCGATGTTGTCGACCGGTCCGATGGCCATCTCGGGTGCCATCATCGATGGCGTGCCACCGAGTCGAGTTGCGGGGGTGATCGAATCGAGCTTTTCAAACTCGGGTTTGGCGAGCGCGATGCCCCAGTCCATGACCATTACCACACCGAAGTCGCCGAGCATGACGTTTTCGGGTTTGATGTCGCGGTGAACCACCCCACGCGTGTGCGCGAAACCGATCGCGTCAGCGACCTTGATGAGGATGTCGAGGTTTTCGTCTCGAGATTTCTCGCCGATCACGTCTGACCACGGAGTGCCGACCACGCGTTTCATCGAATAGAAAAGCGTCTTGTCGCCGGTTACGGCGATGTCGTGGATCGGGACGATGTTGGGATGGTCCAAATCACCGGTCACGACCGCCTCGGACAGGAACTGTTGCCGGCGTCCTTGTTCGACCTGTTCGAGTTTGCCTTCTTTGGAGAGTCGTTCGCGTTTTTTAGAGTCGAGCGGACGGATAACCTTGACCGCAATCAAACGGTCTAGCGATCCCTGTCGAGCCACGAAGACGTTGCCCATGCCACCCCGGCCGAGCAGGCGGACGAGGCGATAGTCCGATCCCTCTTCTTCGCTTTGAATCTGCGTCGCCACGGATTGATTGCGAAGTTGCAAGCGCGTCTCGACGATCGTTCGGTCGATCGCGGGTGGCAACGCCGTGGGTTCTCGGTTGGAGGTGAACTCGGCCGAGATTTCGTTCCAGTATTCTGCCTCCGCGTCAGACAACGCGCGGGGGTTGATCGTTTGTCCGAGGTCGGTGTCCTCTAGCACCGAGAGTGATTCGTCGTCTCGGTCGCCTTCGATCGTTTCATCCTCATGCAGGTTGCCTGAGATCGACGCGAGAGTTTCAGCGGATTGATCGAGCGGCTGTGTCAGCCCGTTGGCATCCTTTGCGGCGGGGGAGTTGGTTTCTTTTCCGCCGTGCTGAAGCTGGATTTCTTCGATCGTGGCTGCATTGGGATCGACGTCACGTTTGTCTGAGGGGGGGGGCGCATCGATGGTGGTGTCGAGGTCAACGTAGC
>NZ_ANOH01000191.1 GCF_000346505.1 Aporhodopirellula sallentina SM41
CGACTTTCGTTATTTGCTTGTTTGCCAACGCTGTCTCGACGGGCGTCTCAGCCCAGGCGGACGAAACAACGCACCGCTTTCTCGCCTGCGGCCAGCAGACCTACATCATGGGTGCCGATGGCAAGAAAGAATGGACCTACCCCAGGAAAACTCGCGACGGGTACGTGCTCGATGACGGGACGATCGTCCTGGCGTTGAACAAATTCAAGAAATACCCGGGAGGCGCCGTCGTTCGAATCGCGCCCGACGGCAACGAAACTCTGATTTGGAAAGGCACCCAGAGCGAAGTCAACAGCGTCGAGCCAACCGCTGAAGGCACCTACGTCATCACCGAAGCGGGCGATCACCCGCGACTGCTCGAATTGTCCGCGACCGGCAAAGTGCTCGTCGAGTTTCCGCTCGCGTGCCAGACGAAGAACCACCACATGCAAACTCGCATGACGCGAAAACTCGATGACGGCACCTACCTCGCACCTCACCTACTCGATTTCGCGGTCTTTCATTACGACCGCGATGGCGGGATTCTCGGCAAACTCGACACGACAGTCCCCGGTGACCCGAAACATAAAGTTCATTCGTGGCCCTTTACCGCAATTCGCCATGGTGACGGACACACGCTCGTATGTTGCACACACTCCAAGCGTGTTGTTGATTTCGATGACAACGGTAAGGTCGTTTGGACGTTGACCAACGAAGACCTTCCCGGCGAATGGTTACAGGACCCATGCGGCGCGCAGGTATTGCCAAATGGGAATATCGTTATCGCCAGCTATGCCGCTGGACGCATCGATCCGAACGCTCCCAAGCTGATCGAAATCACACGCGACAAAGATGTCGCATGGACGTACTCGGACGGAAAGAAAGTTGGAATCCACCACTTCCAAATTCTTTCCACCAACGGCGAACGATTGACTGGGCATCCGAATAAATAGAGGTGCACTCGCAGGGCGCGAAAACTATTGCACGCCACTTCTCGACGAACCCCGCGCTGGATTTCACGGCCGCGATGATACTTGCCTGTCGACTGTCTTCTTCCGGTCGACATTGAGTCGCGAAGACAACCAGCACCGACGCCGCGACATACTGCACAAAACATCACGGGCGTGAGCGTTCAAGACCTGTCATGCTGATGAATCGCTTCAGAAACGAATCAGCTCCGCGGTTCACACGCCCAAACCGGGGTTAGTAGTTTCCGTCAGATCTCTTCTCGGGTAGTGGATCTTGTCAAAGATCCTCATGGAGCAGGTTCTTCAACGGGATCCACTGCCGCCTACCCGGGAATAGTCACCAACCTTCGGTGGTTTGAATTCAGGCGAATGCAGCTACAGGGATCGGACACGTCGATTTTCAGAATGTTCTAGTGTTCCAATGCAGCGTGGCTTTCGGGTGGAATCGTAGTGGATGGCGTACGGAATGCCCTTGCGTGACTAGCGCATCAAGGACTCGTCGCCTCGTCCACTACCCGAAAATCAAGTTGACATGAAGTTCTAGGGTGCTTCGGCTGACCAAGCTCCCGAAGCATACGGATAGGATCGACACCGTGCGTCACTGCAATGCGTGAACGCGGACCGCGATTCAGGCCGGCACCTCCCCCGAGAATACGTCTACGATATATTGGAGATGCATAGCTTCACCACGCAATTTCGACGGGCAGACGTCTTGGATTACCGGTGACGGACTCGCGAGGAATTTTCAGGTTGTAGGTAGCGAATAGCTGTCAATGAACACGACACCTGTCTTGTCACGATCTATCGAGATACGACACAGTGAATTGCCCTTGAGTTAACTCTTCTGCTGAGCCCTGCAACGATGCCGAATAGAAGTGCAAGCCGAAATCATCCGATCCAAGCACGGACCGAGAATCCTACTCATTTGACGAGCGAAACATTTCCAAAGACCGTTCGCTCGCTTTTTGATTGCTCGCCGGTCAGTATCTACGTTGCCCGGAACGACCGGGTGACCTATGCCAATCCTGCGTTCTATCAATTGGTCGGGCGATCGAGCGATGAAGTCATTGGCGCCGCACTGCAAGAGATTGTTTGGCACGTTTCATCGGATCGTTTATCCGGCCCGCAGCCAACGCCTTTCGGTTCTCGCGACGCGCTGCGTTTTCGTGTGACAATACCACAAGAGGACGGTTCGGTACTGGAAAACGAAATCATCGAATCTCGGTTCGGCATTGAGTTGCACGACGATGATGCGAACGACGCGTTTACTTTCGGCATGGTTGTTCCCTCTTCTCACGATCCGTCGCAGGATCAGGAACACCGAGACCAACTCGACTTTGAAAAGCTTCTCGTCGAACTCTCTGCTTGCTTTGTCAACGTACCGAGTGATGAGATCGATCAACGGATTGACGAGAGTTTGCAGTCTCTCGTTGATTTCTTAGGAAACGATCGCAGCACCTTTTTCGAATTCAGCAGCGACCGTAGTCGGATTCTTATTACCAACTCCGTTTCGACCACGGGGTGCGATACCTTTCCCGTCGGTGATTTCCCGGTTTCGGAGTTGCCATGGTTCATCGAGCAATTCCGAGAAGGTGAGTTTGTTTTTCTCCGCGATGTGATGGAGGAACTCCCCGAATCCGCGGACCAAGAACGCAAGTACTGCCGGGCGCATGGGATCCAGTCCAACGTTGCCGTGCCGCTGCGTGTCGGCGGGGAGTCTCTCGGCGGCCTGACCTTCGCATTCATGCGTCAACGCTGCGATTGGTCGCGAGAGGTGATTATGCGACTGAACCTGATCGGCGAGGTCTTCGCCAATGCCTTGTTAAGACGAAAGAACGAGAACGCACTCCGCACCGCGTTGGAAGAAAACACGCGGCTTCGAAAGCAACTCGAGCAGGATAATCTGTATCTTCGTGAGAAAGCGGAGTTGACGCACCATTATGACCGGATCGTCGGACACAGCGATGCGATCACGCGTGTTCTCGCCAACGTGGAACAGGTCGCTCCGACCGACGCACCGGTGCTGCTGACCGGGGAAACGGGGACAGGCAAGGAACTGATCGCACAAACGCTCCATGAACTCAGCCCTCGGAAAGACCGACCAATGGTCGTCGTCAATTGCGCCTCGCTGCCGGCGACATTGATCGAGAGCGAACTGTTTGGCCGCGCCGCGGGTGCGTACACCGGCGCCGCGTCGGCACAGATCGGTCGATTTGAATTGGCGGACGGTTCAACTTTGTTCCTGGATGAAATCGGCGAATTGCCGCTCGAACTGCAAGCCAAGCTGTTGCGAGTTTTGCAAGACGGCCGCTTCGAAAGATTGGGAACCGCAAAAACAATATCCGTCGACGTTAGGATCATAGCCGCGACGAATCGAGACCTGGAAGTCGCGATGCGTGAGAACCAATTCCGCTCGGATCTTTATCACCGAATCAATGTATTCCCGATTCAGGTGCCACCGCTTCGTAATCGACGCGAAGACATCCCGTCGCTGACCTGGGCGTTTGTCGAAACGCATGGCAGAAAGATGGGCAAATCAGTCAAACGGATCCCTCGCAGCGCGATGCAAAGGTTACAGGAGTACACGTGGCCGGGGAACGTTCGCGAACTGAGCAACACGGTCGAACGCGCGATGATCCTTTGCAACAGCGACACGTTGAACATCGAACCTCCTTCGTCCACTCGGGACGTTTCGTCGCCAAGCAAGACGCTCAAGGAAGCGGAACGCGATCAGATCTTGTGTGTTCTGAGAGACACCGGCTGGCGAATCCGCGGTCGCGGTGGTGCGGCGGAACGACTCGACGTCAAACCCACGACGTTGGAAGCACGGATGTCACGTCTCGGCATCAAACGCCCCAACCGCGAGTAATTCCAACAGCCGAACGGCGATAACCACAGTTGTAGGCCGGACCAAGCGCAGCGATGTTCCGGCATTCACACCGCCTGCCGGAAG
>NZ_ANOH01000192.1 GCF_000346505.1 Aporhodopirellula sallentina SM41
TGTTTTTGACTTCGGCGTCGGAATAGTTTTTCACCGTTACGTTCATCATTACCGGAACGCCCGCGACCCAAACATCCGGTTCGGGGGCCAGGTCCGTGATCGCCAGGTTTCGAGGGCTCGAGGTTGCCCCGCTTTCGACGCAGTCGATCATTCGAATGTCTGCCCCGGTCTTCTTGGCCTTCTCCAACGAAACAGCCATCCGCCGCGGTGATTGCCAATCGCGTCGCGAGAAATCGCTGACGACATACAGCCGTTTGGAGTCGGCTGGGTTGGCATTGAGCAGGTCGCTCGCCAGATCGATCGCTGAGACGAGGTCTGTCCGCAGCGTCGAGGCCCTCGTGCTCATCAACCGTTCGACTTGGCGGGCGTCACCGGTCACCGTTTGAGCGGCCAGGTCCGCGGCGGCGTCGGCGGTTCCCTTCTCGTTGTCGCTGACCATGGAAGCTCGGCTGGCCCGCATCACGGTCAGTTGATGGACGCCTTCGTCGTTGCTGAGGTTTCGAACCAGCGACGCGATCGCGGAAAGTGCTCGGTCGTAGGCCGTCGCATCTCGACCACTTTCGACTCCCGATTCACCAGCCGCTGCGCCGGAGTTGCCGACGCCGGAAACCCGCTGCCGCATCGAGTAGCTGTCGTCGAGCACGATCACGTGGTGCGTCGTTTGCCCGCCGATCGCTCCGATCAAACCACGACCGCCGATCAGCCCCGCGAGCACCGCGATCAACAACGCCGCAACGGCAATCCGCGTTAGCAAAAGCAACAACTGCCGCAGCACGATCCAGCGGCGTTGTTTGCGATAACTGGCCAGCAAAAAGTCCATCGCTGCCCATTGCGTCCGCCGATGGCGCAGCAGATTGATCAGGTGAACCAGGAGCGGTACACCGATGAATAGGAATCCGGCAGCGAGTGAAGGGTAGAGGAGCAAGGAAGTAGGGTGGAGAGTTGGAAGGGAGGAGAGGAAAACAGGGAGAAACAGCGGGATTGGAAAATCGGTGGCGTGTGGCGAGGCGTGGAAAGGAGGTGGCCGGGACTGCGGTCGTTTAGGCCGAGTTTGAGTAGTGGATCTTGTTAAAGATCTTTTATGCAGCGGGATCTTTCACAAAATCCACTACATTCACTACCGGCTTCCCGAGTTACCTCGTTTACCCCCTTTGTCTCGCGGACAGGAACTTTGCCAACACCGCGTCGAGCGGGTCAGACGTTCGGACTTGCATCGTATCAATTTTTAATCTTCCGCACGTGCGGCGGACGTTTTCCATGAAGCCATCGAGTGCCTCGAGGTAACCTTCGCGAAGTGCGGCCGGGTTGCAGTTCAGGAATGTCGGTGATTCCAGCCCTTCGAATCGGGTCGCCCCGGTGAATTCGAAGTCCCATTCGTCGTCGTGAAGGACGTGGAACAAAGCGACATCGTGGCCTTGCGAACGCAGCACACGGAGTCCGTCGGTCAGGGAATCGATACCGAGTAGGTCCGAGATCACGACGATCAAACCGCCCCGAGGGATCGCCGCGGCGACTTGCCGGGTAACCTTGGGCAGCTGCGTTTCACCGTCGGTCGTGGACGCGGCGAGTGAATTGAGAACGCGGTTGAGTTGATGTTGATTGCTGCGTGCCGGGACGCTGTCGCGAATCTCGGTATCGAACGTGAACAGTCCCGCCGCGTCTTTCTGGCGAAGGGCGAGATAGGCGAGCGAGGCGGCGATCGACGACGCGTAGTGGAACTTGTTTCTGTCCCCTTCCCCGTAAGCCATGCTGCCACTGCAATCGACGAGCAAGTGCAACCGGAGGTTGGTTTCCTCTTCGAACTGCTTGATCGTCAATCGGTCCTGGCGCGCGTACACCTTCCAATCGATGTGCCGCAACTCGTCCCCCGCCACGTATGGGCGGTGTTGGAGAAACTCGATCGATTGGCCGAAGTACGGACTGCGGTGCATCCCCGACAAGAACCCTTCGACGACCCGTCGCGCCGTCAGTTCCAATCGCCGAATGCGAGCCGTGACCTCAGGTCGCAAATATTTTCTGGAATCGGGCATCGCGTGACAATTCGTCTTCGGTCGTTGGTGTCGCCTCGATGATCCGTTTGATCACGTCATC
>NZ_ANOH01000193.1 GCF_000346505.1 Aporhodopirellula sallentina SM41
AAACACCTGCTCGAGCCAACTCCTGAGGTTTTGCCTCTCACCTCCGAAAACGAAGCCGCCGTCGCCGCGATTTACATGCACGCGATGAATGAGATCGAATCAGAAATCTTCTTCTCGCATGACATGGCGAAGGAAGCATCCCCCCACGACGCAACCTCTTGGCAACAAAACGAATGGGGCGACGATGACGCAGCAGACCTTCCTGCCGAGCAAACATGCGACTACGCGGGCGACGACCTTTTCGAATGGCGGCGACTCGCCACCAATGCGTATCGAGACACGTCGAACTTGGAGGTCGATCTCGAACCACTCCCGATGACCGAATCCGAACGCGAAACAGCTGAAGCCTATCTGGGGTACGACGGCGCGGACGAGGACACGACCGATATCGCTCCGAAACTCAACTCCACCGAGATGAGCGATTGGCGTTACCTCATCGAAATCCTCAGCGATCGAGTGCTGTGGGACCGCGATTTCGAAACGAGCGAAACCATGCTCGATCTCGATCCCACGCAAGCATCGACCACGAAAGCAGCCATGGGAATCGAAGACGGCTATTCCATGAGCCTCGTTCCCGATCCTCCCTTCGACGAAATCCCCCGCCTTGTCTCCGAAACGCGAAAAATCGTGCGAAACAAGCCACGCTAAACATGAGGCGTTGAACAGCCGAAGTGGTCACTTCTTGATCTCCAGGCACACACCCCGGCCCCGTCTTGGCAAGATTTCGTCCACGCCCCACCTTCCCGCCCCGCCACCAGACACAAACGGCACAAGAGCCGACCAAGATTCACCGCATGCAAATCCTGATAACCAACGATGATGGCATTGATGCTCCCGGCATCGACGCACTTCATCGTGCGATCACTGACTTTCTTGCACGCCGCGAAATCAGGAACATCGATTTGCTGGTTGTCGCCCCCGACCGTGGACGAAGCGAATGCGGCCACAGCGTCACGACATCGCGGGACCTGATCGTACGACAAGAACGCCCTGGCTGGATCAGTGTCGATGGGACACCCGTGGACTGTGTTCGCGTCGCGTTGACGTGCATTTGTCCATCCGCAATCGCCGTATTTTCCGGCGTCAATGCGGGAGCCAACGTGGGGCAAGATTTAATGGTCAGCGGCACCTTCGCGGCGGCACGGGAAGCGGCCCTTCACTCAAAGCCTGCAATGGCGATTTCCCATTACCGACGGCCTGATATCCCGAAGACTTGGGACCACATCACCGAATGGCTCGAGCCGACCTTCGAGGCATTCTTTTCGAGGGAGTCGTGCAAACTCCTCACCGAAGAAACAGACGACGCATCTCGCTTTCGCGCTTCTCAAGAGCGTTCAGCGGGCGGTCAGAAATGCCGAGTTTGGAACGTAAATCTGCCTGCAATCTCACCAGAGACACCAGGACCTCCACCCGTCACGGAGTGCTTTGTTGACGAAACGCGGTTGGAAAGAAACGGACCAAGCTTGGAACCGATCTCAAGTCCCGACGCCGCCAATGATTCCAATAAACTTCCCCTGGAATCAACCGTCAGACTCACATCCGAATTCCACGACCGTCCCCGCATGGCGGGTTCCGACGTCGAACAATGCTTTGGTGGCAAGATTACCGTCAGCTACGTGGATCCCCACGTAGCCTCGAGATCGGTTTAGCGATCCAACTGGCCTGCGACAGCGATATCACGCTCGAGCATCGAACCGACGGCCGAAGGAGCACCGCTGTCTGACTTTGCCGACTTGGTCACCTGAGGAGCCAGTTCGCCACGTACGATCGAAACTTCGCGTGGAGCTTCGATTCCGATGGCAACCCGGTTTCCTGCGATTCGATTGACGGTGATCACGATGTTGTCACCGATAACGAGCTTTTCGCCTTCTTTGCGACTGAGAACCAACATGTTGAATCCTTTCTAGGGCTTCTATTAAGTAAGTGTTTAGGGGATGCTTTGCATCGTTACGCGTTAAGTGCAATCCACGGACCAGATCCGACCGAATCGTGATTTTTATTGTGAAACCTGACGCCAAAATCTGAAAAAGTGATTTTTTCCCGAGTTTTAGCTCAATGTTTGTCAAATCACGGTCGATTTAAAATGATTCAGTGATGGCACTTCGCATGTCCGATAATCGGCTGTTTTGGTCAAAACGAGACCCCGTCTCAACGTGAGACAGTTTTGGGTTTCAAAAGTGAGTCATTCGCTTGACACAAGTAGTATCTGCCAGGGGTGTGACACGTTTGGTCAGGGCAACCTGAAACAGGCCAAAAAATGTTCGCCTATCCAGGCCGAACCCATCTTGAAGCCAAGGATCGACGAAGTTAACATCTCGCCCTCACGAGTGAGCAAACGACGAAAGTCACCGCCCACCCCAATCCCCTGTAGCTCAGTTGGTAGAGCAGGCGGCTGTTAACCGCCTTGTCACAGGTTCGAGTCCTGTCGGGGGAGCTTAGTGGCTATGCCACCCAAAGCCGATGCGAGACATACCCAGTCATTTACGGGGTTTTCTCTTATCGGCTTTTTTTGTGTCTCGGGGTTTCTTCCCTTAGCCTGCACCGTCGGTGGTGGATTTCGTGGTGCTTTTTGTGGTGTCTTTTCGGCGACCACCTCCGCGTTGTCATCGGCCATCGACTTGGGGGCTGCCGGCGACGCCGTGGTCACGCCGATGATTTTTGCACCATCGACGACAGCGCGGTCGAAACTCGCCTGCATCGTCATTGCGTAATGCTTATTTGCCACGTCCGGTGAATTGCCAAGCCAGCTTGTTACGTCCTTGGCGGGATAGTGGGCGAGCAATTCGGTTTCGCGGGTCGCCCGTAGGTTCTGCATCAACTTCGGCCACGGGACCAAACCGGCGCGGGTGACGATCTTTTCCAGCGTCGTCAGGACGTTGGCGTCGGCGGCGTACCGTGTAACCACGAGTTCGGCACCGTCTGGGGCGTATTCCTTTGCTCGCAGCAAATGAGGACGCAATTCGGGGAAGATTGGACAGCGACGAATCGGAGGCGTCTTATTGCTCCGCACGATCATCGTATTGTTGGGCAGGTCGATGTCCTCCCATCGTTGGATGCGTGTTTCGTGCGATCGCATTCCCGCGTAGCGAGCAAAGGCCAGCATGATCCGCCAATCTTCGCAGGGGGCCTTTCGGATGCACGCTTCGATCCAATCCCCCGGCACCATGAAAAGACGATCATCATTGCCCGTGACGGCCGATGCTTCGCCTTCAAACGGATTGCGGCTTATCAACTCATGCTTGACGGCCGATCCGAAAAACTGCTTGCACCGTCCGATCGTTCGCCGCACGGTATTCAGCGCAAGTCCTGTTTCGTACTTCTTCCGTTCGTTGCCGTTGGTTTGCAGCCACTTACGATAGGTTTCCGCGTCCCCGGCCGTGAACGTGTCGATACGCTTGTCATCGCCAAACTTATGGCAGAGGCTTCGCGCCGTGACGGTCAACAGTTCGATCGTTCGCGGTGAACCGGGGTGATCGGCGATGTAATCGTCGCACCATTTACGGATCGTCGGGACCAAGTCCGGCTCGGGTTCGGGCTCCGCAACTTTTCGGGGTGCTGCAAGTCCCTTTTTAACAAACTTGGCGTACAGCTTTTCAGGCAGGTCTGCGAGCCACTGGGCGACGTCGCGGTCGGGGTCCGCTCCGCAAATCTGCCGGCCGACAATGTGGTCGATCTTTCGGGCGATGCTTTCAGCGTCACGCTTAGCGATCTTGCCGGGGTAGATGCTTTGCGGGTGGTCATCGGCGTCCGTAAAACGGATTTCGATTGTCTTGTTCTTTTTCTGCACAACAGTAGCCATCGTGTTCATCTCCACGATTCATCAAAGGTAAAAAGAGCAACGGCGGGCCGGTTGATGAAGACCGGTTTTCGGGGATCAGCCTAGCCGTTGCGTTTGCCAGTGTAGCGGGTGGTGTCGCGGTAGCCAACAAAACATCCGCAGAGCTTGCACGTTGCACGTACCCAGCCCGGCCGGCGATCAACCGGCACTTCGATGTAGTTGTCGGGGTCGTTGTGGGGCCGGCATCGACTCCGCAGAGCTTCCAGAATTTCCGTCTTGGATTCACGAAGGGCCACCACGTCGTCGTCGGTCAGTGATCCGGCCGGGGCATCCAGTTCGATCGAACCACGGGCGACCGTGACCACCACGCCACGCGCCGAAAGGTCGGAAAGCATGGTTCCCACGTTCATATCGCCACCCTCACCCTGTCGTTTTCGCGGGCGTCGAAACCCGGTGACAATGGTGACGGGGGCTTTGTCGTTTGGTCGTCACCATTGTCACCACCTTTGACCGTTTGCTGATTCGGTGGTTTGCCGGTGACATAGGGCGAAACCGCATAGGTAACACGTCCGCCAACCTTGGGGCCGGCCAACTTCGCGATGTGGTTGGTTGATTCGAGCCAATCCAACGCAGCATCCAGACGTAACGGTTGCCCCGTGAATCGACGATGCCCATGACGCTGGGCATCACGGCGGGCAAACGTGGATTCGTCCGGCCGGTCATTCCGCAACCATCGCAACAGATACTCCGCATCATCGCGGGCTTCATCTTCCGATGCGGCCAGCAAATCCATCGCCGCGGCGGCATGGGGGATTGCCCATCGTGCAATTCGCTGGGCCGCTTCGATGGTCCCCACGTCGATGTCGTGGCTCAGACCGTCCCCACGTCGCCCCGCACAATGCAGGATCCCGGCGATACGCAAAGTTGCCCCAGCCAGCTTTCCGCCCCAGTCCTTCATCGGTGCCAGCGAACCCGAACCCAACTCACTTTCGATTGACTCGCAAAACACCTTGAACGTCTCCATTGCATCGGTTGCGAGCTTGATCCGGTGCGGTTGGCCGTCTTCATCCGGCTCAACCATCGCCATCGTCTTGACGGTGTGGGAATAAGCCAGCGACACCACGTCCGAAACCGGCGGGGTAGCGATCTTGCGGCGACCAATCCACGATTTCGGGATCGCATACAGGAAACGACCAAGCAAGCCACGCCCACGGAATGCGGGATTCTCGGCGATGCCCCGTATCACCTCGGGCTGAATCGCCAATGCCATCGTCAGCGCGGGTGATTCGAGTTTGACCGGACCCCGCATCACACGTTGAACCGAAACCGCATCACCACTATGCCCCATCAGATAGACGTTGATATCGGTGGTGCCGGAATACTTGCCTGCCATCAAGTCAAAAACTCCCCCTTCGGCCGACATGCTTGCAAGCCGTTCTCCATTGGCCTGCATCAAGATCGCCAGTTTTTCCGATGTGGCATCATCCACCATCAACGTCGGTTCCTCCGGCTTCGTACAGGTCGCCAGATGCTTCGCGAGTTCTCGGGCTTCCAACTTCGCATCCTCGCGTTTGGTCGCGTCTGCATTTTCCGCAGCGGTCTTTTCGAGCTTGGCAAGACGCTTCTCAGCTTGCCGGTATTCGCTCAATTCCGCGGCGACCGTTTCGGCTGAATCCTCACGCAATTTGTCTTCCACTTCACGCAACGGACGGGTCGCGTCAGCGAAAACGGCGCTCTTGCGGTTTGCCGGATCCAGAATCGCGGCGACGTACAGGTTGCAGGGTTCCGACCAACCCGGCCATGCTTCCACCGTGACACGCCTGGCGAGTGTCGCGGCACAAACGGCCAACGCCAGCAGCGCGGCCATATCGGCGGGCGTCTGGGTCGCTTCGGATTCTTGGGCTACCCAGTTCGCCAGTACGGACGGCAACGCATCGACAGGAAACACGGGCAGGTCCGGTTGACCGATCGGCTCGGGTTCCCGCCAATCAATCGCCGGCGGCATCTTGGACGCCAGCGCGAGCAACTGGGCATCAATGTCCTCGGGACTGACTTCGGCGTCGTCGGTGATCGCGGGTAACTTCGCCACCACCGCGTCGATGAACCGGCGGCGGTCGTCAGCACGATCGACAAAAAGAACATCGCGATGAACTTCTTTTTCGCCAAGTGTGACGACGATGACGTGGCAACCATCGGGGGCAATGTTGGCGACCACCAAATCTAGTTTTGATTCGCTCATTGTTCGCCCTCCTTGCCAAGCGTCAGCGAGCGAACACGGGCGGCATGGACCACCGCTAGAACTTCGTCCGCAGTCGCGCCATTACGAACCCAGTCTCGGGCGTCATTGATGCCAGCCGGCGGAAAGATGATCCGCACTCGGGCACAAACCGTGACTAATGCCACGGCCAGTGATTCGGCACCACGCTTGCCTGCACCGTTAGCATCGTCGTCGGCGACGATGACTACTTCGCTCGGGTGCAATCGTTTGACGAGATTGGTCGTGATCGCAACGGCACCGTTGCAAGACGGCCGGCCGATGCAATCGAAACCAATCGAGAGCAATGCAGCGCAATCGGTAGGCCCCTCTGCGATAAAAAGACGGTCCATGCCGGTTGACAATTCGGCCGGGCAAAAGACGCCAGCACTGCCACCGACAACGCTCCATTTTTTGCCCGTCTTCATGCATCGCAGTCGAACCCCTACCACGTTGCCGTGGTGATCGACCATTGGCCACGTCGTCGCCTTATCTTGCGATGACCAACCAACTCTCAACCGCATCAACTCCGCAGCCGGCAATCCCAACTTGCTTTCGAGCCGTGACCACCATTGTGATTTCATCGCACCATGCCAGCGATCAACCAACCGCCCCAAATCCTTCTTCTGACTGGCACTTGATCGCAGGGGCACTGACTGACGCAGCGGCGGCCGATCCGCCTCGATAGTCGTGTCGGTCAATCCAAGCCAGCCAGCGAGCCACTGACAAGCCGTAGCGGCGTCACAATCGAGCAACCATTGCAAGGTCGCGATACCATCGCCGGGTCGCGGATCGGTGCCAGCATTGAAGCAACCACGACACTGAACGCTACCACGATCGTTCACGTCCTTGAACGCGGTGAACCGATCGCTGCCACCACAACGCGGGCATGCTTGCCCGCGCCCATTGAACGTGTCGTGATCGACGCCAGCGGCATCGTGGAAGATGTCCTTCCAACGTCCTGACGCAGCCGTTTTGAGTTCATCAAACGACGGCCAGGTGGTATGATGTCGGTGACGGTCCCCACTGTCACCACGTTTTCGGGGGTTACTGCTCATGGCGGTTGCCCCCTTTCTCTTGGATGCTCGCCAGAACCCAAAGCCGCTTGATACCGCAATGGTGCTTCGATGTGACGCTAGTGCGGAAACCGGCTTCCACGATCTCCCCATCTCGTTTCATCTTGGCGACATACACGCCAAATATTCGGCTATCAAAGCCATCCGGGGTTTCTACCTGCTTGCATGCATCCTCGACAGCAACTTTCCGACCGGTGGAAAGCATTTCACGGAAAACAGTCAGGAACCGTTGAATCGTCTTTTTAGTGCTGTTCTTTCTCATCTCAGCAACCCTCCGAATTGTCGGTGGTGCTGCTGTCGATGTGAGCCACCAGGACGGAGGTGCGAAAACGAACGCTGCCACCGATGACGACTTTCGCATCGGCGGGCAGGACTCCTTCAAGCAACCAGCGGTCAATCGTCCGCGTCGTTGTGGCGTAAAACTCAGCCGTCTGTTTCTTGGTAATCAGCGGCGGGTATGCCTCCTGAACACTTTTCAGGATCGTGTGTGTTGATGCTGCCATATTTGGCACTCTCCATCGTGAGTCTGGATTGACTCGCACCGAACAAACGTTGTTTGGTGCGACGATGAAAAGTCTCTACGCCGATTCTGGGATAGCTGGGATTAATCCCAGTTCAACCGGGGTGCTGATCAGACGAGACAATCAAAGAACGATTCTCACCTTGTAAGAAAATTTTAGAAAAACAAAACGCGGTGCTGGGATTAATCCCAGTCCTCTGTGCCGGGAACCAAAATCCCAGCTTTCAGGCGTCGATCAATCTCATCTTCGAGCGACTTCACCCACTGTTTTGTTTGGTTCACGGTGTACCCATACTTGTTTGCGGTTCTGCGATCAGTGCCACGCAGTTTTCCCCAAGCGGTCTTCCCGTCCTCATATTCGTTTTCTTCGAGCCACCATTCCAGCTTTTGCCCCGATGGCTTGCCGGCATCATTCCAAGCCAACCGCAACCGGGCCGCTTGTAGGTACGGGACTAGCTTGTCGGCTTTGATGCCAGACACCTTTTTGGGCTTGGTTTTGTTACCATCTTTCTTCGTGGGCTCCGTCGATTGCGTGGCGAAAGAACTCTGTTCTCGCTTGCCTGCCAATTCAAACGCTCGCCGCTTCCGCCACGCACGCAACGCATTCAGGACGGCTTCTGCACCAGATTCGTCTTTCGCAAAGCTATGCGGACGGCGTTTGAAAACTGCTTCGCCACCGTTGATCCGCCGGACAACTACCCCATCAGCGAGCGGAAACACAAATGGTTCCCAGCCTGCATTTGCAGCAAGATGTTGGATGTTTTTTAGATATTTGGCATCGGACGGCGTCCCCACTTTGTATTGCTCGATGGGGGCCCATGCTTTCCCAGGGCGCTCTTCCATTGCGTTGATTAGAACGTTGAGCTGATTCCAGAGATCGTCGTCACAGTCCTCAGGGCGAAAGCCTTGTGATTTCGCAAACGAATCTTCTGCTACGGATGTGGCGTCGCTAGTGTTATCTCGGTCGCGCGCGCGAGAGACCACATGCGTTTCTTGTTGCGTGTTTTGCACCTGATCTTCGGTTTCCAATCGGAAAACGTCGAACTTGGATTTCTCTCGCTCGCGTTTCTTTGCGCCATCGGGATCGTCAGGGTCAAATAATCGATCCTGATGGTTTCTGCGCAGGTATTCGGCAAAAGTCGCGTTTTCGCCGAATCGCTTACAGGCATTTCGGTATTCCTCGTGTTCCATTAACAACCATACTGGATCTTCCCCAGTCGCGAGTTTGACGCCTGTCAGGCCTTCCAAATACATCGCCGCTACAAAGGGATCACTCTTCACGAATTTCTCGGGGTAGTAGCCCTGAGACGGAACGGGATCATTTGTCAGGGCGAGCGAATAGACGCGGCACAAATCAATTTTCAGTGATCGCCCGTCCGTAGTTCTTCGCCACATCCATTCGTCCAACACCGAAACAACGATGTCCGAATATACTTCGCACATGTGAACGAAAGACTGCGGGTGTCCATCACGAATAGATTCCGCGATCAATGGACTGCCATCAGGTTGCAACGAACGAAAAACTTCGTCATCGCCAATTTCTGCCACGTTAGTAGGGGCTCTTGGTTCAGCGTTTGGGCAATCGAGATCGTGTCTCCGTAGTGGCTGCCGAAAACAAACGTCATCAAAGATCAAACCGACGTTGCATTCGTAACGGTCGAACGGAATCCGACTACATCGCAAATTCGTTTGCAGTTCGTCGTAGATAGCGGGCACCGTCTTAGACCACGTGGTCGAGATCATTGCGTTCTCTGAATAGCCAACCCATTCAATGAAAATTGGTTCTGGGCCGTCGAAGATGCAAGCCTCCCCCGAGTCCCAGTTCCCTAACCTCCCGAGCGTTCGGAGCAATTCAAGAAAAACATCTTGCTCGGTACTACCGTCGACGGCGACAGACTTAACGGGGATGCCTACCAACTCGTTTTCAAACCGCTCGATTGCACGTGCAAGATCGTAAAGTCGAGATTGCAAATCGATTAGTTGCCACGGGGACGGTCGGAAGCACTTAGGTAGCCACGATGTCGTTGCGTCGTTTTCTAGCTCAGGCAACTCGGGAAGACTGGCTAGCCTGTTTCCAATAGCGATAGCTTTGTCGTTCAAGACAGCCAGGTTTTCTATGGCCCCCGCGATCAACCCAATTGGTCCCGAAATTTTCAAAGCGTGAAGCATATCGCCAGCGATTTTGGCGGCTCCGCAGACTTCGTTAGCCAGTTGGCAAGGTGCCATCTCACTGTTACCGCGGGCTAAGTATGAGATAGAGCCCATAAACTCTCGGTCGATGGCTTGGACAGCTTTTAGCTTCTCGACGCAATGAACTAGCAAATCATCTCGCTTTACCGGCGTGTCGGCTGATTGCGCACGCTCGATTGTGTCATTTAGATCAAACACGGACTGACAAACGCCTCTCGCGGCGAGAATCGTTTCGTCATCTAACTGGACCGGTTCCGAACCCATCTTCACCCTTTCATCGATTAGGGCCGATCCATCCGGCGCGGCGGAAAAGGGGACGCCGGGAACCGGGCGAATCGTGCGGCCGGAGCTACCGGCCTACCCATAGAAGTCATCGCGGGTCAGGCGACGACGAAAACTGCGGGCGACCAAACCCGCGAACTCTATTTTGCCGTTCCAGAAGCTAGTTCGCCACTCCTCGGATTTACGCTGATTCGCGATGGGCTCGGAGCGGCGCGAATAAGTGGGGTGGGGGTGATGCCAATTCGCCCTGCACTTACACAAGAATCAACCAGTGGGCGGGAATGAACCCGCAGAACAAACCGCCGGAAGGACCCAAGCGGCCCCATCCGCGACATCGACCAAAAGGCCTATTTGCTGGCCGCAATTTCACAGACGGGCTCTGCGGTCATGTGGCATCATCACAGCAAAAAACAACCGCCCCCCGGTGCCCGATCGTTATGCCGGACGGACTCTCTCTCAGCCAAGCGGGGCTGGGAATCGCCTGGGACGCCAACAACCATCGGGGAGGACCCAAAGGGGAGCGTGCATAACCTCCCCCTGACCCCCACAAGCGAAAGCGTGCATAGCGTCTCCCTCCCCGCCACACGCACACGCCGGACGGTGTCCGAACATGCCTGGGCTGAATCTTACCGCAGCATCGGACGAACAGGCAAAGGGACCCAAAAGGCCCCACCCCAACCGCAAAAAAATCCATTTTGCTGCAATGGTGAAGCGATCCGGCCAACGATAGGTCGCCGGCCGGCCTATTGTCAGAAATATGGGGTAGGGGGAGGCACCAACCGAAGCGAAGGCGTTTTGCAAATTTCGTAATCAGAGATAGGCCGCGGTGAAGCTACCCACAACATTCAAACCGCTGGCAAGGACCCAAAAAACAATCAAGTAGTGGCGACTTGCAATCGCGTCAACAATTCAGCCAACTCGGTATCGTCCAGGTGGTCGCGGATGCACTCGGCAAACATTGCGGCCGGGGTGGTGGATTTCGTGGTGCTTTCGTCGTCGCCCTCGAAAACCCCCGTAATTCCCGCGTCGGGGAAGTCCTGTCGGGGGAGTGCGTTTTCAGTTTTTCCTTGTTGAGGTCCTCTGCGTTTGCAACAACCTGAATGAGTATAAGTGCGCAAAGGATGGTTCCGAGTCTTGCCATTTGTCGCCTGCTAGGTTTGAGAACGGTGCTGTCTGCCTCGATGATATCGAAGTTGTTGTGATAGGGCAAAATTGGCTGAACTTCGTTTCATTTGCGACATCGCTGGAGTCTTTGCAGTACGCTTGCACATCATAGATGGCAAATCTCTTAACGCCTTCTTCACCAAAAACAGTGCGATTCCGGAAATCGTCGCACACGGATCTGCCAAGATTTGGGCAACTTGAGCTGCAAATGCTCCCCCTCTAGTGGCACCTCGATACTGGCTTTCCTAAACTGCGTATCTGCACAGATTTCTCCAGAGTTCAAGCAAGGGGCGATTTTCATGAGCCGAGTCCTTTCGTTTTTGGTGTTCTACTTTTGTTCAAGCTTGCCGTTAAGCGTTGTAGCGCAGGATCTTGGGCGTTGGAAAAACATCGCCAGCTTTCGTCCTTCGGAGTCGATCCAGAAAGCGGTACAGGCGCGTGGGGACTCGTGGACCGTGCATCGAATTGAGGATGGCATTGGCCCGATCAATCTGGACTTCTATCCGATCCGCGTGGAGAAGATGCCAAAAATCGATGGCAAGCGTTCTTCCGCGCCGCAGCTACTTGAGTACGTCCGCACAAATCTAAACGACTTCGTCGAGACCGACATAGCATTGTTTCGGGAGTTCAAAGGCGTCGACAAGACAAAGTGGCTGTCCGCGTCTCCGGAGGGAGCGATCTTGATCGTCGATATTGAAATGATGCTGGGATTGAAGGACAGAGCCCCGGTAGTCGCTTCACTCGTGACGCCCGGTGAATGGAGATTTTCGACTGTTCGTGGTGGCGAGGCGGAGAGCAGTGATCCTTCAGCTCACCCGGTTGCTGGCAATCGAGCGTTTGGATTTGTCGGTGGTGATTCAGGGCCGTGGACGTTCTACACAGTCGGAGCGGATCGAGCGAATCGAATCGTAGACGCACTCGCTACTGCTAAGGTAATAGGAGAGCCCGGGTTTAAAGCGGCTGACAAACTTTGGCGCTCGTTCCAGACTAAGCTGGTCGCCTTCATCAATGATCATGGAGGTAAAGCATCTGTAGATTCAACAAAGATCATCTCCAAGCGTTATGACTGGGGCGAAATTTCCAAGAACAAGTCCGTATACGACACCAGCGGTCAACCGGCCTGGGTTCCCGTTCCACAGTAGTAGTGCTTTGCTGCAGCTAGCGATAACAATGACTGGTATCAAGCTTCCATTCCGAGAACGCGGAGATGACGCTTGGTAAAATCTGGCAATGCCTTTGCGTGAGCAAATCGGATGCAGAAAAAAAAACAATATCTCTTACTTGGACTAGCGGTCATCGTAGGCATGGCTTCGGTTGCAGCAATCAAGTTTCTTGGTCCATCGCGGCCCACCAAGCCGCAAACTACAACGAACAAGGAATTCGGTACTCCTTATCTGCTTGCTAGTTTGTCCAAGGACGGCGAGAGCTGGCTCAATTCACTTGTTGCTGCGGCTGAGCTACTGCAAAAGGATACCACCAACGTTTCCGATTCTCCATTGAATGGCTATCTGTATTCCGAGTTCGACCCTGCATTTCTTCGCTATGTTCTTAACACAGTTCAGTTTCTGCGAAGCTTTGATGAATTTAATGAATACCTATCGGCGAGATCATCTGCGGACGCGCGGGAAATCCTTCGAAACAGGTTGATGTCCGCAGTTGAATTTCGAGCTTCGGAGATCGTTAGGCATCTGGACGCATACTCTAGGCAACCTGAGGACGGTGCAGATGTCCAAGCGTGGGCGGAATCGAAGTCGTTTTCGGAATTGTTGCGCAAGGATGAATTCCTGAGCATAGTCGAGGGGATGAATCAGGACGGGTTGCGCGAAACCGTGACGTGCTACAAGTTTTCCGCAACGTATTTTGACAGATATCTATTGCCTGCAATTGACGTTCTAAGGATGTCCAAGATCAGCTCAGGGCGCCTCGGAGACGCGGAGGTCCTTGCAGCCCTGGCGTTTGTGAAGCTAGCCGCAGACTACAGAGAGATTGGTAAGGAAGCGAAAAACAAAACGTCGCGACCTGAAACCGAGGATGAAGAACTTCTTTCCGACGTTGAAATTGTTCATCGTCTACTTCTGAGCGATATTCCAGCGGACGCCGATACCCAATCACTTTCGGAGTTGGCGCTGAACGCGATTCAACGCGTTCCCCAGATTGCCTCGGACAGTCGGTTAATGCGGAGGTGGCTGGAGCAATCGCCGTTGGTTTTAGTTCGTGCCAATAAACTCTGCATGGTGGGTAGGTTAGTGCTGAGCGACCCACAATCACCCGATACCACATTGGATGCTAAACAATCGCTTCGTAGTCTTGGTGTTCAGCTTGGTGCGGCGCTCAATAAACGAGACGGCAAAGACCATTTTTCGGAGATTCTAGCTCAACCACTTGCTCAAGTTGAGCCAACTGAGCCTGAGGTAACTCGCGTTACGGGCGTCGAACTCTTAGGCACGGGGCTAACTTTGACGCTGGACTCAATTCCACTCGCAGAGTTGTTTCACGAAGACAAAAACACATCCAGGACTTGGCCAACAGTTCCTCCCGAGGAGCTGTTAAAGAGTAAATTGGCTATTGACGAACAAGCGTTGGCGCTTGCGTTATCAGGTGCGTCACAAGAAGTTGGCCGTCAGCTTCCTTGGCGCTGCTTCAAGTATGTGTCTGGTGAACGTGCAAGCGGAAATGCGCTTACAATTTCGTGTCGATTGGATGCGGACCTCTCAAAATTCTGCCTGAATTGTGATAAAGGCAAGGTCGAGTTCTCGTTGCCAGTGCATGACCTTGAAGCGATTCAATTCATAGAGGGGGTAGAAGCAGCGAACGCGATTATCGCCGCTGCTGAAAGGCAGCAAACACAAGGTCTGAGGCTCGCCACCGAGAAGTTGAGCGAATCCACCAGCAACAACTTGCGATCACCGCCTACCGAACGACTTCGCGAATTTCTTATCCGAAACATCAAATTGGAGATAGCGAGTACCAATCCAGTATCCACGATGGAACTCGGCGAACTAACGCAAGAGCCGCAACTACATGTTGATGAGATTGAGTTTTTTGACTCTGGGCACTTCGCCATTCCGAATCTTGATGCCATTGCAAATCCTCAGGGTGTCGTTCGTTTCGGCGACGTGCTTTGGTACTGCCACAAGAATTCGAGAGCTGCTAAGCGTCTGCGCGACGAATTTGAAACGCTTGTCGGCGAAACAGGGATAGCTCCATCCACATTTGGTCGCTTGATCGATGCGATGGAAAGGACTGAAAAAGTATCGGCCAGTGACTTCGGAGTCTCTCAGACTAATCGTGATGCCGTCGCCAAGGCAGTGCTATTTCGATTGGCACTATCAAGACTTGAAAGAAGTGGCATCGCGGAAGTCGCGTTGGGCAAGGTTAGTTCCCGGCGCGACGTACCGCACATCTCGCTTCATGAGCTTGGAGACGTCTCGCAGGTCGAGGATTTCCTAGAGCAATTGCTGACAGTTGAGGCTCAACAACTGCGAGATGCAATCGACGATGCCCTAGTGGTTGAGTCGGTCAGTGACCCACGTATCGTTGAATTATTGGTCGATGCAATTCGAACCCCAATTGAGCAGGCGAGGCAGAGAGGTGAGATCCCAGATCCAGAAACGGAAGAGTTTTGCGAAATTGCTTTAAAACAGCAATCGGAATTGCGAGTCCAAATTCGCAGCAAGGTGGTGACATCAAACGGAATTTTTTTTCTTGAACTCGCAAGCGGCGCCCTCAATGGCCTGGACAAAGGATGCTTGATCTTATGGCGAGTTACGCCTGGCGGCGACACTTTGCGATTCGGGAACGTCATCTGGGCACCGGAAAAATCTCGATACGCCTTCGTTTATCCGGGAAAGACGTATACGGAGCGGAACGAATCTCTCGGCCTTGACTTTCAGCTAACTGTAGAAGAAGTGATTCCGAAACCGGGCACGCTTCGATTCCGTGTTGTTACGCCAGACTCGAACACGGGAGAAGCAGATGACTGGGTCAGCAAGGCTGTCGCCTCAGTCGCAAGCTCGTATCAAGTCAAGTGGTCGAACGACAGCGATAGTGCGACAATGAGCATCTCGCCAAGCGGAGTTTCTATTTATGATCGGAATGGACAGCTCTACAAAGAGCGTGTTCGAACGGCGTTTCGAAAATGGCTTGAAGGCCGAGATTGGTACGTTGGGGCTGAGCCCGCATACAAGGAAAAAGTTGGGAGTTTTCTCGCGAACGAAATGCAGCTCTCAGTTGGAACTAATGTGGCGGATTTGCTTAGCGCCAGTGAGCCTGCGTTGTCGTTTAGTTGGCGGAATGAAGCCGTAGGTAAGTTCTCTCCGATTTCTAATAGTGTGGTTATAGGTGAAGCTGAGGAGGAAGTGGCTAAGACCGCATTTATGGTTTTCCTCAATGTGGTCGGAGAAGCGTATTCGGACATTGGAAGCGTTTTTCCAGTGCTCAGTTTAGGCACGACGCATTCGTTGCTTGCAGCGGATTCGCAATTGCCGGTGGTGGTTCAACAGCGAGACTCAGGAGCAGTTGCGGACGCGATCTTGAAGTTGCTTCGTAATACGAAGCAGGTGAGTGAGGCTGAGATCGAGAGGCTTCGATCAACGCACGCCGGCAACCCTTCGTCTGTTTTGACGGAACTATCTGAGCGAGGCTTCCTCAAGGAAGAAAACGCCTTTTGGAAGCACTGGATTTCGGCTCGCCCAGCAGGGTCTACACATATCGCTGCCAAATGGTTAGAGGAGACGACAGGCATACGAGCCACATCGGACCGTATCGCCGTCAATGTTCGTCCAATTGTTCAACAGGGGCCGTATGCCGAAACAGTACGCGAGTCAGACGGCACGTGGACAGCCCGTATCGGCCTGCCACTCGAAGGCGGAGAGCAAGTTGCAACGCTCTCCGGGATTCGAATTGGCGAAAAGGAAATCGTTGTCGACAACGAGTGGTCGATGAGAGACGGGAACTTATTAGCTCAATACCTGCAGTCGTGGTTAGGCATCCGTCAACTTTCAACTGTGAAAAACGGAACCCGACTCGAAGTCCTGCAGTCTAAGCCCCCCAATGTTAGTGACGGATCCCAACCGAAATATTTCTGTCAGTTTGCTTTGATTCTGGAGGGAAGCCAAGCAATAGAAGTTGGGTTTGAAGATGCCATTGAGCGACAGCTTGCGACACTGGACGTATTTGTCAGCGCCTACGACAACAAACTGATAGTTGATATGTCGATTGTGAGTACAGCGGAAGCTAATTCATTGCTCGCACTGGCAAATTCGGTTGGACGTGAGGCCCTCGATGAATGGAGACACCAAACTCTTGCCGTCGAAACGGTGGATGCCTTTCCGGATGGCCCGTCCAACTCGACACTACGGTTGGAGTTTCGTCCATTCGAGAGCCGCGAGCATGCGATCCCACGTATTCAAGAGCAACTGTTTCGGATCCACCAAACTACGTTCGTAGAATCTCTTTCCGAGGCAGTAAGAAGAAAGTGGGGGGCGGCTGTAATGGTGTCGGCAGATACGGCAAAAAGTCGGGTCTCTTTGACCTTCCCCCTTGCGATCGATTCATCGAGACAAAGCCAAAATCTCGATAGTGGCCTGTCTCCACCGCGTCTCAAATTTGTCAGCAACCGGGGCTTGAGTTCAGCGAGAGGAAGCGAGTGGATTGTCGAAGACGTCTCGTCGCTTATCCCACATATTCAGAAGCAAGCTGAAATGCTCGGTCTTGCTATCGATCAAGGATTCTCAACCCCAACCTTTGCATGGGATAATTCTGACGTATTTTCCGCAAACGTCGTCGTAAATGGGGAGTCCATTCGCGTGATCGCACGTGACGACGCGAGAATTGTCATCCAGCCGCAGAATCAGCAACTCCTGCAAACAGCATTACAGCGACTTGTACGGGAGAATTTGCCGTTGCTGAATGAGTGGAAAGCTTCCTTCAGGAACTCTATCGAACGACTATCGATTGGTCGGCTTGACTTTGACTTCGTTTTTGAAGAGGTCGATGTAGAGGGAAGTTTCGCGAGAATCGCGTGCACTGCGTTTACCAATGGAGTTGCTACTTCGTCACGAAGATTCGATGTCTCGCTGTTGGATCCATGGATTGACCTAAGTGCCGTGGAAAGATTCGCGAGAAACGCGTTACCCGAGATTCAACCACCGTCCAAAAAAGAAGCCAATCTCCCGTTGGGCATTCGAGCGGAAATTGTTCCTGACGATACGACTGATGTTGCCGATGACTGGCGTATTGATGTCATTTTCCCAGAACCA
>NZ_ANOH01000194.1 GCF_000346505.1 Aporhodopirellula sallentina SM41
CTTACCGCCATTTCTCTTTGTTTTCCCTCGCTAGCAGTCGCGACGCAAACGGACAATCGTGGCCTGCATGCAGTACCGGTTCCGGGGGACGTTGTCATTGACGGCGACCTCGCGGATTGGGATCTCTCGGGGCAGACACTGATGTGTTACGACGTGGAGTCTCTGCAGGATGTGTATTCCGCAAAAGTGGCGGTGATGTACGACGCGGAGGATATCTACATTTCCGCCGAGTTCACTGACACGACGCCGATGGGCAACCGGCATGATCCTCGCTATCAAGCTCGTCGAGGGTGGGCAGGTGACAGCATTCAAATACGGTTCAAGACTGACCGTATCAGCCACATCACCGCGTGGTACTACGCGGACGAAAAGAAGCCGGGCTTCTATCTCGATCGCGGCAAAGATCTGAACACGCCTTTCGGCGGAGGATCGGAGACGTTGTTTCAGCAGGAAGGATGGAACATGGGGCGGGGCGTCGAGACCGCCTACCGCGAGGACGAGGATGGCAACGGCTATGTGCAGGAAATCAAACTGCCGTGGTCGCTCGTGACAGATAGGAAATACGAGGCGGGCGACAAGTTTCAGTTGGGCTTCGAGTTATTTTGGGGACAAGGCGACTGGCCGTCTCATCGATATGCGGACAACTTGGGTGAGGGAGCGCACGGTCGTGAGTTCTTCTTCACCAATCACAAGGGATGGGGCGATCTCATTCTAGAACCGAACGGTGACTTGGACCTGCCCGAACCCGCATGGATGAAAGAGCAAGCCGCAGGTCAGCCGACCGGGCCCGTTGCGATCGAGTATGAGTTGTCCAAGGACGGTAAGGTGACATTGGCGATCGATGACTCCGAGGGGCGACGGGTTCGTAATCTGGTCGCCGCACAGCCTCGCCAAGCTGGGAAAAACGTTGAAAAGTGGGACGGGTTGGATGACGCGGGCAAGCCCGTGCTGCCGGGCGACTACACGTTTCATGCGCTCACGCATGATGGAATACGGTTGAACTACGCGCTCTCATTTGCCAACCCGGGGAACCCGACTTGGGCGACCGACGATGGCCGCGGAGCGTTCTATGGCGACCATACTGCACCGCAGGCGGCTGCGGCGGCGGGTGGTTTTGTTGCTCTCGCGACACCGATGGGCGAGGCTGGCAAGCATCTCATTGCGACCGACCTCGACGGCCAGCGTTTGTGGGGGCTTGGCAATCGGGTTGCTTTCGATGGCGGTCATATATCACTGGCCGCGGACGGAACGACGTTGTGGGTGGCCACCGAAGGAAAGCAATCGCTCATCTATCGAGTCACTCTGGCCGATGGACGTTACGCGCCATGGGACATCACCCCGAAAGACCACCAGCAAGAATTCAACTCGGTCGATCTGGTTGTCTCGGATCAACCTGGTTTGGCGGCCGCGAAATCGGAAGCCAATCTTCGTTCCATCGCATTGCACGACAACGTGTTGGCAGCCGCGTTCGCACGAGAGAACGAAGTTCGGCTGTACCATGCGACCACCGGCGAACAACTCTCACGCATCGAGATTGATGAGCCGAAGGCCGTCGCCTACACATCGCAGGGCGATCTGCTAGTGCTGTCGAAAGGGCACATTCTGATTGCGGATGATCGAGGTCGCGTCCGACCGTTCACCTCGCAAGCCTACGCCGACGCGTGGGGGCTCGCGACGGGAGCCGATGGACGTGTCTATGTTTCCGTTCGCGGCAGTGACCAGAACGTCAAAGTCTTCTCCGTTGATGGCGAACTGCTCAGTGAAATTGGCCAACGCGGTGGACGTCCGCATCACGGCAAATTCATTGCTGGGGCGATGCGTCGACCGGCGGGCATTGCGATCGACAGTCTCAATCGTCTTTGGGTTACCGAAGAAACCGACAACCCGAAACGGACCAGTTTGTGGGACGTCGATAGCGGCGAGTTGATCAAGGACTTCAGTGGCACGACCAGCTATGCGGGTGCCGGTACGGTGAACCCGTTGGACCCGTCAATGGGATTTGCCGACGACACGGTTTATCACTTGGACTGGGAAAATGGCACTTCGAAGCCGATTTACTCGGTGGGCCAAAGCGATAGCCCCGATGATCTTTTTCCGCCATCGGTCCACCGATTGACCAGCCGTGTCGTGAAGAAGAATGGAATGCTGTATGTCTACACAACCGCCTCTTCGCGTGGTTCCAGCGAGGTGCATTGCACGCTGTTTGACGGAGAGCACTGGCGTTCGGTGGCGCACACGGGACTGGTTGGACAAGGACGAGGTGATCGATTCAAGAGGTTCCAACATCTTTTTGAAGGAAGCGGTAGGCAGCGCTACTCTTGGGCCGACCAGAACGGAGACGGCTTGGTGCAAGAAGCCGAATTGATGTTTGCGAGCATCAAGATCGACGGCACTCCCGTTTCGCTGCGTAGCTTTTACTGGGGGCAGCTTCCTGACACCGATGGCACGATTACGTACCTCGTCCGAAACCGTCAGGAACTGGTTCAATTTCCTGTCGCGGGTTACACCGAAGTTGGCGCGCCGATCTACGACATCACCACGCCGCGTATCATTCGTCCCGACCGTGACATCATCGGCGGTGGCAATGGTGAAGGGCAAATCATTGGTGGCACGAATGGGCGGATTTACATCAATCAAGACCCGCTGATCATGATTGAGCAAAGCGGTCGCGTTGTGGGCGGATATCCTAACCGGCACATGTCAGTACACGGTTCGCACCGAGCCAAGGCCGCGCGTCCTGGCTATCTGATCGGACCATCCTCGTTCCTCGGTGTGGTTCAGGTGGGCGATGAGGCGCAGGGCGAAGCAGGCGAGCTCTTCTGTCTCAACGGAAACCTCGGCGAGAACTACCTGTTCACTCACGATGGCCTGTTCATTCAGTCTCTCTTCCGGGACACACGTGGTTTTTCGGAGAACCCAGCGCACGCCGAACGTGGCATGCCGTTGGACGCGATCACCGCGGGAGGTGAAAGCTTCGGCGGTAACTTCATTCGTACCGTTGACGGTGAGACGTATCTGACCAACGGCGGAACGGACGCTCGGGTAATCAAGGTCAGTGGGCTCGAGTCGATTCGACGCTTCAGTGGCACGTTTCCATACACTCGTTCGCAATTCGCCGAAGCCCAGGAGTTGCTGTCGCAGAAACTGGCCGAAGCGTCCGTACCGAAAACGTTTACTGTCCCGCGCGGCAATGCGAGCGTGGATGGCAAGCCGACCGAGTGGCCGGCGTTGCTCGATGACAAGTTGCCGGCGATCGATGTGCAGGAAAGTGTTCGCAAACGTTACGCCCGGATCCTTGCCCGCTACGACGATCAACGTCTGTATCTCGCCTATCGTGTCTTCGCTCCGCGTTCGGCGATGAAGAACGTTGGACAGGATGATCGTTTGCTGTTCAAATCCGGCGATGCGGTGGATCTCATGATCGGCCCTGAACGATCGAAGGACTCCACAGGGAACATGCGTGTACTGATGACCTTCAAAGACGAAAAGACTCCTGTCGCCGTGTTGAACGTGAAGAAGGATCCGGCGGCGAGTGCGGATGAGAAGTTTGATTTCAGCTCACCATGGCGGACGATTTCGTTCGACCGTGTTGTCGTCAGCCGCAACATCACCTTGGCATCGCGGGGCACGCACGGTGGCTTCATTGTCGAAGCATCGATTCCGTGGAGCGAGCTCGGTGTGACGCCCAAGTCGGGACTCCGTCTCAAAGCCGACGTTGGCGTCTTGTTTGGCGATGGCGGTACCCAAACCGTTTCCCGCCAGTATTGGAGCAACCAAGCCACTGGATTGGTGAACGATGTCCCGGGCGAAGCCGATCTGGCACCGGCGGCGTGGGGCACTTTTACTCTTGAGTAGATCTGGATTTCTTCGCTATGTGTTTTCGTTTTAGTTGCCGCGTCGCGTCGATCGTCGGAGTGACGATGGCAATGTTGGGGGCGAGTGGAAATCATCCTGCTTACGCTCAAACGCCCTCGACCGAACTCTTCCCCGCGTTCGACGCGTCGTTGCTGGATCCGGCGACGTTTGCGGAACGCATCGGCAATGCACCGGAGTCACCGATCGAAGGTGACAGCCCGGCCGCACGTGTCGGCCCCCAAGCCGTCGTGTGGTGTCAGCAATCGAAACCGCATTGGAAGGGAATGACCTACGGTGCGGGCCGGGAGGCTGGGCCGCGTCATTTGCGGATCGGTTTCACGCAGGCGGTTCCGGTGGGCAGTGTCCTCGTAGGTGGTGGCGGTTCGCTGAGCGTGCTGAAGCCGGACGCGGAGTATCCGGGCGATCTCGCGGATGACTCGCAGTGGATTTCGGCGCAGCGTTTGGTAGACGTTTCCGTCTCCGATGCGGAAGTGCAGGCCGGTGACTATGGATTGTGGGTTTTGCCTCCGGGGACCGTGACACGGGCGCTGCGATTCAGTCACACGCCCACTGCCGGGGATCGCGAGACGGCAGGCAAGCTCGCCGGCGTGTGGCTGTTGCCGCAGCGCATGGGCAATGTCGCACCGCAGGCATTGGTTCAGTCGCGAGCACGGGACGATGTTTCGATGAAGATCGTCGATGAGTCGCACAACGGTACTTGGCAGGCTTGGGAGAATGCGGAAGACGGCGCACCGTTGCCGGTTTCCGATGAGCATCCGGAAATCGTCACGCTTACCTGGCCGAAGTCGGTGACTCTCGGCGGAGTGTGTCTGTTGTGGGCTGGATTCGCGGAGTGCGAAATCGATGCCTTCACGGGAGACGACGATTCGAACGTGCGAGAAGCCTCTGAGGAGTCATGGGTTTGCGTCGGACGCGGACGAGATCTGCAATCGTGGTATCCTAGCCAACTCGGTCCGAATTGGATCGTGCTCGATCGTGAGGTGAACACACGGGCAATTCGCGTCCGGATGACGGCACCATCGACTGAGCGGCATTCGCATGTTGTTCGAAAAATCAAAGACGGACGCCGCGTGTGGCTCGGCGAACTGATGGCATTGTCGCCAATCCGTGAGTCAAAGATTGCGAGTCTGGTCCTTCCCGAGCAGAGCGAGGAACCGCCGCCGATTCCGATTGAATTCACGTTGCCCGAAGCCGGGATCGTGACGCTTGTGATTGAAGATGAAGAGGGCCGTCGTGTCCGCAATCTGTTGAGCGAAACGCACTTTCCCGCTGGCGAGAACATCGCGTGGTGGGACGGCAGCGATGATTTGCTGCGTGATCCGCAGGCGGCCGCTCACGGTGTTTATCACATTCCCTCGCGTCCCGTCGCACCGGGGCGGTACACAGTGCGCGGGTTGTGGCGAAAACCGCTGAGCCTGCGTTATGAGTTCAGCATTTACAACGCAGGTAAACCTCCTTGGCGGACCGCCGACAACACCGGTTGCTGGCTCACGACGCACACGCCGCCGACGAGCATGGCCTTTGTGCCAGGCGACCGTACAACGGATGGAAAGCCGCTGGTTTTTATGGGCTGCTACGTGGCCGAAGGCGGGCACGGTTTGCAGTGGCTACGCGAAGACGGGACCAAGATTGGTGGTCAGCATTGGGTCGGCGGTCATTGGACGGGCGCACCGACGTTGGCGGTCGATTTAGGATCGCATGCCGAAAAGGAACACCTGTGCTATGTCGGTTCGGTATGGGAAGGCGAACTGCGTTTGACGGCAAAGACGAAATCGCTCGGCGACCAGTCGGTCTTTCAAATCCAGCTCGGTGACGATTCACGTCCAAAGAAGCCCACCGATCCCAGGCCGGATCCGTTGGAAGGTTTTGAGGGTGGAGATCGCCGGTTCGTGCTGAGCGGATTGGCGGCGCATGACGGTATGTTGGTCTGTTCCATGCTGCGGCATAACGGTTTGCTCTTCGTTGATGTTCCATCCGGCAAGAGAGTTGGTCACTTGTCGGTGGCGAGTCCACGTGGCGTTACATTTGATGAACAAGGCCGAGTGTTGGTGCTCAGCGGGAACCAACTGCTCGCGTTCTCATCGATCAAAGCGACCCAAGCCGAAACGGTGATTGCCGAGGGACTCGAGGATCCGAGGCACATCGCGATCGATGCCGAGGGGCGGTACTTCATCAGCGACCGGGGCAGTTCGCATCAGGTCAAGATCTTTTCACCGGCCGGCAAGTTCATCGAGGCGATCGGCAAAGCGGGATCACCGGCGGTCGGTGAGTATGATCCGTTGCACATGAACAATCCCAATGGTATGGCGGTCGATTCGCAAGGTCGTGTGTGGGTTGCTGAAAACGACAACTATCCGCGCCGTGTTTCGGTTTGGTCGTCGGGTGGCGATCTCGAACGCACGTTCTATGGTCCGACCGAATACGGTGGCGGGGGTGTGCTCGACTCTCGCGACGCGGAAAAATTCTTTTATAAAGGCCTCGAGTTTTCACTCGACTGGAAAAGCGGTACCGATACGCTGGCTCGCGTGTTCGCCCGGCCCGATCCGTTGCTCGATGCACATTACGGACACTTCTCACCGGACTGGCCGCTGTATCCTTCGCGAGGAAACGGCCGTCGATACTTCACCAGTTGTTACACGCATACTCCCACGGGCGGTGACAACGTTGCTTTCTTATGGCTCGACACGGGCAAGCAAACCCGGCTCGTGGCTGCGTTGGGTGATGCGCATGCGTGGCCCCATCTCCGCGAGCAACCTGAGTTTCGCAGCGTGTGGCCGGACGGCACGCAGCCTGAAAAATCAAACCCACAACCGGACAAACACGCCACGTTTTTGTGGATGGATTTGAACGCCGACGGCAAACCACAGGCCGCGGAAATTCAGATGACCCGAGGTCAGGCTCGCGGCGTCACGGTCACTCGTGAACTCGATTTTGTTGTTTCGCGGCTAAGCGAAGATACCGCGATGTTTAGCCCAACGCGGATTGATACGAAAGGCGTGCCACGCTACGACTTTGCACCCGTGCGGCTCGGTCCCGCAGGCGGCCGGCCACCTTCGAGCGGCGGCAATCAAACGCTGCATTACAACGATTGGACGATTTCGACCAACGCGACCAAACCGTTTTCCCCACATGGGCTCGGCGGCATGTATCGGGGCGAGCCACGTTGGAGTTACCCCAGTCCATGGCCAGGGCTGCATGCCAGCCATGAGGCGGCTGTGCCCGACCGCCCGGGCATGGTCGTCGGCCATACACGCTTGCTCGGTGATTTCATCGACAGCCCCGTTGGTCCGATGTTCGGGATCAACGGGAACATGGGGAACATGTATCTATTCACTGCGGACGGTTTGTTCGTGAGCACCTTGTTCCACGACATTCGTTTGCGTCCGAACTGGGCGGCGCCCGTGGCCACGCGGAACATGGACGTGACGGATGTCTCGCTGCACGACGAGAACTTTTGGCCCAGCATGACGCAGACACCCGATGGCAAGGTGTATGTCGTTGATGGTGGTCGCACCAGCCTCGTGCGTGTCGATGGCCTCGATACCCTGCAGCGTCTTCCCGATCAAAAAATCAACGTTACCACGGCGGATCTCGACAAGGCTCGTGATTGGTTCGCCCGCGTTGAACTCTCACGCCAGCAAACTCTTGGCACCGGCATCCTTTTCGTTCCGATACGAACCGAAACGCCAACTGTCGATGGCGAACTCGACGACTGGCCCGTCACGTCTCAGTGGGCCATGATCGATCGACGCGGCACCAAGGCCAACTTCAACAGCAATTCGCGTCCTTATGAAGTGAGCGGTTCGCTGTGCATTGCCGACGACCGGTTGTTCGCGGCGTGGCGGACGACGGAAAAGGACCTGCTCAACAACAGCGGCGAGACTCCCAACGCGCTCTTCAAAACGGGCGGTTGTCTCGATCTCATGCTGCAAACCGATACCGATCAGCGACTCTTAGTCACGTTGGTCAAGGGGAAGATGCGTGCGGTGCTCTATCGCGCTAAAGTTCCAGGCACCACCGATCCGGTTGCATTCAGCAGTCCGTGGCGCACGATCAACATCGACGTGGTCGAAGACGTCACCTCGCAGGTAAGTTTCGCGACCGACAAAGCGGGCAACTACGAAGTCAGCGTTCCGTTGGCGACGTTGCACTGGGCACCCGACAGTGGCGACATCGTGCGAGCCGATATCGGTGTGCTTCGCGGTTCCGGTGGCCAAACGATGCAGCGCGTGTACTGGAGCAACAAAGCGACCGCGATCACCGCCGACGTCCCCAGCGAAGCCGAGTTGACGCCCAAGCTTTGGGGACAATGGAAAGTGAAATGATCCCCACCGATCCGTCACGGCGAGTGCAGTGGCGATGAGTTTGGCTCCCGGTCGGAACGCTCTGCTTGTCGAATTACCTTGCGTTCGCCTTTCGCTCAGCGAGAACGAGTGCGTCCAGAGCCAGTAGTTTGCGGTACCAGGGAGACACTTTTTGTCCTGCGGCAACATGAACAACGGTCTGAGGGCTGGCGAGTCGCGTTTCTATTTCGGATGGGGGCAGACGTTTGCCGCCCATTTCAAAAAGGCTGAACGCGTCGGCGGCGATCCGGGACTGCCGGACCTTGGGGACAGCAACGGTGCGCGTTCTTGTTTCTTCAACTTCTTCAATCACCGTGACCTGCTTGCCGTCAACCTCCACCTGTTTAAAGAGGGGGACCGTGGCTGTGTACGTCTGCTCGACGTAATCGTGGGTCGTGTTGGCGAGCACCGTCGAACCATCTCCAAATTGCATCACTCCGCTAAATTCGATCGGCGTTGATGGAAAACCATTTTTTCGCTCATTCTCCACCGGTTTTCCATCCCAGGACGGCTTTCGGGCAGCGTAGAGAACAAGCGTGTTAGGGCTCAACAACGGCAGGTAGCGGGGATCAAGCTGTTGATCCTCCTCAAGCCAGATGGCGATCCGCTGTCGTCTCATAAAGTGCGCCAGTTCGTTCCCGTTGAGCAGGCGTCCCTCGCTGCGATACGCTTCCAATTGGTCAAACGGAAGCTTAG